>DATCCB010000033.1:0-4098 GCA_036511515.1 Caulobacteraceae bacterium | reverse complement strand
AAGATCCCACGAAAGCTGCGATCGGTCCGGCCGAACCACCCGCACACCGTCCGTCATCACCACCTCCCCGAAAATATACCCTCAGGGAATCACAAAGCCTTCGACGAGGGAATCCTTCACACGCACGAAGCGGGGAAGGTGTCGCGCCTCGATCAGCGCCGTGACGGAAGGGGCGCAGGGCCGGACCAATCAGGTGGGACGATCCCCTAGTTCGACGGGTTGTACTTTTCCAGCCAGTCGACGGACGCGGTCAGCATGGCGGTGCGGTTGGCCTGTGAGCCGTTGCCGATCCAGTGGTCGGACGTCGGCAGCACCACCAGATCCACGGTCTTTCCGGCCGCGCGCAGGGCCTTGGCCATTTCCTCGGACTGGCTGAACGGCACCACCGTATCGTCCTTGCCGTGGATCAGCATGATCGGCGCGTCGGCGCGATCGGCTAGCTTGGCCGGCGAATAGTCCGCGCCAGCCGGATCGCCGGCGCTCTTCAGCCCCATGGCCTGCGACCAATAGCGAACCTGCGGATCGAGCTTGTTTTCCGAGCGGTCCTGCGACCACCACATCATGCCGTTGAGGTCGGAAACCGCCCCGCCGGCGATGGCGCACTTGTAGAGCCCGTGCTGCACGGTGACCCCCGCGAGCGTCGCATAGCCGCCGTAGCTCCAGCCGACGATGCACACCCGAGCCGGATCGACGATGCCTTTGGCCGCCAGCGCGGGGATAGCGTCGGAGACGTCGGTCTCCATGATCCGTCCCCACTGGCCCCATCCTGCCCGCTCGAACGACTGGCCAAGGCCGCCGGAGCCCCTGAAGTCGGGCTGGAAGACCGCATAGCCGCGGCTGGCCATCGCCTGGGCCCACCAGTCGAAGTGCGGCGAGTCGTAGGTTCCGTTGCCGGGGCCGCCGTGCGGCATCATCACCAGCGGCAGGTTCTTCGGATCGCGTCCCGGTGGCAGGGTCAGCACCCCGCGCAGCTTGGTTCCGTCCCGCGCGGTATAGTCGAACCAGCTGAACGGTCCGACCTGATCGGGCTTGATCTGCGGATAGATGGCGCCCAGTTGCGTCGCCTTGGCGGTTTTCAGGTCGACCAGAAAATAGCGCCCCGAGTCGTGCGGCCCGTCGACTTCGACCACCCAGCGGTCGAAGCCCGCGTCATAGGAGACCAGCGCCACCCGTTCATCCTTGAACGCGGCGCGCACGCCCTGCCATTTGGCGTCGATGGCCGGATCAAGAAAATAGGCGTCCTGGGCGAAGCCGCCGACGCGATAGCCCACCGTGAGATAGCTCGCCCGGTCCTGCAGAACGCTGGCGTCCGCGCCCTGGACGAGCGGCGGTCCCATCTTGCCGCTGGCCAGGTCGATCTCGCGCGGCGGGTCGAAATCTCCATCTTCCGGCTGCTTGATGATCACGCTCCCCGTTGTGCGTCCGTAGGCGACCAGATCGGGAAACCCAAACACGCTGCGCCCGGAGGCCAGCACCTCGCTGGCGTCGGCGCCCTTGAGCACGCGCCAGCTCTTGCCATGATCGGACTCCTCCACCCTGGCGGCCACCGCGCCGTCGGGACCGACGGCGACGTCGGCGACGTGGTTCTCGCTCTTGAGCTCCAGAGTGGTGACCAGGCTGTCGAGGTCAGTCTTGTAGAGGGCGGTTTCGTCGGTCGATCGCGGACCGGAAATCTGCACGCCGTTGGCCCCGGCGGTCAGCTTGCCGAAAAAGTAGCCATAGGTGTGGCCATCCTTGTGAATCACGGCCGCCGGCTGTCCGTCGACGACCACGCCCGCGCGCGGAAACACCTGCGCCCCGGTATGGGTCTTCAGATTGTAAAGGATGATCGCCGATAGCTCATAGGTGTCCTCATCGCCACCCATGTGCTGGGTGCCCCGGATGCCCATCAGCACGTGGTCGGGATCGGCGAAGGTGATGAACAACACTTTTCGGTGGTTGGCGGTCACGGTCTGCAGGATGGGTCCGCCGACTTCCTGGATGACGAATACGTGGTCGTCGCCGACGGCGCCGATGTAGGCGATCCGCTTGCCATCCTGCGAAAGATGCACATCGCTCATCGCTTCCAGCCTGCCATAGGCCTCGACGGGCGCTGGCTTGTCGCCGGCCGCCGGCGAAACGCTCTGCGCCGCCGCGGCCTGGGCGATCAGGGCGCTCGCCGCCGCTCCGGCCAGGATCGTGGTCAAGCGCATGGTCTTTAATCTCCGTAAGGGTTTCGCCGGTCAGGCCGGCAGGACGTCGAAAGCCAGGGCCAGTCTAGGCTCCGCGCCGCCGAAGGGAACGGTTCCGTGCCACATGTATGACGGAAAAAGCACCAGATCGCCGGCTTTTGGTTTGACGAAATGCTCAGGCGAAAGGGCCGGCTGCGTCGGGATCCCGGGCTGGCCGAACTTCAGCCAGCCTTCGTGGCCATTGTCCACGGCGCCGGGAAGGGCGATGTGGCAGGCCGACGATATCCAGCCCAGCGGGTGCAGGTGATCTGTGTGGTAGCCTCCCGGTCGAAGCAGCGCCGACCAGGCCCCGGCAAAGCGATAGCCTGCCTCGTTGACCCGGGCCCCCATTACGTCGTCCCGCCCCTTGATGGCGCGCAGATAGGCGCGAATCGGCGCATCGATGGCGCTGAAAAAGGCCGCGATCACCGGGTCTTCGGACAGAGCCAGTGACTGCCCGGTCTGCGCCCCGCCGCGCAGGGACTGGTCGAACGGATGGCCGCGCAGGCGCTGGAGAGATTTGAGGCGCGCCGCGAGGTCCTTGAGGAAGCTAGGCAACGAAGACCATTCCGCCGGCGTATCGATTGTCCGCACCTGCACGAAGCGATCATAGTCATAGAGTTCACGGTAGCGAGGATCGCCCAACAGGCGCCAGGCCGTCGCCGCCAGCGCCACCGCATACTGATCAAGGGGCCAGGCCTGGCGCAGCTCCGCAGCCAGGTTGGCGGCAACGTCGGCGCGTCCCAAAGCCAGATTGGCCTGGCAAAGCGCCGCGGTAGCCGGCCCGCTCCCCGGCGCGGCGTCGAACGCCTTCTGGGCATAGGCGAGAGCCAGTTGCGGATCATCGCCGGCGATGAGGTTGGCGGCGGTCAGGTGCAGGTTGGAGTCGCTCCCCCAGCGCTGCATGGGTCCGGCCAGCGCCGCGTAAGCCCCTGGCAGATCGCCCGTAGTCTCCAGCAGTTTGGCCTTTACCAGGCTGAGGGGCCCGTCGGACCCATGTTTGAGCAGGGCCGCGTCGAGGGTCTCACGCGCCGCCTCGAGGCTTTCTGTACGCATCCAGATCAGTTGGGCCAGTTCACGATGCGCGTCGGCGTAGTTCGACCGCCTCCGGATGGCCTCCCGAAAGGCGTCCTCAGCTTCATCGAACTGATCAAGGCCAGTCAGGGCGCGAGCGTGGACAAGCCAGGTTTCCGGCGCATCGAGCCCCTTGGCGAAGGCCCTTTTCGTCGCCGCCTGGCTTTCGGCGAACCGATGCGCATCCCCCAGCAGAGCGGCGAGGTTATGTTCGGCGACGCCGCTCCCCGGGGCGGCGGCCGCGGCGCGGCGATAGGCGACGGCCGCCTCGTCCAGGCGGTCCAGAGATTTCAGCGCCATGCCCTGGGCGGTCAGAAGATTGACGTCCGCGGCGGCCGACTTGGCAAGCGGCGTGACGATTTCCAGCGCCTGCGCTGCCTGGCCCTGAGCGATCAGCCGCAAGGCCAGCTTGGCGGCCGCGGCGCCGAGCAGGGGATCCAGCCGCAAGGCGGCGCGCAGCTCGCTTTCGGCGCCGGCCGTGTCGCCGGACAATTCCAGCGCCAGGGCCAGATGGTGATGGGCGGTTGCCAGATCGGGGCGCTCGGCGACAAGCGACCGCAGGGCGCCGACCGCCCGCCCGGTGCTTCCGGCGCGCAACAACGCCTGCGCCTCTTCGAGGCGTGCGGCGTCGGCGGGGGACGGGGCTTTACTCATCAGGAGATGCTCCGCGACCCTTCGCCCATCCGCAAGGACGAGTCGCGCCTCGTTCGGCGTGCGCCCCTTCCGTCACGGCGCAAGCAAAGGCGCCGCGCCACCTTCCCCGCTTCGCGGGGCAGGAGTTTTCTGAATTCCTCACCCGCGCAGCGGGGGAGGG
>DATCCB010000032.1:0-57468 GCA_036511515.1 Caulobacteraceae bacterium | reverse complement strand
TAGAGCCTGTCCCGCATTGATGGAATCGTCAAAGCGGGACGAACAGGCTCACCTCTTAGATTGCGAGCACGATTGGGTCAGGACTCATTGCATCAAAGCCAGCAGATGACAGTGGCAGCGAGCTCCGGAGAACCTCGGATTTAGCTTCGTCGCCTGTGCATCGCTTCCGCATCCGCAGCCTTCGCTCCGCCGCAGCGCGCTTGACCGGCCGGCTATAATATTGCACAATGCAATCTACTAGCGACCGTACCTCCAGCTGGGCCCGCTCCCATTGCCGCAACTTGCAAATCTTCGCCACGAGTGTTTCGCCAAATACCGGTCAAACGGCATGCTGCTCGAGGAAGCCTATGAGCGGGCCGGCTATGCGCCAGATCGCGGGCACGCCAGCCGGCTGGCCGCGCGCGAGGATATCCGCGCGCGCAACCTCGAAATGCGCCTCGACACGCAGACCCCCGCGCCTGGCCCCCGGCGGGTGGCCTGACCGCCCTTGCCAAAACCTGCCAAATGTCGCCATCGGGCGGCCAATCTCAACCGCCGCCCGCTGCCATTTGCTGCCAATAGATGCCAGACGCGCTGCCAAAAGGCGCCACGCCTGCTGCCATTTGTTGCCAGGATTGTTGCCAAAAGTTGCCGATTATTTCCAGGCCCGAACCTAGGTGGTTCTCATAAGTATCTGTTTTCGCCAGAAACCTAAGGATCGCGAGGTCACAGCCTCGAACATAAGTCCCCTAGTGCAGCGCCCGGTTCTCGGCGCGGATGCGAATCCATAGGACGACGGCGTTCATGACGGAGAACAGCGCCGCGAACCAGGTAAGGCCGAAGGCCAGCGGCAGGACCGCGATCTCGGCCGCCACCACGGCATAGTTGGGGTGGGGCAGGAACCGGTAGGGGCCGGTCCTGACCAGCGGCGCATCGGCAAGCACCAGGATGCGCGTTGTCCAGCGCTCGCCAAGGGTGGCGATCACCCATACCCGCAGGGCCTGCAGCACCAGGAAGACCGCGAGCCAGGCAAGACTGACCGGCGCATTGAAGGCGAAAACCCACAGACCGCCCAGCCACGCGGCGTGCAACAGGACCAGAAGCGGATAGTGCGCCCGGCCGGCCTCCCGTGCGCCTTTGGCGAGCAGTCGCCGGGTGTTGCGCTGCGCCAGGATCAGTTCGCCAAGCCGCTGGGCGGTGACCAGGCCCAGGACGATGAGGGCGGCCCTCACGCGGCCAGCGACAGACAGCTCGCGGTGAACCCGGGGCCAAGGGCGCTCATCACCAGCCGGCCCCGCTCGCCGGCCGCGATCACCCGATCAAGCACGAAGAGGGCCGTTGGCGCCGACATGTTGCCGTGCTCGGCCAGCACCGCCCGTTCATGATCGAGAGCCCCCTGGCCGAGCCCGAGCGATACCTCGATGGCCTCGATCACCTTGGCGCCGCCCGGGTGGCAGACGAAACGATCGACGTCGGCGATCGACAGCCCCATGCGTTCGAGTATGCCCTCAACGGCGGCGTGCAGATTGGCCCTGGCGAACGCCGGGATGGAGCGATCGAAGATCACGCCGAAGCCCTGAGGATCGACGTTCCAGCCCATGATGCCGAGAGTGTCGGGCCAGGTGTGCTCGCCGGCCGCCTCCACGGTCAGAGCGCCATTGCCGGCCGTCGACAGCACGCAGGCCGCGGCGCCGTCGCCAAACAGGGCCGTCGCCACCAGGTTGACGCTGGTCAGCTCATCGAGCCGGATGGCCAGGGTGCAAAGCTCGACGCAGACAAAGAGCACCACGCACCCCGGAGTGGCCGCCGCCAGCCTGGCGGCGATCGAAAGCCCGCTGACGCCGCCGGCGCAACCAAGACCGAATACCGGCACGCGCGAAATGTCTGCTCGAAAACCAAGCCTGCCCATCGCCATGGCCTCCAGGCTGGGCGTCGCGATGCCGGTCGATGAGACGGTGACGACGGTGTCCACCTCCGCCGCCGCGATACCGGCGCGGGCGAGGGCGGCCTGCGCCGCGCCAACGAACAGCTCCACCGCGCCGTCGAGATAGGCGGCCGTCCGCTCGGGCCAGGAGCGGGGCTCCAGATACCATTCCATCGGCATCACTGCCTGGCGCCGCTGGATGCCGGTGTTCTCGAAAACCGGGTAAAGCCGCTCAAAATCACGGAAGCGATGGGCGAACTGCGACCGGGCGGCCTGCGCCACCGCGGTCTGCTCGATCACATGCGGCGGCGAGGCGGTGGCCAGGGAAAGCACGCCGGGAGCTGGGGACAAACAGGCATATCCTTTTTGGAAACCGCTCTCTTGCGCCCCGCGCCCTGGCATCTACCAAGCTATGGTCGACGGGCGCCAGCGCCAAACGGCGCCCGCTTGCGCCCAGGCTTTTGCGGAAACCGGGGCTTGCCCTTGGCCTTGGCGGAAATCTCCTTGAGCTTCACCGTCTGCAGGGTCGACAGCGCGGAGTCGGCCACGCCCTTTTCCGGATCGCCGAAGGCGCGGCCAAAGGCTTCGACGCGGGTCTGAACGGAGCCCAGGAACTCTCCCTCCCATTCGGAAAGGGCAATCCCGGCCCGGTCGGCGGCCCGCCGGGCTTTTCGCAAGGCGTTGAGGGCGGCCCGCCTGGCCTGTGCGCGGCGATCTATGGGCTTGGTCTTCACAGCCCTCCGATGGCGGAGATGTAGAGTTCGATCAAGGCCTCTTCCTCGGCGCGTTTCGCCGTGTCCTGGCCACGCAGGCGCACGACCTTGCGCAGAATCTTGACATCGAAGCCCTCGCCCTTGGCCTCCGCGTAGACCTCCTTCAGGTCCGCGCCGACCGCGGCCTTGTCCTCTTCCAGGCGCTCGATGCGTTCGACAAGGCTCTTCAGCTTTCCCTGTGCGGTGGTGTTGATGCTCGTAAGGCTGGAGGAATCGTCGGCCATGGTTTTGGTCTGCTCGGATTGAATGCGGGGATGGCTGACCTTAAGGATCGATCAGGCCCAAGTCATCGGCCGGGCCGGCTTGTCCACAACAAACAGCGCCGGCGGCGGCAAGGGAGGCGAGGCGATTGACAGCCAAAGGCGTGACCAAGGAGGAGGCGGAAGCGGCGGTTCGCACCCTGATCCGCTGGGCGGGTGACGACCCCGACCGCGAGGGGCTGATCGAAACCCCGGGCCGCGTCGTGCGGTCCTACCGCGAGCTTTTCGCCGGCTACGACGCCAATCCCCAGGACTACCTGGAACGCACGTTCGAGGAGGTGGGCGGCTATGACGAACTGATCGTCCTGCGCGACATTCGGGTGGTCAGCTTCTGCGAGCACCACATGCTGCCGGTGCTGGGCCGCGCCCACGTCGGCTATCTGCCCACCGACAGGGTTGTCGGCATTTCCAAGCTGGCCCGCGTGGTCCACGGCTTCGCCCGACGATTGCAGATTCAGGAAAAGCTGACAGCCGACATCGCCAAGGCCATCGAAAAGGTGCTCAAGCCGAAGGGCGTCGGGGTGGTCATCGAGGCCGAGCACAGCTGCATGACGCTACGCGGAGTCAATACGCCGGGCGCCAGCCTGACCACCAGCCACCTGACCGGCGTCATCCGCGACGACGCCCGCACGCGCGAAGAGTTCCTGCGGCTTGCCAGAGGCGGCTAAAGTTGCGGTTAGAGAGAGGGTGCGCGGGCGCGATCAGCCCTGACGCGCCTTGTAGCGCGGGTTGGTCTTGTTGATCACATAGATCCGCCCCTTGCGCCGCACCAGCTTGCAGTCGCGATGGCGGGTCTTGAGCGTCTTGAGCGAACTTCTGACCTTCATGGCCTTTGGTCTTCTTTAAGGTGCGGACGAAGCGCGGTCGTATAGGGGGCCTGGCGCCCGAAAGTCAATCTTGGCGGGCGCGAGGAGCGTTTTTCACATTGAGTTGGCGGTGGGCCCGCGCATAGCTTGCGCCTATGCACCGCAGACTGTTTCTCAGCCTCGCCATCGCCGGGTGCGCCGGCGCCGCCAGCGCCCAGGCGCCGACGCCCGCGGATCTGCTGGGGGCGTCGGGCGAGCCCTATTTCATCGACTGGTTGAATGGCTTCTACGCCAAGGCCATCGCCGCGGGCATTCCGCGCCCCGTCGCCGACAGGGAGCTCTCCGGACTTACGCCCGATCCGCGCATCGGGGCACTCGATGCGCGCCAGCCTGAATTCGCAAGGCCCGTGGGCGACTACATCAAGGGGGTCGTCACCGACAACCGGATCGCCGCTGGCCGGATCAAACGCCGGTCGGTCCCAGGACTCAATGGAATCGAACGCACCTATGGCGTGCCCCGCGACATCCTGATCGGGGTGTGGGCCATGGAGTCGGGCTTTGGCGCCCTTCAGGGCGATTTCGATACGGTTCGCTCCTTGGGCACGCTCGCCGCCCTGGGGCGCCGTCGTCCCTGGGCGGAGGCGGAGTTGATCGCCGCCCTGCGCATTCTCGCCCTGGGCGACGTTCCTCGCGCCCGGCTGCGGGGCTCCTGGGCGGGCGCCATGGGCCAGACGCAGCTGCTGCCATCCACCTACCTGTCATCCGCCGTGGATGGTGATGGCGACGGCCGGCGAGATATCTGGGGCTCGGCGCCCGACGCCCTGGCCTCGGCCGCAAACCTGCTCGCCAAAGGCGGTTGGCGGACCGGCGAGGGCTGGGCCAGCGAGGTGATCCTGCCGGCGAACTTCGATTACGGTCTCTCCGAAGGTCCCCGGCAGCCGCCCGCCTGGTGGCGGGCGCATGGAGCGCGGCGCGCCGATGGCGGAAGCTGGAGCATGGCCGACGCCGCCGCGTCCGCGAGCCTGATCCTGCCAGCGGGAGCGAGCGGACCGGCGTTTCTGGTCTTTCCCAACCACTTCGCCATTCGCACCTATAACAATTCCATCGCCTACGCCTTGGCCGTCGGGCTGCTGGCCGATGGTTTCGCCGGCGACGGCGCTCTGCGGACGCCCTGGCCGCATGAAACGGCGCTGTCGCTTACCGACCGCATGGCAGCCCAGACCGCGCTGGTCAGGCTCGGCTACAATCCCGGCCAGCCCGATGGCGTGGTGGGCCTGAGCACCCGCGCCGCACTGCGCGCCTGGCAGAAGAGCCGGGGGCTTCCCGCCGATGGCTATCTGTCGCCCCAGATGGTCTCGGCCCTGCGAGGGGCGGCCGGCCCTTTGGGGCCGACGTGAAAAGTGATCACGGCCTTGTGAACTCTTTGCTTGCGCTCGATCACGAACCCGGCATATTCAGCGCCAGCGTCTGCGGTGCGTCGGCTGTTCGGCGCTTCGCATTCAACCGGCGCTAGACTCCTCACCCCAAGGGAACCAAGGGACAATGACCTCGCAAGTTCTTCGCAAACTCCTCGTCGCCGGCGCTGCCGTCGCCGCCCTCTCCGTCGTCGCCTGCACCAAGCCGGCCGACAAGACCGCCGACGCTTCCGCGGCGGCTTCCGACGCTTCAGCGGCCGCCACGGACGCCAGCAAGTCAGCCGACACGGCCGCGACAGACGCGTCCAAGGCTGCCGACGCCGCAGCCGCGACGACCCCGGCCGCCGCGCCCGTAGCCGGCGCTCCGGCAACCGCGATGGCGCCCGCCACTCCGACGGCGCCCGCCAAGAAGTAAGCCGCCAAGCGAAAGCTTTTTCGGCTAACGAAGAGAGGGTCGCCCCTGTCGGGCGGCCCTTTTTCGTCTCCGGTGACCAGGCATGCAACCGCCGCGCCCTTCGCCCGTCGCCTGGGATACTGGTCCTGCGCCGCGATCCAGGCTCTACGGAGACGTCTATTTCTCGGCCGATGATGGGCTGGCCGAATCGCGGGCGGTATTTCTGGCGGGATGTGGCCTGCCTCAGGTCTGGGAGGGCCGCCAACGCTTCTGCGTGGCCGAACTGGGCTTTGGTGCGGCCCGCAACGTCGCGGCGCTGCTCGAGTTGTGGCGGCGGACCGCCGGCCCGGACCAGCATCTGGCGGTTTTCAGCGTCGAGGCCCATCCGATGGCCGCGCGCGACGCCGCCAGGGGGCTGGCCGCATGGCCCGAGATCGCCGAGGTCGCGGCGCTGCTGACCTCGCGATGGCCCGGCGAGGCGCGCGGGTTCCACCGCATCGACCTGCCAGAATTTCGCGCCACCGTCGATGTCGCCATCATGGATGCGAGCGCCGCCTTAAGCGTCTGGAGCGGGGCCGCGGACGCGTGGTTCCTGGACGGTTTCGCACCGGCGGTGAACCCACAGATGTGGCGCGCCGAGCTGATGGCGTTGGTGGCGCGACGCTCAGGCCCCGGCGCGCGCGTGGCCAGCTATAGCGTCGCCAGCCAGGTCAAAAACGGCCTCACGGACGCGGGCTTTGTCGTCGAGCGGCAGCCGGGATTTGGTCGCAAACGTCATCGTCTCGAAGCGCGGCTGCCTTCGGCGGTCGCAAGGTCCCGCACGGCGCCGCCAAGGATCGCCGTCATCGGCGCGGGAATCGCCGGCGCGGGCCTTGCTCGCGCCTTGGCCAGCCTCGGGGCGCCCGCGCGGGTATTCGATCACGCGGGGCCCGGCGCCGGCGCATCGGGGTTTCCCGCCGCCCTGGCGATGCCCCGCCTGGATGCCGGCCTTGGTCCGCCGGCGGAGTTGTTCGCCCAGGCGATGAGACGCGCCGCCCGGCTCTACCGGGAGGTCCCGCGGGCCGTGGTTTCCAGAGGGGCGATCCAGCTTCAATCGGGGCCAAGGGACTCTGCACGGTTCGACGCCATAGCCGCCTGCGACCTCTTTGAGCCGGGCGCCATGATCCGTCTGAGCGCGGAAGAGGCCCGCGCGAGACTGGGCGAAGACGTTGGCCCCGGCCTTTTGGTCAGCGAGGCGATGGTCCTCGAACCCTCGCGGATGCTGTCGTCGTGGCTGGGCGACACGGTGGCGCGTTGTGTCGCGGCCATCGACCCTGGCTCCGGGGGCTGGCGGTTGCGCGACAGGGAGGGCGCGATGCTCTTCGAGGCGGACGTCGTCTGCATTGCCGCGGGCATGGCTAGCGCGCGCCTGGCGGCGGGACTTTTACTGGACCCCGTGCGCGGGCAGGTGAGCTGGACCGGCGCGCAAGGCCTGCCGATCGCGGCGGTGTTTGGCGGCTATGCGATTCCCTTTGCACAAGGCGTGATGTTCGGCGCCACCCACGACCGCGGCGATGAGGATGCCCGGCCGCGCGCGGGCGACAATGCGCGCAACCTGCAATCTCTGCGTGACGGTCTGCCAGGGCTGGGTGAACGTTTGGCGAGGGCCCCGCTGAGCGCCCGCGCCGCGATCCGCGCCACCACGCGCGATTATCTGCCTCTGGCTGGCGCAGTCCCGGATGCGGCGAGGGGGATGTTCGTGCTGGCTGGCCTGGGATCGCGCGGCTTCGCGCTCGCCCCTCTCCTGGCCGAGCATGTCGCAGCCCTCGCTCTCGACGCGCCGTCTCCGCTGCCGTCTCATCTGGCAACGCTCGTCGATCCGGGCCGGTTCGCAAGTCGGGAACGACGCCGTAACCCGGGTGTGTCGACCACGAGGCCCTTCCGCGCCCCCTCTGACCAGGGATAGGATCGCCGCGGACAAGTATTGCGCCCCGATGGGAGTCTCGAGCGATGCGCGCCTTTGCAGTGATCAGCCTTCTGGCCGTTGCCAGCCTCGTATCGGGCGCAGCCAGCCCCGCGGCTGCGCAAGGCTCGGCTGCCGCGCCCCGCCGAGACAACGCCTGTTTCTACGCCAGGAACGTCGAAAGTTTTGCGGCGGCCGACGACACAACCGTCAACCTGCGCGTCAGCAGTCGGCAGATTTATCAGCTCAAGCTGTTTGGACCTTGCGTCGATCTCGACTTTTCCCAGAGAATCGGCCTGCGCTCGCGCGGCATCTCGTCATTCGTGTGCGAAGGCCAGGCCAACGATCTGGAGCTGTTTGCCCGCTCGCCGGCCGGTCCGACCCGATGCCCGGTGACGTCGGTGCGCAGGCTCTCGGCTGACGAGGTCGCCGCCCTGCCCAAGAGGGCGAGGCCTTAAGGTCCGCTCACACTTCCAGAGCGCGCCGCCGTTTCCCGACGGCCTGCGCCAGCTGCTTGCGCTCCTCCTCGGGCCGGCGTTCCAGGTCTTCCGCCTGCCGATCCAGGGCGCGCTGCACCTTTTCGAGAGGGGCGCGGCTGGGCTTGGGTTTGCTCCTGGCGGCGCGGGCGCCAATCGCCTTGGCGGCGGCCGTCCAGCCGGCGACATCGCCCCGCGGCGCAACGGGGGTAAAGGCGCCGCTCGAACCCGTCAGGCGCCACAGCGGCGCCCCAGCGGCTTTCAATGCCGCCCGCACGGCGGCCGGCTCGGTTTCGATCCGGGCCTGCCCCTGCGCAAACAGGTTCTGGTTGACGCCCCAGGCCGCGAGCGCCGCAGCCTGGTTGGGCGCGGCGACGATCCATTCGTGGACGCCATCGATTTGCGATGCGTAGACATTGGGTTTAGCCGCCATCGCCGTTCAACGCGCGCGGACAGACACCGCTCCGATCCGGCCCGCCCAGCGGGCCGATTTTCGATGAATCCAATTGCCGCGCCGGGCGTTTAGAGGCGACGGAGTACGCCCATGTCCAGCCTTCGCCCGTCTGCCGACAAGCTCCGCCACTTTGTGGCCCACTGCTCGACGGAGGGCGAATACCCCGCGCCGTTCGTCACCGCCGCCTCGTCGTTCGAGGAGGCCGCGCTGCTGTTTGTCGAGCGCTGGCACGGCGCGCACGATGAACTGCGGGTGATGGTGTTCGACCGGGAAAGTGGCGAGCAGGCCTGTTTCACCATCGATCTCGGCGGCCACGTCTCGCCCTGCGACTAGGCGCCTCGGGGGGCCGTCGTCACGGGCGTCGGCGCGCGCCGCCGAAGAAACTTCAGCCGCGACCAATCCTCGTCGACCGCACATACCTTCACATCGACCCATCCGGTCGGCAGCAGCAATTCACGAACGCCACCCTCGGTGAGGTCGCGAAACATCGGCGAGCTCTTCTTGGGCCAGGAGATCCACAGGGCGCCGCCCGGCGCCGGCAGGGTTGGCAATCGGGCCGCTATCGCCGCGAGGTCCGCATAATCGGCCGCGAAGACATGGACGATGTTCGGCGCAGAGGTGTCGTCGCCGATACGGGCGCCCGGCGGCAGGGGTCCGACCAGGGTTGGATAGTTGGCGGGAGCGCCGATGGTCAGGACCGCGCATCCAGGCTTGATGCCAAGCTTCTCGCCTAGCGGCTTGCCCGAATAACCAGTCATCGGCCCCCCAACGGCGAAGGTTGAATCCCCTCAGCGCTTTTGCGACGCCAGAAAGGCGATCAGGTCGGCGCGCTGGGCGGGGTTGGCGATCACCACCTGCATGGCGGTGCCGGGAACCATTTTCGATGGCCCGGCGAGAAATCGGTCGAGCGCGCCCGCCGTCCAGGTCAGGCCCGATCCGGACAGGGCCGCCGAGTAGCGGAAACCGGGCGCCGATCCCGCTTTTCGACCGAAGACCGTGACCAGACTGGGGCCCTGGCCTCCGCCCCTCGCCACGTGGCAGGTGACGCAGCGATCCTCGAACAGGCCGGCGCCGGCTGCCGGATCGGCCGCGCGCGCCGACTGGGCCGCCCCGGTCAGGACCAGCGCAAACACGAGGCCGCAATGCGCCTTGGACACGTCGACACGCACTATTTCGCGGATGCGCCGCGCCCGTCGTAGGCGACCCGCCAGACGATGTTGCTGGCGTCATCGGTCACCAGCAGGGCGCCATCGTGGGCGACGGTGACACCCACCGGGCGCCCCCAGACGCCATTCTTGTCGACGACGAAACCGGTCAGGAAGTCCTCGTAGGCGCCGGTCGGAACGCCGTCCTTCAGGATCAGGCGCACGACCTTATAGCCGGTGCGCGAGGCGCGGTTCCACGAGCCGTGCAGGCCGACGAAGGCTGAGCCACGATACTCCGCCGGAAAGGCCGCCGGCCCGTTGCGCGCGATATAGAAGGTCAGGCCAAGCGGCGCGGAGTGGGCCTGAAACAATACGTCCGGGACGGCTACCTTGCCGGCCAGATCGGGGCGTTGACCCTTCAAGCGGGGGTCCTCATGGGCCCCAATGTAATACCACGGCCAGCCGTAGAACGCACCCTGTCGCACCCGGGTGGCGTAGTCAGGCGGCAGGTCGTCCCCCAAGAGGTCGCGCTCGTTCGTGGCGCACCAGAGATCGCTGGTTCGGGGCTCGATGGCCAGGCTCACACAGTTGCGGATTCCGGTGGCCCAGACGCGGCTGCCGCGGCCCAGGGGATCCATGACCAGCACATCGGCTCGCCCGGTCTCATCGCCCCAGGCCGCGCCCACGGCATGGGCGCCATCCCACGCGGCCGCCTCGGCGGGGGTCTTCTTGCCCATCCCTTCGGCGATGTTGGACCCTGAGCCGACCGAGACGTACATCCGCCGGCTGTCTGGGGAAAAAGCCACGTCGCGCGTCGAGTGGCCCTTGCCTGTCAGGGTCAGCTTGGGGACGATGATCTGAGCTGGTCCGCGCGCCCTCAGATCGCCGGAACGATACGGATAGCGGACAACCGAATTGGTGTTGGCGATATAGACCCACTGCGGATTGGCGCCGACGGGCCAGAAGGCGATGCCGAAAGGACGATCCAGGCCGTCGATGAACGTCTCGGTCGTGACCGGGTGGTCGGCGCCGTCGGCGGTGCGCAGGACGCGGATTCGCCCCTGATCGGTTTCGGCGACGAAAATGTCGCCGTTGGGAGCGGTGCGAATCTGGCGTGGACCTTCGAGCGTGACGAAAGCCGCCACGGAAAAGCCGGGCAGCGTCGCCAGTTGCGCGCCGGCGGGCCGCGCCACGATAGCGGCCGGCGCCACGCCGGGCCGGCTGACAGGGGGGATGTCCTCTTGCGTGATCCTGCGCACCACGCCCGGCGCGTCGGAACGCCAGTCTCCGAATGCGGCGTCACCGGTCAGTGTGGCGGCGACAGCGCCGGACGCCGCAACCGATGCGAGCCCCACGGCGAACACTGCGGCGAGCTGGCTCATGATCGATGTTCTCCAGAGGCGATGGGCGGCTTTTCGACTAGGCCGTCAGCTTGCGCCTGTAAACGCGCAAGCCGGTCGCCAGTGGTCTTTCGGACGGGGACGGCCGATACTGCCCGGCGCTTTCACCCACAGGCAGGGGATGGCCCCACCATGGATATCAAGACCGATCCACGCTCGGCGGCCTGGGCGCTACCCCTTGCCGAGATCAACCCCGCCCAGCCCGCGCTGTTTCGCGACAACGCCATGTGGCCCTATTTCGAACGTCTGCGGCGGGAGGCGCCGGTCCACTTCACGGCCGAAAGCCAGTACGGCCCCTACTGGTCGATCACCAAGTACAACGACATCATGGCGGTCGACACCAATCACCAAGTGTTCTCCTCCGATTCCCTCTACGGCGGGATCAGCATCGCCGGCGAGCCCAATCCCGAGGGCGGCACGATGTTCATCGCCATGGACCCGCCCAAGCACGACGTTCAGCGCAAGACCGTCAGCCCGGCGGTCTCACCGACCAACCTGCAGCGCCTCGCCCCGATCATCCGCGAGCGCGCCGGTAAAATCCTGGACGCGCTGCCGATCGGCGAGGAATTCGACTGGGTGGACAAGGTCTCCATCGAACTGACCACCATGACCCTGGCCACCCTGTTCGACTTTCCGTTCGAGGACCGCCGCAAACTGACCCGCTGGTCCGATGTCGCCACCGCCCCGCCAGGCTTCGGCATCGTCGACACGGCCGAACAGAAGGCGGCCGAAATGGGCGAGTGCTTCGCCTATTTCACCCGCCTGTGGAACGAACGGGTGAACGCGCCGCCCAAAGGCGACCTGATCTCGATGCTGGCGCACGGGGACGCCACGCGAAACATGGAGCCCCGGGAATACCGTGGCAATGTCATCTTGCTGATCGTCGGAGGCAACGACACCACGCGCAACACCATCTCCGGCAGTGTGCTGGCGCTCAATGAGCATCCCGACCAGTACGCCAAGCTGAGGAATAATCCGCAGCTGATCGCCGGCATGGTTTCAGAAACCATCCGCTGGCAGACACCGCTGGCCCATATGCGGCGCACGGCGGTCGCCGACTTCGAGTTGGGGGGCAAGACCATCCGCAAGGGCGACAAAGTGGTGATGTGGTACGTGTCGGGCAACCGCGACGAGGAGGTGATCGAGAACGCAGATGCGTTCATCATCGATCGGGCGCGACCGCGCATGCACATGTCGTTCGGGTTCGGCATCCACCGCTGCGTTGGCAATCGGCTGGCCGAGCTGCAGCTGCAGATCATCTGGGAAGAAATCCTCAAGCGCTTCCCGCTGATCGAGGTCCAGCGCGAGCCGCGGCGCGTCTATTCGACCTTCGTCAAAGGCTACGAGACCTTGCCGGTGATCATTCCGGCCCGAATTTGACAAGAGCCAAGGAACCCCTATGGCCGCAGAAGCGCCGCCTCGCATCCTCGAACTGACGCCCTTGAACCCGCGGTTCCGGGAAAATCCCCACGCCCTCTTAGGGCCGCTGCGCGCCGACAACCCGGTGATGCGCGACGAGACCGCCGGCGCGTTCTTTCTCACGCGCCATGAGGACGTGCGCGGCATGCTGACGGACCTCAGCCTTTGGAGAGACCCGGTCAGGGCCGAACCGGCGGCGGTGCTCACCCGCCGGGGGCTCGAGGAGAACCAGGGCCGTCAGGGTTCGATCCTGACCATGGACGATCCCGATCACGCGCGCATTCGCGGCCCTCTGGCCCAGGCGCTGTACCGGCGGGTGGCCCGATTTCGTCCCCGCGTTGAAACGATAGTCGAGCAGACGCTCGGCGCCTTGGGCGATCGGCGGACGTTCGATCTCATGGCCGATTTCGCCCTGCCCATCCCCATCGACGTGATTGCGGTGATCCTGGGCGTCGATCATGCGCGGCTGGCCGAGTTCCGGGACTGGTCCGAAGGGGTGATCCAAAGTCTCAACCCCTTGCGCACGCCACAGCAGACCGAGCACATGATGCGCGCCGCCGCCGCGCTTGGCGCCTTCATGTTCGAAATGCTGGCCGAGCGCCGCGCCGCCCCGATGGACGATCTGGTCAGCGACATGGTCGGTCTGCAAACGGCGGCGGCAGAACTCTCCGACCAGGATCTGGCGACCAATCTGAGCGCCCTGCTGGTGGCCGGAAACCTGACCACCACCGATCTGATCGGCAATGCGGTGCGCCTTTTCCTCACCCACCCCGATGAATTGGCCAAACTCAGAGCCGATCCTGGCCTGATCTCGGCGGCCGTGGAAGAGGCTCTGCGCTATGAGCCGCCGGTCGATGTCACCGGCCGCATCGCTTCGCGCGATTTGGCGGTCGGCGGCTGCCCCATCAAGGCCAGCCAGTCGATGCTGCTTTCCCTGCGCGGCGCGAACCGCGATCCCGAGGTTTTCGACCAGCCGGACCGTTTCGACATCACCCGCAAGAAAAGCCCCCATGTCGCCTTTGGCGGCGGCGCTCACATCTGCATCGGCGCGCCGTTGGCCAGGCTCGAGGCTCAGGTAGCCCTTGCGCGACTGTTCGAGCGTTTCCCGAAGCTGCGTCTCGCCGACCCGCAAGCGCCGCCCCAGTGGCGCACCCTGCCGTTTTTCCGCGGCCTTGAGCGGCTCGACGTCGCCGTATGATCCGTGGCGGATCGACGCTGCGAGCCTGAGCTAAAGCCCGAGCCTTTGGAACTGCACCGGGGGCGCGTCGATGGAGATCAGCGCGTCGCGCAGGCGCGCGGCGGCGGCGGCCTCGTCAGCGCCGCCGGCGCGATTGTCCTGCTCACCAGGATCGGCGGCCAGGTCGAAGAGTTGGCTGCCGGCGAATCGCCGCGCGGCCCAGTAGGGCACGGCGTCTCGCGCCTCCCAGATCTGGCGCAGGACCGGAACCGGGCTGCCCGGCATCCTGTCGAGCACCGCCCGGTGGTCGGGCAGCGGAAGCTCAGCCGCGCGGTCGAGCACATGCGTCGGCATGGTCGACCAGCGGTTCGAATACATCGCCAGCGGCGCGTTGGCGCCGGCGGGGGCGCGCACATACTTGGCGTCCGCCTCGATCAGATGCACCTCGCGGCCCCACACGCCGGCCAGCACGAAGTCGCGAATGGCCTTGGCTTCTCCGCGGAGCAGAGGCGTCAGCGACCACCCATGCGTACGCTGGCGTACGGGACCGATGGTGAACACCTCGGCCAAGGTGGCGAACAGATCGACGCTGGTGGTCAGGGCGTCGCATTCGGCTGCCTGCACGCCCGGCGCGGCGACCATCAGCGGGATGTGGACAATGGGCTGATAGAGCGGCGCGCCCGGTTTGCCCCAGATGTCTCTTTCGCCCAGATAGTGGCCGTGATCGGTGCACAGCACGACCATGGTCTCGTCCCACAGGCCCTTGGCGTCGATCACGTCGAGCACCCTGCCCAGCCACGCGTCGATCATGGTCAGTTTTCCCCCGTAGCTGGCGCGGATCTGCCGGGCTTCGCGCGCGGAAAGCACTCCCTTGGCCTGTCCGCCGACCACGTAAGGGGGCCAGATCAGATGCGGGCCGCTCCAGTCGGGATCGTAGAGGCTGGCGTAGGGCTCTGGGGTGTCGAAGGGCTCGTGCGGATCAAACTCATCGACCATCAGGAAGAAACGCTCGTGGACGCCGGCGTTGTCTTCCAGCCAGCGCGCCGCGGCCGCCAGGGTCCTGGGGCCCGGAAAGTCGGCCTCGCCACGAAAATAGCCCCGTGAGTCATCGTAGGCGAGGTGGCCGCGGCCAAAGCTGGGAGCCCCGGCCCATGAGGGGTCGGGCCGCGTTTTCCACGGGTCGCTCTCATGGCCCCGCTGATAGTCCCAGGCCGTGAAATCGACGTGGTAATTTTCCCCACCGGTTTCGAACAGGTGGGGATGGTCGCTGATCAACTGCGAGGTGACGCCCGCGCGACGAAGATGGGCGGTGATCGCGTCTTCCCAGATCTCAACCGATCCCCACGGGCGCCACAGGAAATCCAGCGCTCCGCAGAGAATATCGTGCCGGGCGGGCATGCAGGGCAGCGAGCCGGCGTAATGTCGCGTAAAGCGCATCGACCTTTGCGCAAGGCGATCGATATTGGGCGTGCGAAATTCGGCCCCGCCATAGCAGCCCAGCATGTGCCGATTGAGGCTGTCGAGCAGGATGACGACGACGTTGCGCGCCCCGCCCGCCGCAATTGTCGTGATGATCCGCCTCCTACCGCCGCTTAGTGATGGCGGCGAAGCGCCATCCGCTCGCGATAGTGCTTGGTGGCGTAGTGGTGGCCGATGGCGCAGCCCGCCGCGGCGCCCAGGAGCGCGTGGTGATGGGCGAAATGGCCGGCGACGCCGCCAACCACCGCGCCCTTGATGCATCCCCGGGCGTCGGCCGCGCCGGCGCTCGCCGTTAGGGCCAGGACCGCCGCCAGCGCCGTCAACATCGATTTCATCTTGCTTTCTCCAAAGTCCCGGTCGCCTCGTCGCACGAAGCGCCGGCGCTGAATAACACGGCGGGTCGGCGCCGGCACAGGGCGATCAGTTCGGGCGATGCGCGGCCCCCCTGATCGCCCGTTTCGAGCAGGTGTCTGGCCAAGCCGATGCACACGGCGAGGCTTGCGCCAAGTCGCCTCCGCAGGCTCGCCGTATGGTCGGTGAGGATATTTCGCAGGCTGGAAAGGCTGTTCAACACCGCATTGAGCCGAGGCGCCGGCTGGAAGTCCGCCTCCAGCCCAGCCTCACTCATCAATCGGACGAGTTCGCCGCGGCTGAAGATCTGTCGATGCCGAGGAAAATCGACGTCCCTGGCCCATGCGCCGGCGGCCGCGAACAGAAAACCCGATGCATTGGGAGTCGCCACCCACAGCGCCCCCTCGGGAGACAACAGACTTGCCAGCCGCGCCATCACTTCGGCCGGCGAGGCCACGTGCTCGAGCACGTGGCTGAGGGTGATCCAGTCGAAGGGGGCGACGGACTCTATCTGGTCCAGGTCGAGCCAGCGAAACCCGCGCCCGAGGTGGGCCGGCGGCGCGAGATCGGTCCCGAAGGCTTCCAGCGCGCGGCGCTCGGCGGTGACCCCGGAAAGATACTCTCCAGAGCCGCAGCCATAATCCAGGAGGGTTCGCGCCTCCTTGGGAAGGCCGCGAAGTATGTAGGCGCCGCGCGACAGCTCGCCAACGCGCCGCAGCCATCGCCTGAAGGGTCCCGGGCGAGGCGACGTCGTGTAATAGCCGCCGTAGGCTTCGCCCAGGGTAGCCGCGCTCGGAAACCGACGCGGAAACAACGAGCCGCAGGCGACGCAATGCATGAGAACGCTGGCTGCCGACGTGGCGCGGAAATTGAGGTCCCGGATGGGGAACATCGGCGCCGCTTCCGACGGAGCGCCGCAACTACAACGATTATCGAGCCAGTCCAGCGCGCCCTCCCACCAAGGTCATGGCCAATTCGATCACCGATTTGATCAGCCAGGCGATCAGCAGTCCGGTCACACCCCAGGCCCGGATGAGCATGAAAAACACCGCCGCGGAAATCACGGCGCCAAGCCCAATCAGCACCGTCGCCCGCCGGGTGGCGCCCGAACCCTGCAGATCGGCGATGCGCAGCTGTGTGAACGCCGCCAGCACGATGGCCAGCGCGAATGCCGCGACCGCCGGTCCAAACGACGCGCCGACAAATCTGGCCAGCCATGAAGGGGCCCATGTCAGAACGGCCGACACCGCGATCAGGAACAGCGCCCCCGCAACGCCCGTCGCCAGCCACGCGCCGCGGATGAACGCGGCGCTCTCCTGCCGCGCCGCGCGCCGAACAAACACGATCGGCCCGAGCAGATAGGGCAGCAGCCAGAACTTGCTGAACACTTCGTAGAGGAGAAAATAGGCGCCGTAGGTTGCCGGGGCGAGGTAGCGCAACGCCAGCACGCGGTCCATCGAGCCGCTCGCCGCGGCGATCACCGATGCCCCGGCGAGTTCAACCCAGCGCCGGTCGGCCAACAGCGCGCGGACGTCGTTCCAGGTCGTGGTCAGGGCGAATCGCCCGCTCAAGATCAGCGGAATCCCGACCCAGGCCAGGCGGGCGGCTGTCGACACGCCCACGGCCCAGAACAGCGAAGTCCCGGCCAGCAGCATGAGGCAGACGATGACCAGACCGCCCATCAGGCTGCCCTGCTTGAGCCAGATCGCCAGGGCGTGGCGTCCCCGCACATCGAGCAGCACCCGCATATCCGTGGCGACAAAACCGGCGATGGCGACCAGCGGCGTCCAAGCCAAACTCGCGCGATCGAGCTGAGGATCGGAAAACGCCCAAAGCGCGGCCAGAAAAGGCGAAGCGGCGACCGCCTTGACCGCGCCGGCGCAAACATAGGCGCCCGTCGACGTCGCCTGGGCGTCGGCGCCCGGCTCGCCGCCAAGAACAGCCGCCTTGACCGTGGCGGGCTCCAGGCCGGCGGCCAGCGTCGAGATGAAGAAGAAACTCAGGGCGTCGCGCAGCAACTGCGGCGAAACCAGCCGTCGCATGATCACCACCGCCGCGAGCACGACGATCGCCGTGGCGAGGTAGGATCCGGCCACGGTGGCGGCGCGGGCTCCGAGATTGAGCATCGGCCGGCCGGCCGCCACCGACGGGCGGGTCAATTAGCGCTCCCGAATCCTTGCAGGAGAAACTTAACCCGCGTATGGGTGTTATGTGCGTCAGTGGCGCTCATCGCAGGGGAACGTTCCGATGAAACAGTTCGTGGCGGCCGGAATGGCGGGTCTGTTGATGTTCACCGCCCAGGCGGCGGTGGCGCAGGATAGCGTCAATGCGCCTCCGGGTTCGCACGCCTACTGTGACCAGCGCTGGGACAGCATGGTCGCCAACCATTCGACAGGCGATCAGACGCGCGGTCAGTTCATGCGCGGCTGCATGAGCCATGAGATGGCCGGCGGCCCGAACGACACGACGCTGGCGCTGGTTGGACTGGGCGGGCTCGCCCTGGCGATAACCGCCCTGGCCTTCACCCACGGCGACCATAACAACAACCCCACCAGCCCGTAGGCGCACGCGGGCAACCGCCCGCCTGGTCTGGGCGTTCGCTTCGAGCCCCTCGTAGAAGACCTCTATTCCTCGGTGTCCGCCACGTCTTCGCGCGCGCCGCTGCCGAGCGCCCGTTCGGCGATGCGGGCTGACTTACCGCGCCGATCGCGCAGGTAATAGAGCTTGGCCCGGCGCACGAGTCCGCGTCGTTTGACCTCGATCGACTCGATCATCGGCGAAAGCACCGGGAAGACCCGCTCGACACCCTCGCCAAAGCTGATCTTCCGGACCGTGAAGCTTTCCTGCAATCCGCCGCCGGAGCGCGCGATGCACACCCCCTCATAGGCCTGAACCCGCTCGCGCTCGCCCTCCTTGATCCGCACATTGACCCGGACGGTGTCGCCCGGCTGAAACGCGGGGATTTTCCGGGCCGAAGTCAGCCGCGCCGCCTCTTGCTTCTCGAGGTCCTGGATCACGTTCATTTCGTCACATCCTCGTTGGTTAAGGCTTAGTCGCCTCTTGGCTGTTGTTTGGCCAGATGCGCCGCCCAAAGATCGGGTCGCCGCTCTCGCGTCGATTGTCGTCTCTGTTCCTGTCGCCAGCGAGCCACCTCGCCATGGTGGCCAGAAAGCAAAGTCTCGGGGATTTCCCGGCCCTCGAAGTTCCGCGGCCTGGTGAACTGCGCGTGCTCCAGCAGGCCGCCTTCGAAACTCTCCTCCGTCAAACTCGCCGGCGTTCCAAGCACCCCGGGGAGCAACCGCACACAAGCCTCGATCAGCACCAGGGCGGCCGCCTCGCCGCCGGCGATGACCGCATCGCCGACGCAAACCTCCTCGAACCCACGTCCGTCGATCACCCTTTGGTCCACTCCTTCGAACCGACCGCAAAGCACGATCAATCCGGGGCCGCCCGACCACCTCGCCGCCATCGGCTGCGTCAAAGGCTGGCCCCGCGCGCTCATGTACAACAGCGGCCGCTGCGCGCGGTCGACGCTGTCGAGCGCGGCGGCGATCACATCGGGCCGCATTACCTGTCCAGGACCGCCCCCCGCGGGGGTATCGTCCAGGAAGCCGCGCTTATCTTTGGAAAAACCCCGGATGTCCACCGTTTCCAGCGACCAGGCGCCCCGCTCGCGCCAGGCCGCACCAATCAGCGAAACGCCAAGGGGACCCGGAAAAGCCTCCGGAAACATGGTCAGAACGGTGGCCAGGAAGGCCATGGACAATGCCCGCCTCTAGCTTTTCACCTAGTCGGCCAAGACTTTCGGCAGCTTGAACGTCACCGTCTCGCGTCGCGCCGCCACCTCCTCGAAGGTCACCTCGAAACGGCTCTTGAGAACCTCGATCACGCCCTGGACGAGCAGTTCGGGCGCCGAAGCGCCGGCGGTGAGCCCCAGAACCCCGACATCCTCGAACCACGCCCAGTCGATGCCGTCGGCATCGTCGATCAGACGCGCGTCGCGGGCCCCCGCCTTCTTGCCCACCTCGACGAGCCGCAGCGAATTGGATGAATTGCCCGCGCCGACGACCAGCAACAGATCGCACGCGGCGGCGAGCCGTTTCACCGCCTCCTGCCGATTGGTCGTCGCATAGCAGATATCCTCCTTGTGAGGCGCGGCGATGTCCGGGAACCGCCGGCGAAGGATGGCCACCATGTCGGAAGTATCCTCTAGCGACAGTGTCGTCTGGGTGACAAAGGCGACATTGCCCGGATCGCCCGGCGTATAGGCCTCGGCATCCTCCAGGCTCTCGATGACCGTCACGGCGCCTTCGGGCAGTTGGCCCATGGTGCCGACAACCTCGGGGTGATGGGCATGGCCGATGAGCACGATCTCGCGGCCGGCCTCAAAATGGCGCGCCGCCTCGACGTGCACCTTCGATACCAGCGGGCAGGTAGCGTCCAGATAGAGCATCTCGCGCCGTTCCGCCTCGGCCGGCACGGTCTTTGGCACGCCGTGAGCGGAAAACACCACCGGACGGTCATCGGGGCATTCATCGAGATCCTCGACAAAGATCGCGCCGATGGCCTTCAGCCTTTCGACGACGTGGCGATTGTGAACGATTTCGTGGCGCACATAGACCGGCGCGCCGTATCGCTCGATCGCCTTTTCAACGATCTGTATGGCCCGATCGACGCCCGCGCAGAAACCGCGGGGCGCGGCGAGCATGATCTTCAACGGTCGGGCCATGCCCCCAATTAGGGGCTTTGCACCGCGCCCGCCAGTTTCATCGCCCAAAGCGCCGTTTCGTTGCGGCGCCGCCCTAATGCCTTTATCACCACCGCACATGCGGCTTTGGGCCACGCGGTCGACTTTCGAGATTTTAGGAACCTGATGATTCGTCTTCGCAGCTTTGTGTTTCTCACCCTCGCCCTGGCCGCGACGATGACGGCCATGCCGAGCTTCGCGCAGTATGGCGGGGGCGGGGGCGGGGCCGATCACCAGCAGCAGCAGGACGACGCCAAGAAGAAGAAACGCGACCAGGAGTTTGGGACCAAGGGCGCGCCGCTGCCGCAACTGGCCAACGCCGGGCCCTGCCCGTTTGTGAAGGCCCTTTACGATGCGGCTCGCTATGTGGAATTCAAAGGCGACAACGAAGCTTCCGCGGCGGTCGCCTACAGCGGTGAGATCGAGGGTATTTCGTCGGCCTGCGCTTACAAGGGCGCTGAACCGATCCGGGTCGCCCTGCAGGTTCTCTTTGATCTCGGCAAAGGACCGCAGGCCTCCGAAAGCCACAAGACCTATCGCTACTGGGTGGCCGTTACCGACCGCAACCACGCGGTTCTGGACAAGGAAACCTATGAATTGCCGGTGAGTTTTCCCGCCGGACGCGACCGGGTCATGGTCAGCCAGGATGTCGGCGGCGTCGTCATTCCCCGCCACGACCGCAATGTCAGCGGCGGCAATTTCGAGGTTCTCATCGGCTTCGAGGTGACTCCGCAGATGGCGGCGTTCAACCGCGACGGCAAACGCTTCCACGTCGACGCCGGCCAGACCGCCGCCGCACAGGCTCCTTCCCCCGCCACGCCATGAACGATCTGAGATCGGCGCTGGGCGAAGCGGCCGGCGCCGCCTTCGCCGCGCTCGGCTTGCCTGAGGCGTTCGGCCGCGTGACGCCAAGCGATCGCCCCGACCTGGCTGATTTCCAATGCAACGGCGCCCTCGCCGCCGCCAAGGCTCACGGTCGAAATCCCCGCGAAATCGCCGCCGCCGTGGCCAATACCCTAAGAAGCGATCCATCCTTGTCGTCGGTGGAGATCGCCGGACCTGGGTTCATCAACCTTCGTCTTTCGGACGCCGCCATGTCGGTGCGGGCCGGCGTGCTGGCTACGGATGATCGCGCCGGCGCCCCGCGATCGCCTCGGCCGCGCAAGGTGATCGTCGACTATGCCGGGCCCAACGTCGCCAAGGAGATGCACGTTGGCCACCTGCGCGCCTCGATCATCGGCGAGGCGATCAAGCGGATGTTTCGTTTTGTCGGCGACGAGGTGCTGGGCGACGCTCATTTCGGCGACTGGGGCTTCCAGATGGGTCTGCTGATCGTCGCCTGCGCCGACCAGGATGCCCATGTCGCTGACATGCTCGAGCGCCTGACGACCGAGCCGCCCGGCTTTTCCCAAGCCGACGAAGACGCCGTCGATGCCGATCTTGCGGCGCGAATCGGACTTGACGATCTCGACCGCCTCTACCCGGCGGCGGCGGCGCGCGCGAAAACCGACGACGCCTATCGCGATCGCGCACGGCGAGCCACCGCCGAACTGCAGGCGCGCCGCTTTGGCCATCTGCTGATCTGGCGTCACTTCGCCAGGATCACCCGTGTCGCCCTGGAGCGCGACTTCCATGCGCTTGGCATCGACTTCGACCTCTGGCGCGGCGAGAGCGATGTCGATCCATTGATCGCGCCGATGGTCGCCGAGCTGGCCGCCAACGGCCTCCTGTTTCCCGACCAGGGCGCCCAGATCGTCCGCGTGGGCAGGAACGACGATACCCGCACGGTGCCGCCGCTGCTGGTGGTCTCCTCCGAAGGAACGGCGATGTACGGGACCACGGATCTGGCCACCATTGTCGACCGCCGCAACTTCTTCGATCCGGACCTGGTCCTCTACGTCGTCGACCAGCGCCAGGCCGATCACTTCGAAACCGTGTTCCGCGCCGCCGTCCTGGCCGGATACGCCCGCGAAGGCGCCCTCGAGCACATCGGCTTTGGCACCATGAACGGGACCGACGGCAAGCCGTTCAAGACCCGAGCGGGGGGCGTGCTCAAGCTGAACGACCTGATCGAACTGGTCACCGACAAGGCGCGCGGGCGCCTGGACCAGGCCGGTCTCGGCGGCGAACTCGACGCCGACGAATTCGCTCAGACGGCGCTGAAGGTCGGCGTCGGCGCGCTCAAGTTCGCCGACCTTTCGAACTTCCGCGGCACGTCCTACGTCTTCGACCTCGACCGCTTTTCGAGCTTCGAAGGCAAGACGGGGCCCTATCTGCTTTACCAGGCGGTGCGGGTGAAATCCCTGCTTCGCAAAGCCGCCATCGAGGATCTGGGCCCTGGCGACATCGTCGTCGCCGAGCCGGCCGAGCGCGAACTGGTGCTGGTGCTGGACGCCTTCGGCCATGCCCTCGCCGAAGCCTATGACAAGCGCGCGCCCAACCTGATCGCCGACCACGCCTGGCGCCTGGCCCAGAGTTTCGCCAAATTCTACACCGGCTGCCCGATTCTCACCGCCGAGGCGCCGGTGCGCGCCTCCCGCCTGGCGCTGGCGGGGTTGACGCTGAAGCAGCTCGAACTGGCGCTGACTCTGCTTGGGATCGACGCGCCGCAGCGGATGTAAACGGGAGCTGTTCAGGCGATGTCCGGCGAAGAGGCGCTCAGCGGCGGTCGCATGACGGTGGGTGTCGTCCGTGTCGGAGACACCGTGAGGCGACCGCCAAATCCAAATTCCGAATTCGTCCGTGGTTTGTTGCGCCACCTGGAAGCCGTCGGCTTCGACGACGCGCCGCGGCACATCGGCGTAGACGAAAAGGGTCGCGAAGTTTTCGCCTTCCTTCCAGGGACGGCGCCCGAGGAACTGACGCAGCACGGGGATGGCGTATTGCGGGCGGCGGCCTCGCTGATCCGCCGCTATCACGACGCCACCGCGCCGATGTTCGCTTCCTCAGAGGCCAGAAATGTCGGATTCGAAGTCGCGTGCCACAATGACTTGTCGCCCTGTAACGCGATCTTCAAGGAGGGATTGCCCGTCGCCCTCATCGATTTCGACGCGGCCAGCCCAGGGACGCGCTCCTATGATCTGGGCTACGCTGCTTGGCTTTGGCTCAATATCGGCGCCTCAAACTTCGATCCCGCAGAACAGATTCGGAGATTGCGGCTGTTCCTCGAGGCCTACGGACCGGTTCCAAATGAAACGGAGGTGGTCGCCCAGATGATCCTGCGGCAGACCATCGTAGAAGCCGAAGGCGCGCGGATCGGTGACAGCCCGATGGCCAACTGGGCCAAAGCGTGTCGCCGCTGGACGCAAGAGCATCTCCTCAGCCGCGTTCGGGGGTGAGACCGCAAGCGCTGCTTGCGCCGTGAATTTCAAACCGGGCGCAGAATGGCGCCGAAAACGAGAACCAGACCGACAACCGCGACGGTCCAGGCGATGGTTCGCAGCACGGGGACGCCGAAGGCATACAGCGGCAAGTAGACCAGTCGCCCGCCGAGAAAGAGTTCGGCGCCCAACCGGGTCGATCCGCCCTCTCGCCCCGAGACGTGGGCGATGAGGATCGCGGCGACGAACAGGGGCAGGGTTTCAAACAGGTTTGTCTGGGCCCGATGCAGGCGGGCGCCGAGCGTGGACACGGCTGGCGGCGGACCGTCCCTGGGCCCAAGATTGTATTTCCAGCCCGACCGTCCGTTGACGACAGCGGCGGACAGGGCGATCTGCACCAGCCCCAGAACCAAGGCCCAAGCCAGAACGGTCAATTCGAAGCTCATTTGATGGTCCTCCATTGCGCCGCGCCGTGCATACGGCTTCGCGTCCTCATCGGATTGATCGCCACCCGACGCCAAAGCGTGGTGTGGTGGGGTCTCGCCTTGACTCCAACCGGCCCCGCGCCCAAACGTCCGCTCGGCTCTCGCGGGAGAGGCCGGGCGCTGATCCGCTCGGCGCCGAAGGCGCAACCGCCCCGGAAACGCTCAGGCAAAAAGGACCGCGCGAGCCTGATGAACGCTGGAAAGACCGGCCGCGCGGCTTTGACCGTCGGCCGATCGCCGAAGGAGCAAGGGTCCTCACACAGGGCCCGGAATCTCTCAGGCCCAAGGGACAGCGGGGGCGCGCGGTAAACGGCGGGATGTCCGTCGCGCGTGCGCCAGCGGAGTCCGAACGGGTCGTGTCCGACGAACAGCTCAAGACCACTCTGCTCACCGTGGGTCACCGGGCGCTTGGCGCGCGGATGGTCGCCTTCGCTGGCTACGCCATGCCGGTGCAGTTTGCCAAGGGGGTGCTCAAGGAGCACCTGTGGACCCGCGAGCACGCCGGCCTTTTCGATGTGTCGCACATGGGGCCGGCTTTCCTCACCCTGACCGACAAGAGTGGCGATGTCGAAGCCGACCATCGGGCTGTCGCGGCCATCATCGAGGGCCGGGTCTGCGGCGACATCGGCGGGCTGAAGCCAGGACGGCTGCGCTATACCCTGCTGCTCAATGACAACGGCGGCATCGTCGATGATCTCATGGTCGGACGGCCGGCTGAGCCCGAACGTCAGGGCGAGCTCTTCATCGTCGTCAACGCCGGGACCAAGGAAGGCGATTTCGCCATCCTGTCGGCTGCGGCTGGCGCGCGCGGCCGCCTGACCCGAGCCGACGACCGCGCCCTGATCGCCATCCAGGGACCACAGGCCGCCGAGGTGATCGGGGCGATCCTTCCTCAGGCCGGGGAGCTTAGTTTCATGAGCTTCGCGACGATCCCCTTCGAAGGCGACACCGTCATCGTCTCCCGCAGCGGCTATACCGGCGAGGACGGCTTCGAGATCCTGGTGTCGGCGCGGAGCGTGGCCGGTCTCGGCCACCGCCTGATGGCCGACGAGCGCGTGGCGCCGGTGGGCCTGGGGGCGCGCGATTCGCTGAGGCTGGAAGCCGGCCTGCCGCTCTTTGGCCACGACCTCGATGAAAGCGTTTCGCCGATCGAAGCGGCGCTCGCCTTCGCCGTCTCCAAGCGGCGCCTGAAGGCCGGCGACGTACCGGGCGCGCCGCGAATCGCCCGGGAGATTGCCGGCGGTCCTTCGCGTCTGCGCGTCGGCCTCAGGGTGCTGGAAGGCGCGCCGGCCCGCGAAGGAGCGACAATCACCAGCGCAGCGGGCGAAGACATCGGCCGGGTCACCAGCGGCGGCTTTTCTCCGTGCCTCGGGGCGCCGATCGCCATGGGCTTTGTTCCCCCAGCCTTCGCGGCGCCGCGCACGGGCGTCAAAGTCGTCGTGCGCGGCAAGACGCAGGGCGCAGAGGTCGTCGCCATGCCCTTCGTTCCCCACCGCTATCATCGCTAGAGAGGCCAAGCCCATGCGCTTCACCAAGGACCACGAATGGGTCGAACTGACCGGCGATGTCGCCGTCGTCGGGATCAGCGCCTATGCCGCCGAGCAGCTGGGCGACGTTGTGTTCATCGAGCTGCCCGAGGTCGGCAAGACCATCAAGACGGGCGACCCTCTGGCCGTGGTCGAAAGCGTCAAAGCCGCGTCCGACGTCTTTGCGCCGATCGACGGGGTGGTAAGCGCGACCAACGCGGCGCTCTCGGACACGCCCGAGACCGTCAACGCGGAGCCCGAGACCGCCGGCTGGTTCGTCAAGATCAAGCTCGCCGATCCCGCGCAGGTCGAGGGCCTGATGGACCGCACGGCCTACGAAGCCTTTCTGGCCACGCTGTGACGGCGAATCCTTCCCCGACGCGCATGGAGCGGCTCCACGCCCCCTCCGAGCGTTGGCGCTCCCGCATTCCTCCCTTGCGCCCCCTTGCGCGGGGGAGGTGGCGCGGCGTGCTTTCTTGCGCCGTGACGGAGGGGGCGCACGGCCGCGCCGAAAGCACCACGCCGAAGGTCCGCCACTAGATGCGCTACCTGCCACTTACCGATGCCGACCGCGGCGAAATGCTCGCGGTCATCGGCGCCGCCAGCATCGAGGATCTGTTCGTCGACGTTCCGGCGGGCGCCCGGCTGTCAGGGCTCGTCGACCTGCCGCTGCACGCGGGTGAACTGGCCGTTGAGCGGGCGCTGGGCGCATTGGCTGGGCGCAATCGCGCCGCCGGCGCCGGACCGTTCTTCTGCGGCGCGGGCGCCTATCGCCACCATGTGCCGGCCAGCGTCGATCACATCATCCAGCGCTCCGAATACCTGACCAGCTATACGCCGTACCAGCCGGAGATCGCCCAGGGAACGCTGCAGACCCTGTTCGAATTCCAGACCCAGGTGACCGAACTGACCGGTCTGGAGGTCGCCAACGCCTCGATGTACGACGGCTCGACGGCCTGCGCCGAGGCCGTGCTGATGGCTCATCGGGTCACCAAGAGAGGCAAGGCCGTACTCTCCGGCGGGCTGCACCCGCACTACGCGGCGACCACCCACACCCTGGCCCATTCCGCCGGCGTGCATACCCACCGCCTCGCAGCCGCTATCGATGCCGAGGCGGCGGTGATCGAGGCCATCGACGGCGATACCGCCTGCGTGGTGGTCCAGAACCCCAACGTCTTTGGAACCGTCACCGATCTTGCCGCCATTGCCGCGGCGGCCCACGCGGCAGGCGCGTTGATGATCGTGGTCACCACCGAGGCGGTCGCCTTCGGGTTGCTGAAGTCGCCGGGCGAAATGGGCGCAGACATCGCCGTCGCCGAGGGTCAGTCTATCGGTAACGGGCTCAACTTCGGCGGTCCCTACGTCGGGCTTTTCGCCGCGCGCGAGAGCCTGCTGCGGCAGATTCCCGGTCGTCTGTGCGGCCAGACCGTCGATGCCGAGGGCAGGCGCGGTTTCGTTCTTACCCTGTCGACTCGCGAGCAGCATATCCGCCGCGACAAGGCGACCAGCAACATCTGCACGAACTCGGGGCTCTGCGCCCTGGCCTTCACCGTCCACATGTCGCTGCTGGGCGGCGCGGGACTGGCCAGGCTGGCCGGGCTGAACCATGCGAGGGCGCGGGCGCTCCGCGACGCCGTCGGCGCCGTGCGGGGCATCGAATTGCTCACCCCGCGGATGTTCAATGAGTTCGCCGTCCGCCTGCCCCGGCCGGCGGCGGCCGTGGTCGAAGCCCTGGCCGCGCGCGGCGTGATCGCCGGCGTGCCGTTCTCGCGCCTCGATCCCGGCGGGGGAATGGACGATGTGCTCCTGGTCTGCGCCACGGAGATGATCACCGACGAAGACATCGCCTGCCTCGTCCAGGCGCTTGAAACGGAACTCCGGGCATGACGGCGATGAGCATCGGTCGTCCGACCCGTCCGTCGAGCCTTGACGTGGCGCCGGACAAGGCTCGTCCAGGCGCCGGCCTTCTGCAGTATGAACCGCTGATTTTCGAGCTTGGCGGCTGGGACAAGACGGGGGTCGACTTCCCGCACGAGTCAGTCGCCCAAGACGCTTCCGATCTACGCGGCCTTACACGCGAGCCGCCACGGCTTCCGGGGCTCTCGGAGCCCGAAACCCTGCGCCACTATGTGCGCCTGTCGCAGAAGAACCACGCCATCGATCTTGCCCTCTATCCGCTGGGTTCGTGCACCATGAAGCACAACCCACGCATGGGCGAAAAACTTGCTCGTCTGCCCGGCTTCGCCGATCTGCACCCGCTGGCGCCGATATCCACAGTGCAGGGCGCGATCGAACTGATGGATCAGCTCGCCCACTGGCTGAAGACCTTGACCGGCATGCCGGCGGTGGCGCTTTCGCCAAAGGCCGGCGCCCACGGCGAACTCTGTGGCCTCCTGGCCATCCGCGCCGCGCATGAAGCGCGGGGCGACGCCCGCAAGACCGTGCTCGCGCCGACTTCGGCCCACGGCACCAACCCGGCTACCGCGGCCCAGGCAGGCTACCGCGTGCGTGAGATCGCCCAGACCGCCGATGGGCGCGTCGACCTTGCCGATCTGGCGGCCAAGCTCGGCCACGATGTCGCCGCCGTGATGGTCACCAACCCCAACACCTGCGGCCTGTTTGAGCGCGACGTCCTTGAGATCGCCCGCCTGACCCACGCGGCCGGCGCCTACTTCTACTGCGATGGCGCGAATTTCAACGCCATCGTCGGGCGGGTGCGGCCGGGCGATCTGGGTGTCGACGCCATGCACATCAACCTGCACAAGACCTTCTCGACGCCCCACGGCGGCGGGGGACCGGGGGCGGGGCCGGTGGTGCTGAGCCAGGCTCTGGCGCCCTTCGCGCCGGTTCCCTGGATCACCCACGGGGCGGGAGGTTTCGATTTGATCGAAGAGCCGCGCGGCGAGGCCGCCGCGGCGCTGGGCCGGCTGTGCGCGTTCCATGGCCAGATGGGCATGTATGTCCGCGCGCTGGCCTATATGCTCAGTCACGGCGCCGACGGCCTTCGCCAGGTGGCCGAGGACGCCGTGCTCAACGCCAACTATGTCAAGGCGCGCCTGTCGGGCGTGATGAGTGTTCCATTCCCCGAGGGGCCCTGCATGCACGAGGCCCTGTTCGACGATGGCTGGTTGGAGGGCAGCGGGGTCACCACGCTGGACTTCGCCAAGGCGATGATCGACGCCGGCTTTCACCCGATGACCATGTATTTTCCGCTGGTCGTGCATGGCGCCATGCTGATCGAACCCACCGAGACCGAATCCAGGCGCGAACTTGACCGGTTTTGCGATGCGCTGCTTGAACTGGCGGCCTCGGTTCGCGCCGGCGATGCCGAGCGCTTCACCGGCGCGCCGTTCCACGCGCCGCTGCGACGGCTCGATGAGACTCTCGCCGCTCGCCGCCCGCATTTGCGATGGACGCCCCACAGCCCCGATCCCTGACCGGCGACCCGCCGGCTATGGCGAAAATGCCACGGGGCGAGTCGATGATGCGGGCGCGTGCGATTTACTAGGGCGCACCCCTATCGCAGACGGCTTCTTGGCCCATATGGAGTCGACGCTTCCGGCCAGTCGCCCACCTGGCCCGCGGCGTGCAGCAGCCCCGCCCGGTCATGTCCCTCGTCACGCTTCGCAATCCCGACTGGAATTCGCCCCCTCAGTCATTTTGGGCGCGCGTGGCGCGTGGCGGCCTGATGATTCTCGGCTGGACGTTGATCGTCGTCGGCGCGATCGGCGCCGTGCTCCCGTGGCACCTTGGGCTGCCGCTGCTGGTGCTCGGCCTGATTATCGTGCTGCGCTCGTCGTTTGTCGCCAGGCGGCAGTTCATCGGACTGCAGCGACGCCATCCGAGGTTCGTCTCGCCCATCCGACGGCTGCTGCGCAAGGAGCCCGAGGTGCTGGCCGTGTTCTGGCAGCAGGTGTTGCGGCTCGAGCGGATGGTCTTGCCGAGAATGTGGCGCCCGGCGCGCAAAATCCGCCGGCGGATCGTCCGCTCGTCGCGCAATCGTTAGGAAAACCGCCGGCCCAGGCCCTGCAACCCGGCTTCGATCAACGGGTCGTCGCTGGCCACCGCTATTCGCGCCGAAAGAATGGTTTCCGCCGTTGCAGTCGCCAGGTCGGCGGCGGCGGCCTTGACGTCCATACTCGCCTGGGCTTCGGCGACCGCAATGCGGCGCTCGGCCAGGGCGCGGCGCCGCTGAATGTCCTCCTCAAGCTTCACCGAGGCCTCAGCCCGGAGGCGCTTAGCATCAGCCTTGGCGACGGCGAGCATTTCGCCTGCGGCGCGTTCGGTTTCGGCGCGGCGGGTGGTGATCTGCGCCAGCAGGGCCTGGGCTTCGTCGCGCAGGTCGCGCGCCTCGTCGAGTTGACCCTGGATCTTCAAGCCCCGCGCGTCGAGCGCCTTGCCGATCATTGCCGGAGCCTTGGCCCAGGCAAGCACGGCGAGGAAAATGATCAGACCCGCGCCGACCCAGAATTCCGCGTCCTGAAAGAGGTCCACGACCGTGCTCATCCGCCGGCGCCCGCGAGCGCGCTTTGGGTTTCCGCCGCGCTGGCTGGACGGCCAGTCAACTTCTCGACGATGGCGGCGGCCGCCTCGGCGGCGATGCCCCGCACGCCCGTCATCGCCGCTTCGCGGGCTTCATCTATACGCGCCTCGGCGGCTGTCAGGCTTGCCTCGAGAGCGGCGTCTTCCTTGGCCAGGGCGGCGTCGATCTCGGCCCTGGCTTCGTCGCGCGCGCCAGCCGCTACCCGCCGGGCCGCGAGCCGGGCTTCTGCCATTTCACCCGCGGCAGTCTTGGCCAACGCATCGGCTTCGGCCTTCAGGGCCCGCGCCGCCGCGATGTCGCCTTCGATCTTGCGCTCCCGCGCCAGGATCGTCCCGCCGATCCGCGGTACGAAGACGTGGCGCATCAACAAAAAGACCACGGCGAAGATCGCCAGCAGCCAGACGATCTGTCCCAGCCACCAGTGAGGATCGAATTGCGGCAGCCCGGTCGCCGCGGGCGGTGCGGCAGGATGGGCTGGCATCGGCAAGGGCTTGTCTCCCTAGGCCGGGACGAAGCGCAACAGCAGGGCGACGACGAGGGCGAAGATACCCATCGACTCGGTCAGTGCCATGCCAAGAAACAGCCAGACGCGCTCCTGGCCCGCGGCCGACGGATTGCGGATGGCCGCCTGCAGATAGTTGCCGAACAGGATGCCAAGGCCGGCGCCCGCGCCGATCATGCCCATCGTTGCCAGGCCGGCGCCGATCAGCGCCGCTGAAGTGTGATCCATGTCTTTGGTCTTTCCCTTTGAAGAAGCCTAAAAATAGCCGGCCGCTCAGTGACCGTGGCCGAGGTTGACCACCTCGCTCAAGTAGACCGTCGCCAGGGCGGCGAAAACGAACGCCTGCAACCCCGCAACGACCAGCTCCAGCCCGGTCAGCGCCACGACCATTCCCAGCGAGCCCAGCGAGCCCAAGAGGCCCAGGTTGTTCAGTCCAAAGCCGGCCAGGCCCACGGCCCCCAGCGCGACCACGAAGCTGGCGAAGATGTTGATCACCACATGCCCGCCCAGCATGTTTCCAAAAAGTCGCATGGCCAGGGTGAGCGGGCGCACCAGAAACGAGATCACCTCGAAGGGAACCACGAATATCACCATCGCCAGGGGCATGCCCGCTGGCACGAACAGCTTGAACAATCCCAGGCCGTTCTTGATGAAGCCGATGACGAGGACGCTGACGAAGGTCAGCGCTGCGAGCGCGGCGGTCACCGCCAACTGGGCGGTGGGGGTGAAGGTCCAGTCCTGACGGCCAAGATGGCCGAACGCCAGCACGACGCCCATCAGGTTCATCACCAGGATGAGCATGAAAATGGTGAAGATGAAGGGAATGTACGGCCGCCCAGCCGGCCCGATGATCGGGGTGACCAGCGTTCCGTCGATGAGATCGAACAGGCTTTCGCCGACAGCCTGCAAACGCCCCGGCACCACCGCGCCGCGTGCTGAAAGCCCGAGGATCAGGCAGACGAGGGCCGCCGCCAGGATCATCATGGCGACCGAATTGGTGATCGAGAGATCGATGATCATGCCTCCCAGATTTAGGGGGGCGATATCCACGACCTTGTGGATCAGGAACTGGCGCATCGGTTCGATCGCGGCCATCAGTCGCCCTCGCCCGTCACGCTTCGTCCGCGTCCTTCGCCGCCGTGGCGGAACGCGCCTTGGCTTCGGCTCGCGTGCTTATCAGCTGGGCCGCGCGGACGGTCGCATAGATCGATATCGCCGCGCCGATCAGCAGACCGGCGATCACGCCCCACGGGCTGGTGTGGGCGAAGTGATCGGCGACCCAGCCAAGGCCGGCGCCGCCCAACACCCCTCCGAGCATCTGGCCGAGCAGCCGATAGCCTTCACTCGAAGAGCCCTGGCCGGCCAGCATACCCGGCTTCGGCTGGCGCTCCGCCTCCAGGGTGTCCAATCGTTTGTCGAGGCGCTGGGTCGCGCCCTGGCTTGGATCGTCAGTCATAGGCATCGGTGCTGGAAAATCTTCTGTGGGCGATCCCGGGCCGCAACGCGGCCCAGCCAGGGCGCGGCGGAAAGTACAGAGCATTGTGCAGTGCGTCAAGGCGAGGTGCCTCGGACCTACCTGGCTGTATTCGTTCCGGAATCTGGCGGTGCGCCGGCTGAAGTCGCGCCGCCCAAACGATCCCGCAGCCTTTTGCTCAGCCAGAGCATAAGATCGTCGTCCACACGAACGCTCGAGCCTGGGGCGACGGGCGCGTTCTTGTAGGTGAGGCCGCGGCCGTCTGGGATGTAGCCAAGCCGCACATAGAGGCGCTGGGCCGCGCCATAATCGGCGTAAAGGCCAAAGCCGATGCCGATCAGATCATTTCCCGCGCCCGTCGCCTGGGCCTCGCACGCGCCGATCAGGCGCTCCGCGGCGCCTCGCCGGCGCTAGCCCTCGGCTACCACCATGTCGGCGATCTCGGGGGTCCCCGCGTCGAAAAACGGCGGGTAATGCGAACACCAGCAGAGAGACCCATAGCCGATGATCGTTTCGGCGACGACAGCGACCATGGAAACACGCAGGCCCTCGATGTGTTCGCGCCAATAGCCGCGCCACTTGGTCTCGCCGCCGTGCCAGGCTGGGCCGCCGTTGGTGGTGGCGATAACGCCGATATCGCCTTCTTCGAGGTCGCGGATTACGATTGCATCCATCGCTATTGCGCGGCCAGAGCTTCCGCCTGGCGCAGGTCGACGGAGACCAACTGCGAGACACCGCGCTCTGACATGGTGACGCCAAACAGCCGGTCCATGCGCGACATGGTCAGGGGATTGTGGGTGATGGCCACAAATCGCGTCGGAGCGCGACTACACATTTCGGCAAGAAGATTGCAAAAGCGCTCGACGTTGGCGTCGTCCAGCGGCGCATCGACCTCGTCGAGGACGCAGATCGGCGCGGGATTGGCCAGGAAGACCGCGAAGATCAGCGCCACGGCGGTCAGCGCCTGCTCGCCGCCGCTCATCAAGCTCATCACCGCCATGCGCTTGCCGGGCGGACAGGCGAAGATTTCAAGTCCCGCCTCCAGGGGGTCTTCGGATTCGACCAGGCGAAGCTCGGCTTGGCCGCCCTCGAACAAGGTGGTGAACAGCGTGCGGAAATGGCCGTCGATGACCGCGAAAGCGGCGCCCAGGCGCTCGCGCCCTTCGCTGTTCAGTGCGCCGATGGCCAAGGTCAGCCGTGAGAGCGCGCCGCCCAGATCGGCTCTTTCGGCGCGCAAGCCGGAGACGCGGTCGGCAAGGCCGATGGCGTCTTCCTCGGCCCGCAGGTTGACGGGGCCGACGGCGTCGCGCTCGAGCTCGAGGCGGGCCAGCCTTGTTTCCGCATCGGCGATGGCGCCGACGGGGGCCAGGCGATCGCCGGCCAACTGGACGCCAAGGTCCTGAGGTGAAAAGCCGGTTGTCGCGGGTATTTCGCGGGCGATTTCCGCCAGGCGCTCCCGCGCGCCATCGAGACGCGCCGCCAGACTGGCCCTCGCCTCGCGCGCTTCGGCGGCGGCGGACTCGGCGGCTCTTGCATCGCGGTCGGCCTGGGCGCGCGCGGACTCGGCCGCCGCCAGGGCCTCCGCCGACGCTGAACGCTGCGCCTCGGCGCTGTCCAAATGATCGAGCAGTTCCTCGCGCCTGGCCTGGGCGGCAGTCGGCGCCTGTTCGGCGTCGGCGAGCGCGGCTTCGGCGGCCGCCCGGTCGCTGGCCAGTTCCCCTTGCCGGCGCGCGGCGGTCCGCGCCCGCTGCGACCAATCGGACCGCTCGGCGCGCAAGTCTTCCAGGCGTCGGCGGCGACCCTCCTCATCGCGCAGCTCGATGTCCAGGGCGGCGCGGGCGCCCGAGGCCGCCTCTCGCGTCGATGCGGCGGCGGCGCGGGCCTGCGCCAGCCGGCCTGCGAGATCTTCATCGCCGACGCTCTGCGCAACCGCGGCGGCGGCGACCTCGCATGCGGCCCTGGCCTCGATTTCGTCGGCCTCGAAACGGCGGATGGTATCGTCGAGCGATGCGGCTTGCGCTTCGCGCAGGGCGCTGTCGCGAGCCTCGCGGTCGTGGTCCTCGCGCGCCAGTTCGGCGTCCTCTTCCGCGGCGCGCGCGGAAGTCCGGGCGGTTCGGACCGCTTCGTCGGCGCTGGCGAGAGTCTGAACGGCCTGGCCATGGGCTGCCCTGGCGGCCTCGCACCTCGGCCGCAGGGCTTTGACCTCGGCCTCGACCGAGGCCAGCCGGGCTTTCTGTTCGAGGCGCGCCTGCGCCGGGCGCGTCGCATCGGCCCTGACCGTATAGCCATCCCATCGCCAAAGGTCCCCCTGGCGCGAGACCAGGCGACCCCCGGGCGGCAGCGCGCTCTGCAGCCTGGGGCCATCGGCACGTTCGACGAGCGCGGTGAAGGCCAGGCGCGCGGCCAGCTGCGGCGGCGCCGCGATCATCGGCCCCAGCGGTTCGGCGCCAGCCGGCCATGCGGGGGGCCCAGCCTCGCGCCCCGCCCAATGGGCGCTCGCGCGCGGATCGAGCGCCGCCTCGAGATCGTCGCCCAATGCGGCGGCCAGCGCCGCCTCGAGGCCGGGCTGCGGCGATACCCGGTCGAGAGCCGGCGGGAAGGCCGCGGGGCCGCTGGGGCCTGCGGCCAGCTGGGCCAGTCCCCGCGCCTCGGCCAGCAGCTGCGCAAGGCGATCCTCCGCCTCCCGGCTTTGGGCGCGCGATTGCACCTCCGCGCCGGCGGCGGCCGCGGCATCGGCTTCCAAGACCTCTACGCGGCTTCGCAGGCCGGCCAATGTTTGCGCGGCCGCTACGCGTCCCACGCCTGTGGCGCCGGTCGGTGCGCCAGCGGCGAGGGCCAACGCCCCGCGCTCGGCTCGGGCCTGGGCGAGCGCCCGCACCGTCCGCGTTAGCCGACCAACCGCCTCCTCGTGGCGGTTTTGGGCGGCTGAGCCTTGCGCCTCCAGCGTCGCCAAGCGGGACGCCAGCGATTCCACCTCGCCCTGGGCCGCGCTGCTAGCGCCCTCGGCCGCCTCGGCGTCGGCCCGCAGCTGCGGAAGATGCTGCGGCGCCGCGGCGACCTGAACGTCGACTTCGGCGATCTCGCCGTCGAGCCGCGCCAGGGCGCGGGTGGAGTCATCGACGATCTGGCTTTCACGCCCGGCGTCCGCATCGATGCGGGCGATCTCCGCGACGCGCCGCGCAGCCTCGGCGGATGCGTCCGCCAGTTCGCGTTCGAGGCGATCGCTGTCTATCGCCAGTCGGTGCAGCACGGCGGCGGCGGCGGTCTCTCTATCGCGCAGGGGCCTGATCGCCGCATCGGCCTGGATCGCGGCCGCGGCGGCGGCGGCGGCGGAGCGGCCAAGGGTCTCGCTGCCGAGCGACGCGGCGGATGCCTCGGCCTCGATTTTCTCGAGGGTATGGGCGATCTCGCTCCAGCGCGCATGGAGCACCGCGTTGCGCAGCGCCCTGATCTCGGAGGCCAGCGCCTTGTACCTCTCGGCCGCCCTAGCCTCCCTGCGCAGGCGCGCAAGATTGGCCTCGAGTTCCCGCGAAAGGTCCTCGAGCCGCGCCAGATTGATCTGGGCGGCGCGCACCCGCAGTTGCGCTTCGTGGCGTCGGCCGTGCAGGCCGGAAACCCCAGCCGCCTCTTCGAGAATCCGCCGGCGGTTTTCCGGCTTGGCCGCGATCAGCTCCGATATCTGGCCTTGCCGCACAAGGGCCGGCGAGTTGGCCCCGGTCGAGGCGTCGGCGAACAGCAGCTGGACGTCGCGCGCACGCACCTCGGTCCCATTGACGCGGTAGGTCGAGCCTTCGCCGCGATCGATGCGGCGGGAGACTTCCAGGCTCGCCTCTTCATTGAACCGCGCCGGCGCCGTGCGGTCGAAGTTGTCTATCCACAGGGTCACTTCGGCATGGTTGCGCGATCCCCTGACCCCGGAGCCTGAAAAGATCACATCGTCCATGCCGTCGCCGCGCATGGCCTTGGCCGAAGCGGCGCCCATCACCCAGCGCAAGGCCTCGAGGAGATTCGACTTGCCACATCCGTTGGGTCCGACGACACCCGTCAGTCCAGGTTCGATCCGAAACTCGGTCGGTTCGACGAACGATTTGAAACCGGAAAGTCGCAGCTTGGTGAAGTGCACGAAGGCTTCCTTGGCCTAACGTTCAGCGGTGAGCGGCGGCGATGGCCGCGCCGAGGGCCTCGAGGCTCTGTTCGCCGTCCAGTCGGCGCTCGCCGACCATGAACGTCGGCGTTCCGGTTATCTTGTCTCGCGACACATAGAGTTGCACCCGTGCGTTCAGGTCCTCGAGCGCCTTCTTGTCGGTGATGCACTGGTCGAAGCTGCCTTCGCCCATGCCCGCCGCGCTCGCCACGGCCAAGAGGCCATCCCGCATGCTGTCGGCGGCGAGTATCTTGTCCTGCGCCTTGAAGATCGCATCGACGACGGAAAAGTATTTGGCCGGGCCGGCGCAGCGGGCCAGCAGCCAACCCGCCGCGGCCATCTCGGCCGGCGGGGTCAGAAATTCACGCAGCACGAACCGCACCCGGCCGGTGTCGACATATTTGGCCTTGAATGCGGGGAAGACCTCATTGGCCCAGTTCGCGCAATGCGGGCAGCTAAGGGACGCGTATTCGATCACCGTCACCCTGGCCTTCGGATTGCCCAGGGCCATGCCCTCCTCTGCCGTGGCGACGGACTTCACAGGCGCCGCCGCGTCCGCGACGGCCGGGATGGCGAACGCGATGCCCAAGATAAATGCCCGTCGATCGAAGGGACCGCCTGTCATGACGAGGGCCTGCCGGCCGCGTCGGCGACGGCGGCGTCGAGTTCGGCCAGGCTCATCTCGCCCTTGCCGTAGACCTTGCCGTTGATCACGAAGGTGGGCGTGCCCAGGATCTTGTCCTGGGTCACATAGCGGTCCCATCTGGCTTCCAGCGCCTTGAGCGCGCCTTCATCCCGGATGCAGGCCTCGAACTGCGGATCGGTCAATCCAGCCGATCGGGCGATGTTGAGCAGTACGGCGTGGGGCTGGCCGCTCGTTTCCATCTGGTCCTGAGCGCGATAGATGGCGTCGACGACCTGAAAATACTTGGCCCCGCCGGCGCAGCGGGCGGTCAGGAATCCGGCCGCGGCCAGCGCTGGATCGCCAGTGAGGGCTTCGCGGGCCACATAGCGCACCTTGCCGGTGTCGATGTATTTGGCCTTGAAGGCGGGGAAAACCTCGGTGTTGAACCGCGCGCAGTGGGGACAGGCGACCGAGGCGTACTCGATCATCGTCACCTTCGCCGTGGGACTGCCCATGGTCATGTCGTCGGGCAGAGCGCCCGCCGCCGCTGTCTTCTGGCAGGCGGACGTGGCCATCAGCAGCAGGCCGGCGGCAAGAATGGCGAGGGTGCGCATGGTGTCTAAATCCTATCGGAGGCTGGGGCCCGTTAAAGCGCGATTCCCCCACCGCGTCGAAGGGCCGCCGCCTGGAGGAGATGGGTTGATCGCCAGTTTCTGAGTGGCGGCCCGGTCATGGGGTCTCGCCGCGCAGGATTTCTCGGCCGAGCCGGGTCAGAGCTCCCTTCAGATTTCCCTCGGAAAGCGCGGCCAGGCTGTCGACGAGCTGTTGTTCCTGCGCCGCGTCGAGGGGTGGGCGCAGGCGCCGTGAAGCGGCGCGCGCAGGGGGCCGCGCCTTGGGCATTGCGCGCAAAGGGCCTTGAACGATCCTGAGCCGCTCCACCGCGCCGGCGCCCAGAAACAGATTCACTCGCGCCAGAATATCGGCGGCCTGGTGCTGAATGATCGCCGCCGAAGGGCCGTCGACCCGCAGTTCCAGCACCGATGGCGCTCCCGCCCGCGGCTTGGTCAGTTTTGTCGGCTGCGTACGCCGGGCGAGGGCGACGCCGACGATCTCGCTCCACCGCGCGGCAAGCCCGTCGGAGCCCTGGCCAAATCGGGCGTCCAGCGCCTTGAGGGTCTTGGTCAGCGCCCGCCCGGCGACGGGCAGGGGCCGGCCGATCGGCCGCGTGCGCTTGACCGCGAGGATGCGGGCGGCGTCTTGAGCGGATGGAAGCGGACGAACCATGGCCGGGGAGTGTAAGGCGCCAACGGCGGTTCGTCGCCACCCTGCGCGCCGATCTCTTGGGCTGGTACGACGCCAATGCCCGCGCTCTGCCCTGGCGGCGCCCGCCTGAGACCCGCGCGCCCTCTCGCCCGCCCGATGCCTACCCGGTGTGGCTATCGGAAGTGATGCTGCAGCAGACCACGGTCCCGCACGCGATCCCCTATTTCCTGGCCTTCACCCGCCGCTGGCCGACGCTGCGCGCGTTGGCGAGCGCGCCGGAGGGCGATGTCATGGCGGCCTGGGCGGGACTTGGCTATTACGCCCGAGCCCGCAACCTGCTGGCCTGCGCCAAGGCGGTCGTCGAACGCCACGGCGGCGAATTTCCAGGCAGCGAGGCGGCGCTGCGCACCCTGCCCGGCGTTGGCGCCTATACCGCCGCCGCCATCGCCGCCATCGCCTTCGATCGTCGCGCCAATGTCGTCGACGCCAACGTCGAGCGCGTCGTCGCCCGACTGTTCGCCATAGAGTCCCCCCTGCCAGGGGCGAAGGCGCAACTGCATCGCCTCGCCGCCCGACTGGTCGCCGACGACCGGCCGGGCGATTGGGCCCAGGCGCTGATGGACCTCGGCGCGACGATCTGCCGGCCCACGTCGCCCGTTTGCGGCGCCTGCCCGATCGCACGGCACTGCGGGGCGCTAGCGCTCGGCGCGCCCGCCGACTATCCCCGCCGTGACGCCAAGCCCCGGCGCCCCCATCGCCACGGCGCCGCTTTCGTCCTCACCCATGGCGATCAGGTCGCTCTGGTCCGCCGCCCATCGTCCGGATTGCTGGGCGGCATGCTAGGCCTGCACACCACCGACTGGCGCGCCCGGCCGTGGACAGCCGCGGAGACCCTCGCCACGGCCCCAATGGCCGCCGACTGGGTTGCGGCGGGAAGCGTCACACACGTCTTCACCCATTTCTCTCTTGAGCTACGCGTGTGGCGAGCGGAGGCGCGCGGGCTCGAATCCGCCCTGATATGGCTCGACAGGCGGCGCGCTCTGGCCGAGACCCCAACCGTTTTTCGCAAGGCGCTGCGCCTGGCGATGGAAGAATGACCAGCGGAAGCGGGAAGACCTACCCCATCTCCAGCCGCACCTTGGCGCGCAGGACGTCGATGGGGGCCAAGCCCTTGTCGGTCTTGAAGTGCCAATAGGTCCAGCCGTTGCAGGCGCTCTGGTCCTGGGCGATGGCCCCCATCTTGTGGATCGAGCCGGTCAGTTCGCCCACCGCCAGGCTGCCGTCGGCGCGCACCCTGGCTGCGTGCCGGCCCTTGGCGCACCAGACGGTATCGCCTGGACGCAACAGGCCCGCCTCGACAATCTGGCCAAAAGGCACTCGGGCTTCCGACTTCTTGGAGCCGGTGACGTCCAGATCGGCCGGAGCGATGGCGGCGACGCGGGCGATCCGCGCTTGGGCGAGGGCGGCATAGTGGGCGTCGCGCTCGATGCCGATGAACCGCCGGCCCAGGCGCTTGGCTACCGCCCCGGTGGTGCCGACGCCGAAGAACGGATCGAGGATCACATCGCCCGGTCGGCTCGAGGCCAGGATCACCCGGTGCAGCAGGGCTTCGGGCTTCTGGGTCGGGTGCGCCTTCACGCCGGCCTCGTCCTTCAGGCGCTCTTCGCCTGTGCACAGCGGCAGGGTCCAGTCAGACCGCATCTGCACCTCGTCATTGGCCATCTTCATGGCGTCGTAGTTGAACCCATAACGGCGCGCCCCGCGCGACTTGGCGGCCCAGATCAGCGTCTCGTGGGCATTGGTGAACCGGGTGCCCTTGAAGTTCGGCATCGGGTTGGCCTTGCGCCAGATGACGTCGTTGAGGATCCAGTATCCCAGGTCCTGCAGGGCGCAGCCGACGCGAAAGACATTGTGATAGCTGCCGATCGCCCACAACGTCCCGTCATCTTTGAGCGCCCGGCGGCAGGCCGCCAGCCAGGCGCGGGTGAAGGCGTCATAGTCGGCGAACGAATTGAACCGGTCCCAGTCATCATCGACCGCATCGACCTTGGAGTTGTCCGGGCGCGTCAGATCGCCACCGAGCTGGAGATTGTAGGGCGGATCGGCGAACACCAGGTCCACCGACTTTTCCGGCAGGCGCGCCATCTCGTCGATGCAGTCGCCGACGATGATGCTGCTCTGAGAAACCGCCATGCGCGCCCCTTAGGGGTCGTGGGCGACCCGGGCTTTAGAATCGGCGAACATGGTGAAGTCGCGCTTAAGATCGCCTCTCCCGCCCATTCCCGCGCAGGCGGGAACCCCATTGGCTTGGTTGGTCCGCCCCGGACGACAAATTGGGACCCCCATCTTCGTGGAGGTGGGCGGATGCTGGGTCATTCCGGTGGGCGGTTAGTCCTCAGATGAAGCCATCATCCTCGTCGAAGGCGGATGCAAAGGCCCGCATCGGGTCCTTGCCCATCAAGGCCAGTCGGACCGGCGCCCAGGCCATCCGGTGAATTTCACAGGGCCCAAGCTCCATCAGCGCGCGGCCATGAACCGGCGCGCGGTAGCCCTTGTGGCCGGCGAACCCATAGCCGGGATATGTGAGGTCCAGCTGCGCCATCAGGCGGTCGCGGGCCGTCTTGGCCAGGATCGAGGCGGCGGCGATCGACGACGATATGGCGTCGCCCCTGATCACGGTCTTCACCGGACAGGGCAGGGAAAAGGCGTAGTTCCCATCGACAAGCGCATATACCGGCGCAACCGCCATCGCCTCGACCGCCCGGCGCATGGCCAGCCCGGTCGCCTGAAGGATGTTCAGCGCGGCGATTTCCTCGACCGATGCAAAGCCGACACCCCAGGCCACGGCGCGGGCCTTGATCTTGGGTTCGAGCGCCCCGCGCTGGGCGGCGGTGAGCTTTTTCGAGTCGTCCAGTCCGCCGATGCCGGCTCGGGTCTTCAGGATCACCGCCGCGGCGCACACAGGCCCGGCCCATGGGCCGCGCCCGGCCTCGTCGATGCCACATACCGGCGCCGGGCAGGCGCGCTCGAGCAGCATGTCGGGGCCGGCGCCGGCCATCAGACCTTGGCCATCGCGGCGACTTCTCTGTGCCGGAAGCAGGTCGCCAGGTGATCGTTGACCATCCCGGTCGCCTGCATGAAGGCGTAGACGATCACAGGACCGCAGAACTTGAAGCCCTTGGCCTTCAGCGCGTTGGCCATCTCGACCGCCAACGGCGTCTGGGCCGGAACCTCGCCGATCTGGGTCCATGCGTTCTGGAGCGGCTTGCCGCCGGTGAACGCCCATAGAAAAGCCGAAAATTCCTCGCCCCGCTCGTCCATCTCCAGATAGCGCTTCGCGCCTTCGATCGCGGCGTCGATCTTGGCGCCGGACCGGACGATCGCCGGATCGGCCATCAGCCGCGCCCGGTCGGCGTCGCCGAAGCGCGCCACCTGGTTGGGATCGAAATCGGCGAAGGCGGCGCGAAACGCCTGCCGCTTGCGAAGAATGGTGATCCACGACAGGCCGGCCTGGAAACCATCGAGAACCAGCTTTTCCCACAGAGCGCGACTGTCGTACTCGGGAACGCCCCACTCCTCATCGTGATAGGCGGTGTAGAGCGCATCCTGGGGGTTGGCCCAGGCGCACCGACCCTCCTCGACCTGGAAATTCCTGATCCCCACGACGTCCTCAACCGATTCGCCAACGCCCATCCTTAGGCGCCAAGCGCCGCCCGCATCCAGTCTGGCAAGATGACGCGGCAGGGCCGGCCGTCGGCCAGGGCCAGTGACCCGGCCTGCACGCGGTCCAGCCGCACAACCGCCATGGCCATGGCCTCCGCGCCCGAGAGCACTTCGCCCGCGCGGAGGGCGCCGGCCAGGATCTCGCTGCCGAAAGCCGGTGCGGCGCCCTCGAAGGCGATCGGCGCCATGCGGCTCTTGACCGCCCCGCGGCGCTTCATCCGCGAGGTCGTCTCCTGGCCGACAAAGCAGCCCTTCTTGAAATCGATCCCGCAAAGCAGGTCGAAATTGGCCTCGATCGGATAGGTCCTGTCTCCCTGCCAATCGTCGGGACCCGGAACGCCGCAAGTCATCCGATGGCGGTCGTAGACCTCTTCCGCGACCGAGGCGGCGCCGAGCGGAGCCTGCGCGTCATAACCGCGATAGCCCAGCGCCGGCAGGCGGGGATCGGCGATCCAGCCGGCCGGCGCCAGGGGGCCGCCCCAGAGGGCTTTCACAACGATCGGCGTCGCCGCGATCTCCACCTTGGCGCGCAGGCGATAAAGCGTCAGCCGCTCAATCAGGGCGGCGGTCGCCGCGGCGTCGCAGTCGATCAGGCATCCAGTCGCCGCGCCGATGAGAAAGAGATCGAACAACAGCCGCCCCTGGGGCGTGAGCAGCGCCCCAAAGCGCATCTCTCCCTCACGCAGCGTTTCCACGTCCTGGCTCACCAGGCCTTGAAGGAATCCGCGCCAGTCAGGACCAGAGATGGCGAGCGCCGCACGGCTGCTGAGAGCGGCGACCATCGGGGAGGAGTCCATGGCGCCAGTTTGGCCGCGAGCGGGCCGCGGCGCCAGGGGGTTGTGGCGCCCCTAGCGCCGCAGGCCCTATAGAGGGCCGCAATGAGCGCCAAGCCGTTTTCGATCCTGTTCATCACCGCCAGCCGGATCGGCGACGCGGTACTGTCATCGGGTCTGGTCAGGACCCTGGCGGAGGAGATTCCGGGGGCGCGGTTCACCATTGTCGGCAGCGCGCTGACCGCGCCGCTGTTCGCCGATGTGCCCGGCCTCGATGCTCTGATCGTCATGGAGAAAAAGCCGGCCGGGCGTCATTGGCTGTCGCTGTGGCGCAAGGTTCGCGCTCGCCGCTGGGGCTTGGTCGTCGATCTTCGCGGCTCGGCCATCGCCGGCGCCCTGCGGCCCCGGCGCCGCGCTGTCCACGTCGGGCATGGCGATCAGGCGCACAAGGTCGTCGAAGCGGCACGCCTGTTGAAGCTCGAGACGACGCCGCCGGCGCCGTTCATCTACGCCAGTGAGGAGACCAAGGCGCGCGCCGCGGCGCTGACCGCCGGGGAAGGCCCGATCCTGGCCATCGCGCCGGCGGCCAACTGGGTCGGCAAGGCGTGGCCGGCGGAGCGTTTCGCCCTCGTCGCCCGGCGCCTCCTGGGGCCCGGCGGCGGCCTTCGCGGGGGTCGGCTGATGGTCCTGGGCGGACCGGAGGACCAGGCGGTGGCCGAGCCCGTGCGTTCCGCCGTATCGCGCACGCGCTGTATCGATCTTGTCGGCTGCGAGAGCCTGCTCTTCGTCTTCGCGGCCTTGAAGCACGCGCGGCTGTTCATCGGCAACGACTCGGGCTTGATGCATCTGGCGGCGGCGGCGGGGGCGCCAACGCTAGGGCTGTTCGGACCGTCGGATGAGCGGCTCTACGCCCCCTGGGGGCCTCTGGCCCGGACCGTGCGGGGACCTCGGGACTTCAACCGATTCCTCGCGGCTGACCCGGGACTCAATCAGCAGATCGGACACATGATGGATCTCCCGGCCCAGGCGGTCGTCGACGCCGCCGAGCGGCTGGTCGCCGAGACCTGAAGAAGGAGCGCGCGCCCATGGCCGAAACCTTTGACCTGATCGTGCGCGGCGGCGAGGTGGTCAACCACGCCGGACGAGGTGTGGCCGATGTCGGCATCGTGGGCGGCAAATTCGCGGCCATCGGCGAGCTTGGCGGAGCCGACGCCGGCGAGATTTTCGACGCCCGCGGCCTTATTGTGCTGCCCGGCGTCATCGACACCCAGGTCCACTTCCGCGAACCCGGCATGGACTGGAAGGAGGATCTCGAATCGGGATCTAGAGCTGCGGTCCTCGGCGGCGTCACGGCGGTCTTCGAGATGCCCAACGTCGACCCGCCGACCACCGACGCCGACGCGCTCGCCGACAAGCTGTCGCGCGCCAAGGGACGAATGCATTGCGACCACGCGTTCTATGTCGGCGGCACGCATGAGAACGCGGCCATGCTGGGCGAACTGGAGCGCCTTCCCGGTTGTTGCGGGGTCAAGGTGTTCATGGGCGCCTCGACGGGCAACCTGCTTGTCGCCGATGACGAGGGCGTCGCCGCCGTGCTTGCGGCGGTGAATCGGCGGGCCGCCTTCCACTCGGAGGACGAATATCGCCTCGCCGAGCGCCGCCCGCTGGCCCGGCAAGGCGACTGGGCCAGCCACGCGGAGGTCCGCGACGCAGCCTCGGCGATGCTGTCGACCCAGCGGCTGGTGCGCATGGCCACACAGGCGGGCAAGCGCATCCATGTGCTTCATGTCAGCACAGCCGATGAGATCGATTTTTTGGCCGCGCACAAGGATGTCGCCAGCGTCGAGATCACCCCCCAGCACCTGACCCTGGCCGCGCCGGAAGCCTATGAGACCCTCAAGGGCCTGGCCCAGATGAACCCACCGATCCGAGGCGCCGAGCACCAGCGCGGCCTTTGGCGCGGCATCGCCATGGGCGTCGCCGACGTCATCGGCACCGATCACGCGCCCCATACCCTGGAGGAGAAAGCCCGGCCCTATCCGGCTTCTCCCTCCGGCATGCCGGGCGTGCAGACCCTTGTCGCGGTCATGCTCACCCATGTCGCAAAGGGGCGCCTTTCCCTCGAACGCTTCGTCGACCTGACAAGCCATGGGCCGCAGCGCATCTTCGGCCTTGCCGACAAGGGCCGCATGGCGCGCGGCTACGACGCCGACCTGACCATCGTCGATCTCAAGGCGCGCCGGACCATCCGCCACCAGGACATGGCTACCCGCGTCGGCTGGACCCCGTTCGACGGCTTTCAGGCCATGGCCTGGCCGGCGGCGACGATCATTCGCGGCGCCGTGGTCATGCGCGCGGGCGAACTCACCGCCCCCCACACCGGCCAGCCGATCCGCTTTTCAGAGACGCTGCGGACGTAACGGTGATCCTGGGTCAGCCCGACGCCGCGGAGCTGGGGATGCGCGACCCCCGCTATGCGCCTAGTCGTCTGGGCATCGAACGTCGCGACGACGGCTCGATGCTGCTGTTCAACCCGGGGCTGCTGCCGCGCGGTTTCTCCACCGCCGTTGAGGCACTCTTCCACTGGGCCAGGGCGGCGCCTGGCGCGCCGTGGCTGGCCGAGCGTTCCGGCGGCGGGTGGCGCGAAATGACCTATGGCGAGGGCGCGCAGCGCGTCGGCGCCCTGGCCGGAGGTCTGGCTGGGCTCGGACTCGCGCGCGGCGCGCCGCTCCTGATCCTGGCTCGCAATGGGATCGACCATGCGCTGATCGCCTTTGCGGCCATGAGCCAGGCCATCCCCATAGCCCCGGTCTCGCCGCAATACGGTCTCGCCGGAGCCAACCTGTCGCGGCTCGCCCACGCCGTGGGCCTGATCTCGCCGGCCGCGGTCTATGTCGACGACGCGGCGGCGTTCAGCGGCGCCTTGGAAACCGACTTCCTGGCCGACCTGCCGGCGCTCGCCGGCGCGAACGGGCGCGGGACCACGATAAACCTCCACCAACTGCTGGCGGCGCCGGTCCGGTCCAGCGTCGCCGGAGCTTCGGATATCGCCAAGCTGTTGCTCACCTCGGGCTCAACCGGACGGCCCAAGGCGGTGATCCAGCTGCACGGCGCCGTCGCCGTCAACGCCGCTCAGATCGACGCCTGCTTCGACGATCCAGAGCCTCCGGTGGTGGTCAACCAGTCGCCATGGAGCCACAGCCTGGGCGCCAACGCCATTCTTCAGATGGTCACCCATCGGGGCGGGGTTCTCCACATCGACGCCAGTGCGCCCGTGGCGGGCCGGTTTGGCGAGACGGTGCGCAACCTTCGCGACGTCGCGCCGACCTACCACAACATGGTTCCCGCCGGCTGGGACCTGCTGGCCGGAGAGCTGGAGCGCGACGACGCGCTCGCGCGGCGTTTTTTCAGCCGGGTGCGACTGCTGCAATACGGCGGCGCGGCGCTTGGCCAGAGCACCTGCGACCGCATCCAGGCCGTCGCTGTCGCTGTCGTCGGCGAGCGCATCTCCTTTGCCAGCGGCTATGGGGCCACCGAAACCGGACCGACGGCGACCAACGTGCACTGGCCGAACCTGACCATGGGCCTGATGGGCCTGCCCGTGGCCCAGACGACGGTCAAGCTGACGCCGGTCGAGGGCCGGCTGGAATTCCGGGTCAAGGGGCCACAGGTCTCGCCAGGCTACTACAACGACCCTGCCGCGACGGCCGCCGCCTTCGATGAGGAAGGCTTCTACCGGCTTGGCGACGCGGCGCGCCTTGTCGATCCTCATGCGCCCGAGCGTGGCCTGGTTTTCGACGGCCGGCTGGCGGAAAACTTCAAGCTGGCCAGCGGAACCTTCGTCAATGCCGGCGCCGTGCGCATCGCCGCGATCTCGGCCATTGGCGGCGCGGCGACGGACGCGGTGGTCTGCGGCGAAGGCCGCGGCGCCGCCGGCCTGCTGCTTTTCCTCGATACGGTGGTCTGTCGCCGCTTGGCGCCCCACGGCGTTCTCGCGTCAAATCCAGCGGTGCGCGCGGCGATCCGCGAAGGACTGGCGCGTTTCAACGCCGCCGCACCCGGCGCCGGAGGTCGGGTGGCCCGCGCCCTGATCCTTAATCGTCCCCCCGACGCGCACGCTGGCGAGATCACCGACAAGGGCTACATCAACCAGGCAGCCGCGCGAGCCGCTCGCGCCGACGCGATCGGCCGTCTGTTCGCCGACCCGCCGCCCCCTGAGGTGATCATCGTGGAGAAGGACCCGACATGAACGGCGCCGACGCCCTCATCGAAACGCTCATCGTCAATGGCGTCACCGCCTGTTTCGCCAATCCCGGCACCAGCGAGATGCAGTTTGTCAGCGCGCTCGACCGTCACCCCTCCATGCGTCCGGTGCTCTGCCTGTTCGAAGGCGTGGCCACCGGCGCCGCCGATGGTTATGGGCGGATGACCGGACGGCCAGCCTGCACGCTCCTGCACCTCGGCCCCGGTTACGGAAACGGTCTGGCCAACCTGCACAACGCGCGGCGCGCGTTCACGCCGATCGTCAACATCATCGGCGACCACGCCACCTATCACCGGGTCCACGATGCGCCGCTGAACTCCGATATCGCCGCGATCGCGGCGGCCAATTCGGTATGGGTCAAGTCGGCCCAGAGCGCCGACGAGGTCGGCCCTCTCGCCGCGCAGGCAGTGGCCGTCAGCCATGGGCCGCCGGGAGGCTCGGCCAGCCTTATCCTCCCGGCTGACTGCGCATGGTCGGAAACCACCACCGTCGGACCGCGTGCGGATTCGACCGGCAAGACCGCGGTCGATGAGGCCGCCATCGCGGAAATCGCACGCCGGGTCAGGGCGGCCAGGAAGCCGGTGATTCTGCTCGGATCGGGGGCCTGTAGCGATGCCGCCCTCGCCGCTTGCGGGCGCATCGCGGCCGTCGGGCCGCGCGTGCTCACCGACACCTTCATCGCCCGGCAGGGGCGCGGAGTTGGCAGGTTTTCTCCTGATCGGATGATGTACTTCGGAGAGATGGCGTTGGCCGACCTGGCGGATGTCGATCTGATGGTCCTCGTGGAAACCGTGACCCCGGTGGCGTTTTTCGCCTATCCAGACAGACCGAGCGTTCTGGTTCCAGAGGGGTGCGAAGTCGCGACCCTGGCTTCGCGCGACCAACAAGGCCCGGCCGCCTTATCCGCGCTGGCAGACCTGTTGGCAGCCCCGGCAGACGGCGCAGTCCAGGGGCTGAGCCTGCCGCTGGCGCCTTCCGGACCGCTCACCCCCGCCGGCGCCGGGGCTGCCATCGCCCGGCATCTGCCGGAAGATGCGATCGTCTCCGACGATTCGGTGACCTCGGGCCAGCCGATCCTCAACCTGACCCGCGGCGCGGCGCGCCATGACTGGCTGGGGCTGACCGGCGGGGCGATCGGCCAGGGCATTCCGGTCGCCCTGGGGGCCGCGGTCGCCGCTCCGAACCGCAAGGTGATCTCGCTCAATGGCGATGGCGCGGCTCTCTACACCATCCAGGGCCTGTGGACGGCCGCCCGGGAAAGCCTGGATCTGACCGTCATCGTGTTCGTCAACAATCTCTATCGCATTCTGGGCATCGAGCTGGGCCGCACGGGGGCCGGTAATCCGGGTCCGGCCGCCTCCCGGCTGCTCAGCCTGGGCGATCCAAACGTCGATTGGCTGAGCCTCGCCAAGGGGCTGGGCATGCACGCCAGCCGCTGCGAGACGGCGGAATCTTTCGAGGCGGCATTCGCCCGCGCCATGGCCGAGCCCGGTCCTCACTTCATCGAGGCGGTGATCGGGTAGGCGGCCGCGGGCCCGCTCAGCTCTTCTTGCCGTTGCCTGGCAAGGTGCAGCCGCCCGCGATGCTGGCCGCGGACGCGCAGGCGATGACACTCTTGGGGGCGACGGGCGTCATGGCATATTCGATCATGTATCCGGGCAGGCCATCGGAGCAGGCGACCTCGATAAATCCGCGCTGATCGGCGGTGACCCCGACCGTGCGCGCGTTGGAGACCGCGCAACTGGTCTTGCCAAGCGTCTTGAGTTCCTCGGTCAGCTTGGGATAGGCGGCCGCGGGCTTGCTTAGGCCGCAGCGGAAGTTCTTCAGCTCCGAGTGGGCGCAGTCATAGATCACCGACGGATCGCCGGGATTGCTGGAGAAGATCGCAATGCCGCCATCCTGTCTGTTGGAGCAGGCAAGTTCGACAACTTCCTTGCCCGGAAGGTTGATCGAAAACGGCGCATAGCCGGAGACATCGCAGGCGAAGCCGGCTTTGCGCGCCAGCTGGGTATAGAGGCCGGACTGCTCGGTCTTTGCCGATCGCGCGTCGGTCAGCTTGCAGCCGCCGTTCAGGTAATCGGCGTTGGCGCAGTCGATGGTCTTGGTCAGAGCCCCGTTCGCCGCCTGTTCGAGCACGTAGCCCTTGCCGTTCTGGCAGGCCACTTCGTAATAGATCTGTCCAGCGTCTGAGATGCCCATGTAGGCCCGATCCTTGACCGCGCAATCCTTGCCGGACTGCGCCGCGAGACGATCGGCGACGGCGAGTTGGGCCGCCCGGTCGGTCAATTCGCACTTCACCGTTCCCGCCGGGTCGAAGATCACGCACGGCTTTATCGTCACGGGCTTATCCATGCGCGGGGGCGCCGAAGTCATCAGGATGAAGCCGCCGCCCTCGTGGCATTTGAGTTCGAAATCGGTGTTCGCAGCCGAATGGCCAAGGGCGCGAATCTGATCGGGCGCGCAGACGGCGCCGGCTTTGGCGATGTAGGGAAGCAGGCCGGCCCTCGGATCGACGTTTCCGGGCAGCACGCAGATCAGGCCGTTGGGCTTGCCGTCGGCGCCCGGCGCCGCGGTTTCCATGCAGGTAAACACCTGCGGGACCGGCTGGTCGCCGATTGTCGCAACGATCACCCCTTCGTTGTCGGAACAGGCCAGTTCGTAGAAGGCGCGTTTGGTCTTGGTCTTCGGATCGTTCTGCTCGCCGATCAGCCGGGCGTCGGCCAACTGGCATTGCAGCCCTGCCGACGAGATTAACCCGGGAGCAGCCGCCATGCCCTTGGCGCGCTGGTCTTTCGACACCGTCGGCTCAGGCGCCTTTGGGGCGCCGAAGGCCGGCGCGGCGACGAGCGAAAGGGAAAACACCGCCGCCGTCAGGGCGGCCGCGAAACCGATGCCAATTGGCCTCATGGACGAGGGCTCCCGGTGAAATGCCTCTTCCAGGCTGCATGCGCGCGCGGCGGCGCGCGGTCAAGATGGCGTCCGCCCAGGCGTCGACCGGCGCGGCCGATGCGGTTACTGATCGAGCCCAAGGGCGCGGAGGGCCAAAGCCATGTCACTCAACAACAAGACGCTGTTCGTCACCGGCGCCAGTCGCGGCATCGGGTTGGCCATAGCCCTGCGCGCCGCGCGCGACGGGGCCAACGTCGCCATCGCGGCCAAGACGGCCTCGCCCCACAAACATCTGCCGGGGACGATCTATTCGGCCGCCGAGGAGATAGAGGCGGCGGGGGGCAAAGCTTTACCGCTGATCGTCGATGTGCGCGACGAGGCCAGCGTTCAACAGGCTGTCGACAGGACAGTCGAGGTCTTCGGCGGCATCGATATCTGCGTGAACAATGCCTCGGCCATACAGCTCACCGGCACTGAGGCCACCGACATGAAGCGCTATGATCTGATGCACCAGATCAATACGCGGGGGACCTTTGTGACCTCCAGGGCCTGCATCCCGCACCTGCGGCGCGCGGCCAATCCGCATGTGCTGATGCTCTCGCCGCCGCTGGACATGAGCCCGCGCTGGTTCGCGCCCCATGTGGCCTACACCATAGCCAAGTTCGGCATGTCGATGTGCGTTCTGGGCATGGCCGAGGAATTCCGCGTCGATGGCATCGCCTTCAACGCCCTTTGGCCACGAACAGGCATCGCCACCGCCGCCATTCGCTTCGCCCTGGCCGGCGACGAAGGCCTGCGCCGCTGCCGCAACACCGACATCATGGCCGACGCCGCCCACGCCATCTTCGAGAAGTCGGCGCGCGAATTCACCGGCAATTTCCTCATCGACGACAGCTTCCTCTACGCAGAGGGGGTTCGCGACTTCGAGCCGTACCGCATCGACGCCAGCCAGCCGCTGATGCCCGACTTTTTCGTGCCCGCCGACAGCCCCGTCCCGCCGGGCGTAAAGATCGGCTAGGCGGCCCTTATTGCGCGCGCCGTCGAAGCGGCCGATAAAACCTCCAGGCGGTCCTCCCTTCGCCGGGGGGCCAAGAGGGAACGCGGTGTCGGGGAAGCCTTTTCCTTCAATCCGCGGCTGTGCCCGCAACTGTGAGCGGCGAGAGTCCGTGCCTGTTTCCGCCCCCGGGCTTTGAGGGCGGCGCCACTGGGTGACCGGGAAGGCGAAGGCGCGAAACTCGACGACCCGCAAGCCAGGAGACCTGCCGCCGCCGTCGCTCGTCCGTGGCCCGGGATCTGGCCAACGGCGCGGGAAGCGCTCGTCTTCCCTTCGCAGCGACCAAAAGGCCGGCCGGCGCGCCGGGTCCTTGGTCGCTGACCGCCTTTCGGCGCCGCGCGAGGCAAAAACGGAGCCGCCATGCGCGCCGCTGGACCTCGTCCGCCGTCTCGTGAATCCCATCGCCTCGCCGGCCTCATGGCCCTGGCCCTCGCCGGGCCGGCCGCCGCGCAGGCAGCGCAGCCGCCCGTCGGCGACAGCCCCCTGGTGGTCACCGCGACCAGGACTGCGACCCCCATCGACAGGGTTGGCAGCTCCATCAGCCTGATCACCGCCGCCGATATCGCCGCCCACCAATGGCGCACCTTGCCCGACGCGCTCGCCGACGCGTCCGGATTGAACATCGTCCAGACGGGCGGGCCTGGGGGCTACGCCTCGGTATTCATCCGCGGCGCCAACGCCAATCACACCAAGGTGCTCATCGACGGGATCGAAGCCAACGACCCCAGCCAGAACGGCGCCTTCGACTTTGGCCAGGCGCTGACCGCCGGCATCGCCAGCGTCGAGGTGCTGCGCGGCCCGCAGAGCAGTCTCTACGGCTCCGACGCCATCGGCGGGGTGATCAATATCCTCACCGCTTCCGGCGACGGGCCGGCGAAATTCGACGGATCCCTCGAGGGTGGCGCGTTCGATACGTTCAACCAGACCGCCAGGGTCAACGGCTCAGTCAAGGGTTTCCATTACGCCATAACCCTGGGTCACTTGTCTGCGGGCGCCACGCCGATGACGCCGCTCGACTTGCTGCCACCGGGCCGGGTCCGAATCGACGACGCCTATGAGAACGCCACGGTCTCGCTCAAGCTCGGCGCCGATCTGGCGGCGAACGCCTCGCTAGGTCTGACGGCTCGCTATGTCGACTATGCCCTTCGCTTCACCGGCGACGACTTTTCGGTCTACCCCAGCGTGCCGGCCGCCGCCCAGACCGACCAGGACGGGCGGCAGGTCTTCATCCGCGGCGAGGGGCGTCTTTCCCTGTTGGATGGTGCGTTTTCGAATGTGGTCGGCATCGGCTACAGCCGCTTTCGCACGCGCCTGCAGAGCCCCGATGTCCCGTTCGAGCCCCAGGCGCCGACCTTCGACCGTGGCGACCGTCTGAAATTCGACTGGCAGGGGACGGTCGCCCTGGCCCGAAGCGAGAGCCTGGTCCTCGGCGCCGAAGAGGCCACGGATCGGCTGATCCAAAGTCCGGTCTCGGCCGCCATCAGCGACGGCGCGGTATTCGCCGAGCTTCAATCGGCCATCGGCGGCGATTTCAACATCGCGACCAGCGCGCGCCTCGATGACAATGACCGCTTCGGAACCGCCGCCACCTGGCGGCTGGCGCCGGTCTGGCGCATCGCCGCAACCGGAACCGTGGTTCGCGCCACCTATGGGACCGGCTTCAAGGCGCCGACGCTCAGCCAGCTCTTCGTCAGCTTTCCCGCTTTTGGCTTCTTCTCCAACCCGAACCTTCGGCCGGAACGCAGCCGCGGCTATGACATCGGATTCGAACAGCCACTCGCCGGCGGCCATTTGGTCTTCGGCGCGACCTGGTTCAACAATGCCATCACCGATCTGATCGACACCAACGCCGCTGGCGATTCCCTGGCCAACATCGGCCGCGCGACGACTTACGGGCTCGAAAGTTTCCTCAAGGTCACGCCGATCCGAAGGCTGACGCTGCGCGCTGACTATACTTACACCGTGGCCAAAGACGATGCGACCGGACTTGAACTCCTGCGCCGGCCGAGGAACAAGGCCAGCCTCGCGGCCGCCTGGCAGGCCGGCGACAGGCTGTCGATCTCGGGAACCCTGATCTACGTTGGCTCATGGGTGGACGGGAACCGCAGCTTTTCCATCCCGCGTCTCGATGCCCCTGCCTACGCGGTGGCCAACATCGCCGCCGCCTACGACCTGACACCCAGCATCCAGCTCTTCGGGCGTATCGATAATCTGCTGGGTCGCCGCTACGAAGATCCGGTTGGTTTTCAGAGGCCCGGCTTTGGGGCTTTAGGGGGCGTGCGGTTGAAGCTCGGCGGTTAGGCCGCGGCCCAGCGGCGCGGATCGAGGGCTTCGGGATCGTCGAGGGCCATGTTGTCCCAGTCGAGGTCCGGCGGCGGACTGGCCGCCGCGGCGATGACCGCGGAGAGTTCGGCCGCGGTCGCGGCCCCGACGATAACCGCGTTGGCTTCCGGCCGCGAAAGAGCAAAGCCCAGCGCCGCCTGCAGCGGATCGCTGCGCCCTTCGGCGATCAGCCGCCGGGCCTTCGAGAGCCGGCTGATCGCCGAGGCGCCAAGCTGGCTCGGGGCTCGGTCGGGGGGAAGGAACAGCAGGCCGTTGAGAAAAATCGAGCGCAGATGCACCTCGACGCCAAGATCGCGAACCCTGGCCAGAGCCCCATCGACCAGCAATCGCTGATCCAGCAGGCTCGCCGGCGCCTGGATCAGATCGGGCCGGAACCGGCGCGCGAGACCGGCCGGATCGTCGGAGGCATAGGCGGAGATACCGACCCGCGCGAACAGGCCACGGTCGCGAAGCGCTTTCAGGCGGTCCCAAAGGGCCATGCCATACGCAGAGAAGAGATCGCCGGCCGACTGGACCATGATCGCGTCGGCCTGGTCCAGACCCAGGCGCGCCAGGCTGGCCTTGGCTTCGGCTTCGACGAAATCGGGCCCCTTGTCGCCCCGGGCCGCCTTGATGGTGATTGCAAAGGGCGCCGGTCGGGGCAGCACAGCGCCGAGGGTTGTCTCCCCATGGATTGAGGCCGCGGCGGTGTCAAAAACCCCCAGGCCCGCGCGCGCCGCCAGGGCGAGCATCTCGCGCACCTCGACCGCCGGAGGCCTGCCGCGCACCGGGGCGCCGCTGTCCAGACCGAACTGCGCCGTGCCGAGTCCGAGCTTGGATATCAGTGGATGCATTGCAAACGTAGGTCCATGCGATCAGAGGCGCGCTCAGCCGACCGATGCTTAAGGGCCAGTCCTTAAGGAACCGGTATCGAGAGGCTTGCGGCAAGGTTAATGCTTTGGACGACATGACCCTTATGCTCCCCCAATGGCCGCTGTTCGGATTGGGTGACGATTCACGGCCAGCCCTGCGCGCGGCGCTTAGCGCCGGTGAGCCGGCCGCGCTGGCCACCATCGTCGCCTTGAGCGGTGGCGGGCCCAGGCCGCTGGGCACGCAGATGGTCATCGCCGCCAATGCCCTATCGGGTTTTCTCTCCGGCGGCTGCCTCGAGGCCGACGTCGCCGGCCACGCGCGGGTGGTGCTCGCAGGCGGTGCGCCCAAACGGCTCGTCTATGGCGAAGGCAGCCCCTGGCCCGACATCCGGCTTCTCTGCGGGGCCCGGATCGAGGTCCAACTCGAGCGGATAGAGCGCGGCGACGAGGCGGCAGAGCGGCTCTTCGCCCTCGGCGAGGCCAGGGTCCCGGCTCTGTGGGTCAGCGATGGTCGGCGGCGCGCTTGTGAACCGGCCGATCGCGCGCCCGCGACCTGGGCCGGCGCCTACGCCAAGCTCTTCGAGCCGGTCCCGCGGCTGATCGTTCTTGGCTCCGACCCGACCGCATTGGCGATCGCCACCCTCGGGGCTCACGCGGGCTTCGAAACCACCCTGGTGCGGCCCAAAGGTCCCATCGAACCGCCGCCGATCGCCGCCGTCGCCTATAGCCGCGAAGAGCCCGCCGCCGCCCTCGGCAAGATCGGGCTCGATCCATGGACCGCGATCGCCGTCGCCACGCACGACGCAGAACTGGACCACGCGGCGCTGGTGGCGGCCCTGCCCTCAAGCGCCTCTTATGTCGGCGCTCTTGGCGCGCGCCGGCGCGTCGAGGACCGGCGGACCTGGCTTAGGGCCGCGGGCGTGGCCGAAGAACACATCGACCGACTGCACGCCCCGATCGGCCTGGACATCGGCGGCAAGGCGCCCTGGGAAGTGGCCATCGCCGTCGTCGCCCAGATCACCGCCCTGCGCTACGACCGCGGCAGCGCGAGCACGTCGACCGGCTCGCCCGCCGACACCGCCGGCGCGTCGCGCCGCCGCCGGACCAGGGCGTTGGCCTCCGAGAAAATCCGCACCAGCGACGAGTCCTGATCGGCGAACGGCAGGACGGTGAGCGCGCCGTCGGCGCCATGGCTGAGCCGCGCCCGCATCCAATGTTCCCGCCCCTGGTTGGCCGGCATCGCCGCCGCCGCGCGCGCGGCGATGAGCGTCGTCGCGGCGTCCGCGCCCAGCATGGCCGCGATCAGCGGTCGCAGGAAGAGTTCGGCGCAGACCATCGCCGAGCCTGGGTTGCCGGGCAGGCCAAGAACCCGGCGCCCATCGGCCAGGATGCCAAACCAGGTTGGCTTGCCGGGTCGCACATCGACGCTCTCGATCAGCAGCCTCAGACCCAGAGCGGCCATGGCCGGCTTGACCAGGTCGTAGTCGCCCACCGACGCGCCGCCCACGGTGACGATCACGTCGCCGCCGGCCCCAGATACCGCCGCCGTGGTCGCGGCCAGATCGTCGCCGACGGGATCCAGGTTCTTTGGCGCGCCACCCCATGTACGCACCAGCGCGGCCAGCGCGGTGGTCGCCGAATTGAAGATTTGAAACGGTCCAGGCCGGCCGCCGGGCTCGACCACCTCGTCGCCGGTCGAGAGAATAGCCACGGTGGGTCGCGGCGCCACCGGCAGCTGGGCAGCGCCAGACGCGGCGGCCAGGGCCAGGCGCCAGGGATCCAGACGCGTGCTTCGCCGCAGCAGCACCTCGCCGGCGTTGAAATCGCAGCCGGTCGACCGGATGTGGCGCGGTCCTTCGGTCGCCGGGACAGTGATCGCCTCGCCCTCGCGCCGGGCGTCCTCCTGGATTATCACCGTGTCGGCTCCCGCAGGCACCGGCGCGCCTGTGAAGATGCGCACCGCCTCGCCCGCGCCGACGACGCCATCGAATCCCCGCCCCGCGGCGCTCTCGCCGACAATCCGCAGCGTTCCCGGACAATCGGCCACGCGGACCGCCCAGCCATCCATGGCCGAGGCGTCGAACGGCGGCTGCGGCCGCCCGGCGAGAACATCGCTGGCCAAAGTACGACCAAGCGTTTCCGCCAGAGGGACGTCCTGGGCCGCAAGTGTGGTCAGCCCATCCAGCATCACCGCGCGCGCGGCGTCGACCGACGCCAGCTTCACGCCGCCCGCCAATCGCCAGACGCCCCGCCGTTCTTTTCCAACAGACGCACGCCCTCGATGACCATGCCGCGCTCGGCGGCCTTGAGCATGTCGTAGATGGTCAGGCAGGCGACCGTCACCGCCGTCAGCGCCTCCATCTCCACCCCGGTGGGCCCGGTCGTGGTCACCCGCGACGTGGCGCGCAATCCGCCCTCGGTCGGCTCCACGCTGACCTCAATCCGTGAGAGAGCCAAGGGGTGGCAAAGCGGGATCAAATCAGCCGTCCGCTTGGCGGCCATCACCCCGGCGATCTCGGCCACGGCCCGGACATCGCCCTTGGCCCCGGCGCCCGAGATGGCCAGATCGCGGGTCGCCGGCGTCATGCGCACGACGCCCTCCGCCACGGCTTCGCGCCGCGTCGCCGGCTTGGCTGAGACATCGAGCATCCGGGCGCGGCCGTCATCGTCGATGTGAGTCAGCGCGCTCATCGCTCGAGCAGCCTGGGCATCAGCTCGACCATGTTGCAGGGGCGATGGCGGCTGTCTAGCTGGGCGGCGATGACCTTGTCCCAGCCGTCCTTCACCGCCCCGTTCGACCCGGGCAGGCAGAACACGAACACACCGTCGATCAGTCCCGCCAGAGCCCGCGACTGCAGGGTTGAGAGCCCGACGCTCTGATAGCTGACCAAATGAAAGATCACCGAAAACCCGTCGATGCGCTTGTCGAACAACGGTTCGATGGCTTCGGGCGTCACGTCCCGCCCCGTCAGGCCCGTCCCACCGGTGGTGACGATGGCGTCGACCCCGCCCGATGTTGTCCAAGCCTTCACCTGGCGGCGGATGGCGTCGATGTCATCGGCTACGATCGCCCGCTGCGCCAGCACATGCCCCGATCCCGTGACGCGGCCAGCCAGCAGATGTCCCGAAGTGTCGCTTTCCTCATCCCGCGTATCGGAGATGGTCAGCACGGCGACCCGAACGGGGGCCAATGCCGCGCCAGGGTCGAGACGCCCGCCGGGGGCGAGGGTGGTGTTCATGGCGGCTCCTTCACGCTGGGAGTGGTAAGCTTTAGTCCCAGCGAGCAATGTCGGCCAAGTCTCTGGAGGTGGGTTCGACCCAGCGGGCGCCGGCCGGGCCGTGCTCCTTTTTCCACAAGGGCGCGCGGGATTTCAGATAGTCCATCAGATAGTCGCAGGCTTCAAAGGCCTCGCGGCGGTGCGCGGCGGCGGTCATCACCAGGACGATAGGCTCTCCGGGAGCGATAACCCCAAAGCGGTGGACGATGGCGACATCGTCGAGACCAAACCGGGTCATAGCCTCGCCCGCGAACCGCCCGATCTCCCTTT
>DATCCB010000031.1:0-5193 GCA_036511515.1 Caulobacteraceae bacterium | reverse complement strand
GCTTGCGCCGTGACGGAGGGGGCGCACGCCGAACCAGTCTGGTTGGAAGGCTCTAGCAAACGACGCGCGACGCGCGACGCGCGCTTCGTCAGGTGGACTGGATCTTTCCGTTCAGGCCGTCGGGAAAGAAGCCGCCCTGGGTGACGCCGGACGCGCCGTTGGCCAGGACGATGTTGAGCACGTGCTGGGCGGTGCGGCTGTAGGCGATACCGTTTTCGTTGGCCGGGACGATGTTGGCGCGGCCCTCGATCTCGACCGGCTGATCATGCCCCGGTCCGCCGCTCAAGGTGTCGCGGACGCGCGAGATGCTGGCCACGGCCTGCCGCGCGCCGGCGCCCATCTTGTAGATCACCGTGCGGATCGCGCCGGCGTGGTAGGCCTCGACCGCCTCGATTCCGGCCGCGGCCTGGAGGATGTCACGGCTGCGCAGCAGCGGCGCCGCGCCCTTGTAGGCGGTGACCCCCACGTCCTCGAACAGGAACGCGGCGATAAAGAAGCTCTGTTCGTCCGCGAACGGGTCGAATCCCGACGGCAGGCCGGCGGCCTGGGCCACCGCGGCGAAACCGGCGTTGAAGTCGATGGTCGGACGCGGCACGGCATTGCCGCCCAGCGCGCCGCGGATAAAGTTGACGTGGGCCAGCTCGTTGCGGGCCACGTCGTCCATGAATGAACGGTGGATCGGGTTGGAAAAACTTACCGCGTGTCCGCCCCGGACCTGGCCGCCCAGTGAGCGTCCAAAGGTCTGGTCGAGGCCCTGGCCGGTGACGCCGCGCAGATAGAACTCGCCTTCGAGATATTCGAGGTTGAGGGCGAAGTTGAGAATGTCCTGGTCGTTGATGCCAGAGGGCCGCGCCTCGGCGACGCTGGGCAGGACGGCGGCGGCCGCGACGGCCACGCCGGTCGCCGCCGCGGCGCGCGACCAGCTGCCGGCGAACAGGTCGCGGCGGTTGGGTTGGACTTCAGGAGCGTTCATCGGGAATCTCCGAGAAAAAGAGGATTTGGTGGGTTGGCGATCAGGTGTGGTGGACGACGCCGTTGACGCCCTTGGGGAAGAAGCCGCCATGGCCGACACCCTGATCGGCGCTCAGATAGACGACGTTGAGCACCTGTTGTGGCGTGCGCTTGAAGGCGATGCCGTTGGCGTCGGACGGAGCGATGATGTAGCGGCCGTCCTCCACCCTCAGCCCCTGCTCGGTGGGTGTCGGACCATCCAGGGCGGCGCGGGCGGCCGAGATGGCGTTGGCGCCGTGGATCAGCTCTTCGCCGCTCTCGGCGATCTGGGTCCGGATGAGCGCCCCGTGATAGGCCTCGACCGCCAAAATGCCGGCCGCGGCCTCGAGGCTGTCGCGCCCTGAGATCAGTTTCGCGGCGCCGTTGTAGGCGGTGACGCCGACGTCCTCGAACAAGAACGCGCCCAGCAGGAACGAATTTTCGTCGGCGAACGGATCGAAATTGTCCCCGAGGCCCGCCGCCTGGCCCGCGGCCTTGAACGAGCCCTCCAGATCGATGGCCGGCCGGCTCATGTCGATGAGCGGCGAGGCTTTGATCGTCCGGCGCAGGAAGCGAACGTGGTTGTGCTCGTCATTGGCGATCTCGGCCATGAACTCGCGAACGTAGGGCGTCTGGAAGCTGACCTGGCGCCCGCCGGTCACCGGTCCGGGCCTGGGACCGATCTCGTCGTCGGGAACCCCCTGGCCGGTGACGCCGCGAAGGTAATATTCCGCCTCCAGGTATTCGAGGTTGAGCGCAAAGTTGAACACCGCCGGATCGGTGAGCGGATTGGGCGTCAGCGCCAGGCCCAGGCCCTGCGGGACGATGTGGGCGCAGCCGGCGCCGGTCATGCCGGCGGCGACGGCGGTGGCCATCAGCGCGCGGTTGAGGTGTCGGCGGCTCAATAGAGCGATCGAGGACAGCATCTCTCTGTTCTTCCTTTTCAAGACACACGAAAGCAACACGAAACACTGGTCGCGTTTCGGGGAGAAACAAAAGCAGACGATCGCGCACTGCAGATCGACGAGAACAGAATGCACATAGGATGAGCTTAGTTCCCGCGATGCTGCTTCAGGACCTGAAACTAACAAATGTTGGCGTACACTATCGGATTTCTATTCAGTTTTGGAATTCGACAGCCACCGCATGGAACTTTAGCCATGGCTATACCTTTACGACCCGAGAAGTCGTTTCTCGGGAGCCTGCATGAACGCGGACGTGCCAATCGACGGTCCGGCGCCACGGAAGGGCACGGCGGTCGGCGAGTTCATGACTCCTGAAGATGCGTTGCGTGCGCGTGATCGCCTGAATGTCCTGCGAACCCGCGCCGCCGGTCGAGGGTGGCGGCTTCTCTGGTTGCTGGCCGGCCCCGGCGTGCTCGTCATGCTGGCGGAAAACGACGGCCCCAGCATGGTTTCCTACGCCACGACCGGGGCCACCTACGGGATCGGTTTCTTTGTTCCGTTCATCGTCTTCACCTTCGTCATGGCGTTCGCGGTCCAGGAAATGGCGGTGCGCCTCGGCGTCGCCACCCATCGCGGGCACGCCGAACTCATCTTTCAGCGCTTCGGGAAATTTTGGGGTTACTTCGCCATGGGAGACCTGGTCTTCGGCAACGTGCTGACCCAGGTCACCGAATTTATCGCCATCCAGGCTGGCGGCCTCTACTTCGGCCTGCCGACGGCGCTGTCTGTCGCGATCGGCGTCATGCTCGTCATCGCCTCCCTTTGCCTGCGCCGCTACGCCACTTGGGAGCGGCTGCTGATGGGCCTGGCGGTGTTCAACCTGTTGTTCATCCCCGCGGCTCTGTACGCCCGGCCCAACGGCGCCGCCCTTGCCCATGCGTTCGCGAGTTGGGGACCTTTGCCGGGCGGCTTCAACGGGGCGTTCCTCACCCTGGTCCTGGCCAACATCGGCGCGACGGTGACGCCGTGGATGATCTTTTTCCAACAGAGCGCCGTGGTCGACAAGGGCCTGACGCGCAGGGACCTGCCGCAAACCCGGATGGACACGGCGATCGGCGCGGTCCTGGCCGCCATCGCCGCCATCGCCACCGTCGTCGCCACCGCGCCGCTGTTCACAGCGCATGTGGATGTGTCGCATTTCGCCAATGGGGCGGACTTCGCCACGGCTCTGCGCCCGTTCCTGGGCACGACCGGGGCTACGTTATTCGCGCTGGGCATCATCGAAGCCGGCGTCGTGGCCGCGATGACTATTTCGACAAGCTCATCGTATGCGCTCGCGGAGACCGTGGCCGCCCGCCACAGCCTCAATCTCGGGTTCGCCAACGGCAGACTGTTTTACGCGGTGGCGATCGCCTCGACCCTGGCGGCGGCAGCTGTGGTGTTGATTCCCGGCGCGCCACTCCTGGCGATGACGCTGGCGGTCAACGTCATCGCCACGCTGCTGATGGCGCCGGCGCTGCTGTTTCTGCTGTTGCTGGTCAACGATCGCGAGATCATGGGCGATCTCGCCAACACCTGGCGGGGAAACCTGTCCGGCGGCGTCATCGTGGTCGCGATCTCTCTCGTCGGCGCGCTTTACGGCGTGATCACGGTTTTTCCCAACGTGCTTGTCAAATAGATCGGAGGATGGCGTGAATTACGATCCAGAATTAATCGGCGCGCTCGAGCCGGGACAGTTCACCGCTGTTCTCAGTCAGGCGCTGCCGCCGCGCAAGCTGGGCCGCGGCGTTGTAGCCCTTCTGTTCGCGCTGCGAACCTATGTTATCATCGCCGTCCCGACCGTAGGCTATGCGTTCGCCCAGGCCCTGGTCGGCCATCATCCATAGGCTCGTCGATGAATCGGCGCCCGGTCACCGGTCTCGAAACGCCATCGCCTCGGAGAGCGAGGTTGCGCACGGCGTTTCCCAGATGAGCGATCCCACCGCAGCAGAACGCCGGGCCGTCGCCTTTCGGGCCACGCGCGAAGCGCATAGCACCGAAATGGCCGAAGACTACGTGGAGCTCATCGGAGAGCTGATCGCCGAACGCGGCGAAGCGCGGGTGACGGATCTGGCCGAACACATGGGTGTGGCCCAGGCCACCGCGGCCAAGGTTGTCCAACGGCTGAAGGGTCTGGGGCTGGTGCAAAGCCGCCCCTACCGCTCGATTTTCCTCACGGTCTCCGGCGAGGCAATCGCCAGCCGGTCGAGGAAGCGCCATCAACTGGTGGTGGAATTCCTTCTCGCGCTGGGCGTCAGCCCCCAAAACGCCGAAATCGACGCCGAGGGCATTGAACACCACGCCAGCGACGAAACCCTGGCGCGGATGGCCCGTAAGACTTCGGAATGGACCGCCGGCAAGACGTAGCGGCAGGTCTTGTTGGACGCCGGTCCTCGGAACTCGCCGCCCCACCGTCCGTTCAACAAACCACCCCCAGTAGGAGTTCTTGACCATGTCCATCCTCGACAAAACCATCGCCGCCGTTACCCCGCCCGAGAGCGACGAATCGCGCGCCAAGGCCCGCGCCGATGCCAGGGCGGCGGCCCAGCCCGGCGACTGGCTATCGCTGGTGCTCGATCACCATTTGAAAATCGAAGCCGCCTTCGCGGCGGTCAAGGCTGCGGGCGATGCGGCTTCGCGCACGGGCGCACTGAAGAAACTGGGCGCCGTTCTGACCGGCCACTCGATCGCCGAGGAAGGGGTCATTTATCCGGCCCTCGCGCAGGCCGACGAGAAGGCCCACGCGGACATGGCCTACACCGAGCAGGCCGCCGCAAAGATGCAGATGGCGGCGCTGGAGAACCTGGCGCCGATGAGCCAGGATTTTCTGGACAAGCTCGAGCACATTAGAGGCGCGGTCGCCCACCACGTGTTCGAGGAAGAAGGCAAGTGGTTCCTCGAACTCAAGGAAAAGGCCTCTGCCGACGTGCAGGCAAAGCTGACGCAGCGTTATAAGCAGGAATTCGACCGCTACATGGGGCCAGACGCAGCCGGCGAGCGGAGCGGCGCGCCGGTGGAACCGCGGACATGGACGGCGCCGCCGCCGGCCATCTAAAGCACCTTCCGACCAGACGGTCCGGCCTTACGCCCCTTCCACCCCCGCGCTTAGCGCGGCGGTCCCCCTTGTCTGTTTGAACCCTGGTAGGTTGCGGTGTCTTCCGGGACGTCCGCCTGGCGTGGAAGCGCCAGGCGGACAGCCGTCGGAGGGACCGAAATCCCCTGAGCTTGCGAGAGCTGCGGGGAAGCAGGGTCGCCGTCG
>DATCCB010000030.1:0-3178 GCA_036511515.1 Caulobacteraceae bacterium | reverse complement strand
CCGCGCCCGATGATCGGCCGGCAGCCAGCCATCCAGATCGACAAGATCCCACGAAAGCTGCGATCGGTCCGGCCGAACCACCCGCACACCGTCCGTCATCACCACCTCCCCGAAAATATACCCTCAGGGAATCACAAAGCCCTCGACGAGGGAATCCTTCACACGCACTGCGCGGGGCAGGAGTGAAAAAACTCCTCCCTCGTCCTCTTACGGGGGAGGTGGCCCGGCGCGATCAGCGCCGGGACGGTGGGGGCGCTAGGCCGTCTAGCCTCGCCCATCCTGAAAAATCGCCTCGATCGGCTGGTCGAACAGCCGGGCGATCCTGAAGGCCAGAGGCAGGTTTGGATCGTATTTTCCGGTCTCGATGGCGTTGACGCTCTGGCGCGAGACATCGAGCCGCGCCGCCAGATCGGCCTGGCTCCAATCGCGTTCGGCCCTCAGCACCTTGAGACGGTTCTTCATCGCCGGGCCGCCCGCCACAGAGCCAGGGCGACCGCGAAACCGATCATCTGGCTGAACAGCGGCAGGCAATAGCCGATGACGAAGGCGCGCAGCAGCGGCAGGCCGACAGGCATCGACGGCCACAGCCAATGCAGTCCGCCAAGGCCGATGAACACATAGGCCGGCGCGGTGGCGGCGAGCCCGATCGAGCCGCCCCAGTACCAGGCGAATTTCGAACCCTCCTTGGCGAACTCGTCGAACCGTCGCCAGCTCAGCGTGGCGAACACCAGCGCCCAACCCATGGCCAAGGCGCTGGCGATGGTCATGATCACGATCCTGTCCGGGTGGATCAGCGAGCGCGTCGCCGGCCGGCCCAGGAAGGCCACGGGCGCCAACATGATGATGGCGCCGCCGACGATGGCCGCCATCGTGTATTCCCAGACCCGCGCCGTCCGCCGATCGACCATGTCCGCTGTCCTTGTCTATATGACAATGGGGCTTTACAAAGACGGAATTCGCTAGTCAAGCGTCCTGGACATTATGCACCTTGCATAATCAGCCCCGCCGGACTCCGGGCCACGCAGGGCTAACGGCGCAGGTTAACGCGATGCTAGGTTTGAACGGGGGATAACTCGGCCGCCGTCTGTGCATGCGCAGCGAGACCGGCTACGATTCGCCGTCTCCGACGTTAGGTGATTCATGACCGACACCCAAAGAGATGAGATGTTCCGCGTGCTCAGGGAACAACGAGAAATCTCACTGGCTAGTGCTGAGGCCGCCCGCGAGTCACTGATGCGCACGGGACTCTACAATGCCGACGGTACCCTCAAGGCCGAGTATGGGGGCAGTCGGAAACACTCCGGCGAGTGAGCCGGCCCACCTCATTCGTTCTCGGCTATCACGGCTGCGAGAGAGCCACCGCCGAGGCCGTGATCGGCGGCAAGAGGCCGCTGCGCCCGGGCACGGCTAAGTATCACTGGCTCGGCAAGGGCATCTACTTCTGGGAGGACGACCCGCAGCGCGCGCTTGAGTGGGCGATGGGGCGCCCTGGATCACGAGCGTTGCAGGAACCATGCGTAGTCGGCGCGATCATCGACCTGCGAAACTGTCTTGACCTCCGAGTTCGGGGCAACGTCGAGCTGCTGAGGCAAGCCCACCAACTCTTTGTCGAGGAAGCCGCGAAGGCCGGGATGGCCCTTCCCAAGAACCAAGAGGCGCCGAACGACAAGAGTCTGGACAAGGTGCTGCGGTACTTAGACCACGCCGTAATCGAGCGGCTGCATCAGATGGTCGAGGAAGCCCGCCAATCATCGTTCGATACGGTTCGATCCCTCTTCCACGAGGGCAATGAACTTTATGACGAGAGCGGCTTTTGGGACAAAACGCACACCGAAATCGCGGTCCGAACCGAGGCTTGCGTCATTGGCTATTTCTTGCCACGCCCTCCGCTGTATGGACCAGCTCGCCCTCAGCCCGCCTAGCCCTCTTGGCCGGTCCCGCTTCCTTGACGCCGCTCACCAGTCGCAAAAGTGCTTCGACAGCTTCAGGCCCTGGCTCTGGTAGTGTGAGCCGCCGGCGCCGTAGAGGTGGGACGGGCGCTCGGTGAGCGGGTGGTAGACGAGGCGGGCGACGATCTGGCCGTCTTCGAGCAGGAACGGCGTCTCGTGACTGCGGACCTCGAGCACGCCGCGCGAGCCCTGGCCGCCGGCCCGCGCGGCGCCGAAACCAGGATCGAAAAAGCCGGCGTAGTGGACGCGGAACTCCCCGACCGCCGGATCGATGGGGGTCATTTCGGCCGCCTGCATCGCCGGGATCTCGATCGCCTCCTTCGAGGCGAGAATATAAAACTCCCCCGGATCGAGCAGCAGTTCACCCTTGCGGGGGCTCAGCGGCTCCCAGAAATCGCGCGGATCGTGAGCGTCCTCGCGGTCGAGGTCGATGACCCCGGCATGGCGGCGGGCGCGATAGGCGGCGATGGCGCCGGTCAGATCGACGCCGAGGCTCTTGACCGACAGCGCCTCGGGAAGACCCTGCCTGAGCCGAAGCTGGCTGAGCCGGGTGCCGGCGCGGGCCAGGACGGAAAAGGTCTGCGGCGCGATTTCCAGATACATCGGCCCGCGGTAGCCCGGCGCGACATCGTCGAAGGCCGCCTGGCCATCGGTGAGCAGGCGGACGAAGACATCGACCCTGCCGGTGGAACTCTTCGGGTTGGCCCTGGCGCAGACGCCGGCGGGGAGGGCCAGATGCTCGCTCAGGCTGGCGATATAGACGCAGCCGCGCTCCAGCACCGCGCCGGCCGCGAGATCGATCTCATGCATGGCCACGTCGCCGAGGCGACGGGCGACGGTATCGCCGATCCTGGGGAGAAAAGACGCCCGCACCCGCCAGGCCCTGTCGCCCAGGCGCAGATCGAGACTGGCCGGCTGAATCTGGTCGGCGGCAATGGCGACCATCGCGCCGATGGCGCCCGACGCGATCAGGGCTTCGATGGACTGGCAGGGCAGGATGCCAACGGCTGCGCTCATCGCCCGACAGTCGGGGATGGTCCGCCCTCTGGCAAGTCGGCGCAGCCCCGACTTAGAGGATCTTCCGACCAGGTCCGGCCTTGCGCCCCTTCCACCCCCGCGCTTAGCGCGGCGGTCCCCCTTGTCTGTTTGAACCCTGGTAGGTTGCGGTGTCTTCCGGGACGTCCGCCTGGCGTGGAAGCGCCAGGCGGACAGCCGTCGGAGGGACCGAA
>DATCCB010000029.1:0-5510 GCA_036511515.1 Caulobacteraceae bacterium | reverse complement strand
ACAGGCTCATCGCCAGAGGAAAGCCGGTCAAAGTCGCCATCGTCGCCGTCATGAGACGACTGATCGAAGCGGCCAACCTGATCCTTGCCAGAGGACAGCCATGGACAAGATACCCAGCCGCCTAACATGGTTGCTTCCCCGGCTTCGCCGGTACTTCCCCCAAAGAGGGGGAAGAACTCCGAGCGGAGTGCGAGCCTACAGCACCGAGAGCATGTCGCCGACCAGGGGGTGCCGAACGATGTCGCGGTCGGCGAGGCGGACGACGGCGATGTTGGCCAGCGGTTCGAGCCGCTGGGCGACGCTGGCCAGGCCCGAGAGCTCGGGCAGCAGATCCGACTGGCCCGGGTCGCCGGTGACCACCATGGTCGAGTTCCAGCCCAGCCGGGTCAGCAACATCTTCAGCTGCACATAGGTGCAGTTCTGGGCCTCGTCGATGACCACGAAGGCGTTGTTGAGCGTGCGTCCGCGCATGAAACCGACCGGGGCGATCTCGATGGCCCCTTCCGACAGCAGGCAGCGGATGCGCTTCATCGACATCCGATCGGAGAGCGCGTCGTAGAGCGGGCGCAGATAGGGCGCGAGCTTGTCCTCCATCTCGCCGGGCAAGAACCCGATCGACTCGCCGGCCTCGACCGCCGGCCGCGAGAGCACGATGCGGCCAACCTTGCCCGCCTCAAGGGCCTCGACCGCCTTGGCGATGGCCAGATAGGTCTTGCCGGTGCCGGCCGGGCCCAGCGCGAGCACCAGGTTGCGGGCGTCGATGGCCGCCAGCAAAAGCTCCTGGCCAGGGGATTTGGCCTTGATGGTCTTCAGATAGGCCTGTTCGCGATCCTCGTTGTGCGGCGCCGGGGTCCAGTTGCGAGCGGTCGGCAGACGGCGCACCTTGGCGTCGTCATCGAACTGCCGCTCATCGAACGCGCCTTCGCGCACCAGTCTCTTGAGGGCTCGCTTGGTCATCAATGGCCTCCGTTCAAGTTTAAGGAATCGCTCGACCAAGGCTGATCCTAGGCGGTTTATGAGGCGTTAACGCCATGGTTGATTTCAAGAATAGGGGGTATGCGGATGGCCGCATATAGACTTGGAGACAAGACTCCGGCGCTGCCCGAGGACGGTGAATACTGGATAGCGCCTAACGCCATCGTCGTCGGCAACGTAATCCTGCGCAAGAATGCAAGCATCTGGTTCGGCGCCGTGTTGCGCGGCGACAACGATCCAATCACCATCGGCGAGAACTCCAATATTCAGGACAACTCGGTTCTGCACACCGATCTCGGCCAGCCGCTTGTCATCGGGGCCAATGTGACTGTCGGCCACCTGGCGATGCTGCACGGATGCACGGTCGGCGACGGCTCGCTGATCGGCATCGGGGCCATAGTTCTGGGGGGCGCCCAGATCGGCGCGGGCTGCCTGATCGGCGCCGGCGCGCTGATCACCGAAAACAAGCATATCCCCGACAACGCCATGGTCGTCGGCGCGCCGGGCAGGGTGATCCGCACCCTGAGCCCCGCCCAGGCCGAGGGCCTCGCCAGGGGCGCCGCGCACTACGTGGAGAACTGGAAACGCTTTAGGGCGGGGATGGCAGAGGTCTAGGGCCAGCTGACCAGCGGCGGCATCGACGAAAGGATCGATTCGATATTGCCGCCGGTTTTGAGGCCGAACATGGTTCCCCGGTCGTAGAGCAGGTTGAATTCGACATAGCGACCGCGGCGGACCAGCTGTTCCTGGCGATCGGCGGGCGTCCAGGGTTCGGTCATCCGATGGCGGGCGATGGCCGGGAACACCTCCAGCACGGCTTCGCCCACCGATCTGGTGAAGGCGAAGTCCCGATCCCAGTCGCCGCTATCGTGGCGGTCATAGAAAATGCCGCCGACCCCGCGCGGCTCGTCGCGGTGTGGCAGAAAGAAATAACCATCGCACTCGGCCTTGAAGCGGGGATACCAGGCCGCGTCGTAGGCGTCGCAGGCGCCCTTGAGGGCCGTGTGGAAGAGGGCGGCGTCCGGCGCATCGTCCTGGCGCTGTTCGAAGACCATCGGCGTCAGATCGGCGCCGCCGCCGAACCACCCCCTCGTCGTCGCCAGATAGCGGGTGTTCATGTGCACCGCCGGAACCCGGGGATTTCTCATGTGGGCGATGAGGCTGACGCCGGTGGCGACGAATCTGGGATCATCGCCGGCGCCCGGCATGGAGGCGGCCATTTCAGGGGTGAACACGCCGTGCACCTGCGAGATATGCAGCCCGCACTTTTCAAAGAACCGCCCGGCGCGCATGAAGCCCATCACCCCGCCGCCGCCAGCCTCACGGATCCATGGGATCAACTCGAAACGACCAGGGGCCCCGTCGTAGAGCGCGTCCGGCGCCTCATCCTCGAGGGTTTCGAAGGCGACGACGAACTGGTCGCGCAATTCATCGAACCAGGCGCGAATGCGGTCGGTGCGTTCGTCGGTCGCTGCGATGGGCTGGCTCATGGGACGATTTACGCCTCAACGGTCGTTCGAGGGAAACCGGTCTTGCGGGGTTTTGGCCGATGGCCGGTTGAAAAACCCCTTGCCGCATTCTAAGCGAAGCGCCTAGGCGCCGTGGCGGCCTCTATTACAGCGTTCTCAAGAAAAGCTCGCCACACGCTTCGCCCATGCCGGGCCACTACGAAGGGGTAAGTTGAACGTGGTCGACAGCCTGGCGCAACCCGCTGACGAGGCCGCAGGGCCGGAGGCGCACAGCCGCCGGGACTTCATCCATATCGTGGCCACCGCCGCGGCGATCGGCGGCGTGGCGGCGGTGGCGTGGCCGCTGATCGACCAGCTCAATCCGGCCGCGGACACCCTGGCGCTGGCTTCGCTTGAATTCGACCTGACCAAGGTGGCGCTGGGCCAAGAGGTTGTCATCCTCTGGCGCAAGCAGCCGGTGTTCGTTCGCCATCGCACGCCCAAGGAGATCGCCGCCGCCGTCGCCGACGATCACGCTTCGATGAAGGATCCGGCCACCGACGCCTCGCGCACCAAGCCCGGTCACGAACAGTGGCTGATCTGCCTGGCCAGCTGCACCCATCTGGGTTGTATCCCGACCTTCGCCCAGGGGCAGTACGGCGGCTGGCTGTGCCCCTGCCACGGCTCGGTCTACGACACCGCCGCGCGCATCCGAAAGGGGCCGGCCCCCAAGAATCTCTACCTGATGCCCTACACCTTCCTCAGCGATACCAAGATCAAGATCGGCTAGGGGCCACAGATGAGCGGACCTTCGACCTACGAGCCGAACACGGCCATCGAGCGATGGCTGGACACCCGCCTGCCGATCGTCCGCTTCAGCGCCGACCTGATGGCCTTTCCGACGCCGCGCAATCTCAACTACTGGTGGACCTTCGGCGGCATCCTGGCCTTCTGCCTGGGTGTGCAGATCGTCACCGGCATCGTCCTGGCCATGCACTACGACGCCAGCGGGGCAGGGGCGTTCATCAGCGTCGAGCAGAACATCATGCGCGATGTGAACTACGGCTGGCTGATCCGCGATCTTCACGCCACCGGCGCCTCGATGTTCTTCCTGGCGGTCTACATCCACATCCTGCGCGGCATCTATTACGGCTCGTTCAAGCCGCCACGCGAGGTGCTCTGGCTCCTCGGCTGCGTGATCTATGTGCTGATGATGGCCACGGCCTTCATGGGTTACGTGCTGCCCTGGGGGCAGATGAGCTTTTGGGGGGCCAAGGTGATCACCAGCCTGCTGGGGGCCTTCCCGGTGGTCGGCAAGGCGATCACCACCCTGCTCTGGGGCGGGTTCTCGGTCGACAGCCCAACCCTCAATCGTTTCTTTTCATTGCATTACCTGCTGCCGTTCGTGATCGCGGCGGTGGTCGGTCTGCACATCTGGGCCCTGCATGTGCCCGGCAACAACAATCCCACCGGCGTCAACGTCAAGAGCAAGACCGACACCGTGCCGTTTCACCCCTATTACACGGTCAAGGACGGCTTCGCGGTCTCCCTGTTCATGATCCTGTTCGCGGTGTTCGTGTTCTTCCTGCCCGAAGCCCTGGCCAAGGCGGACAACTACATTCCGGCCAACCCCTTGCAGACGCCGCCGCATATCGTGCCCGAATGGTATCTGCTGCCCTTCTACGCCATCCTGCGGGCCATTCCCGACAAGCTCAGCGGCGTGCTGGCGCTGGCCGGGGCCATCGGCATGCTGTTCGCCCTGCCGTGGCTCGACACCTCCAAGGTGCGCTCGATGCGCTATCGCCCGACCGCGCGGATATTCTTCCTCGTATGGATCGTCGCGGTGATGGCGCTCGGCTGGTGCGGTTCACAGGAACCGCAGGGCGCGGTCATCCCAGGGGTCACCGGACCGACGCTGATCGACTATGACATCAACAGCGTCACCTGGCTCAGCCGCATCGCCTCGCTCTACTATTTCACCTATTTCCTGATCATCACCCCGCTGCTCGGCCTGCGGGAGACGCCCCTGCCGGCGCCGGACAGCCTCTACACGCCGGTGCTGGCCGCGCCCCCCGCAGCCTCTGCGACGGTGCAGGCGTGAGGCCGATGACCCGTATTCCCGGCGCGCTGGCGGCGATCGCCGTCGCCATCGCCTTGGCCACGCCCGCCTTGGCGGTGACCACCCAGACGCCGCCGCTGTCGGTCCACTGGTCGTTCCAGGGACCGCTTGGCATGTACGACCAGGAGCAGCTTCAGCGCGGCTACAAGGTCTATCGCGAGGTCTGTTCGGCCTGCCACTCGATGAACATGGTCGCCTTCCGCAACCTCGGCGACCCGAGCGGCCCGTTCTGGGATCCGAAATACCCCAATCCCAACGACAACCCGGTGGTCAAGGCGATCGCCAAGGAGTTCCAGATCGCCGACATCGACAACGATACCGGCGACGCCATCAAGCGGCCCGGAACCAGCGCCGACTATTTCCCGGCCCCGTTCGCCAACGAAGCCGCTTCGAGGGCCAGCAACGGCGGGGCCTATCCGCCCGACATGTCGCTGCTGGCCAAGGCGCGCGAAGGCGGCGCGGCCTACATCTATTCGATCGTCACTGGCGATGGGGTCGCCACCCCGCACGCCCTGACCATGCCGCCCGGCAAATACTACGACCCCTATATGGCCGGCGACCTGGGGGCGAACTGGACCGGCAATCCCAACGACGTGCCGCTAGGTGGCGTGATCGCCATGCCGCCGCCGCTGACCGCCGGCCGGGTGACCTACGACGACGGGATGAAAGCCTCGATCAACCAGGAGGCTTACGACGTCGCCGCCTTTCTGCAATGGGCGGCCGATCCGAAGATGGAAGAGCGCAAGCAGACCGGCCTCGCGGTGCTGATCTTCCTGCTCATTTTCTCCGGCCTGCTCTACGGCAGCTATCGCACCATCTGGCGCGAGGTTGGACACTAGGGGAGGCGTCGCTCGCGCCCCCTCCGTCACGGCGCAAACAAGAGCGCCGCGCCACCTCCCCCGCTTCGCGGGGCAGGAGTTTAGCTAAATTCCTCACTCGCAAGCGCAGCGCGGCGGGGGAGGGGGACC
>DATCCB010000028.1:0-74315 GCA_036511515.1 Caulobacteraceae bacterium | reverse complement strand
CAACTTCAAGGGGCGGCCAATCAACTGCCCCAAGGCCTTCGCCGGCCGCCGCCTCGCCTTGCGCGCCACCACCGCCGATGGGGTCTTCGACCTCTGCTATCGCCGCCATGTTCTGGGTCAGGTCGACCTGACCCAGAACATGGTGAAACCCGTCCACCATCTCCCCGAACAGGCGTCCACCTTGTCTCCGGTCTAAACAAGGGAGAGGGAGGGGCCCGCGCCCGGTCTTGGGCGTGGGAAGGTGAGGGGTTAGGCGCCCTGCATTCTAACCCCTCATCTTCCCACCGCCTGCGGCGGCGGGCCCCTCCTTCTCGTTGGCGTGGGAGAAGGTTTGGGAAATGCGTTCGGCATGTATGAATTCCGTAGCCTCTTTTTAGTGAAATGCGGCCGAAGGCCGGGAAAGGGGGTCTACCGCCGCGCTTGCGCCCCAGCCCACGATGACCACACTGACCTCACGGCCCACCGCAATCCACGAGGAGGAGACGCCATGTCCGCGGAGAACGTCGCTGTCATCAAAGGCCTCTATGCCGCCTTCGCCTCGGGCGACGTGCCCGACCTGCTTGGCCGGATGAGCCCCGACATCGTCTGGCATGAAGCCGAGAACTTTCCCTACGCCGATCGCAACCCCTATCGCGGACCGAAAGCCATAGCCGACGGCGTCTTCGCGCGTTGCATCGGCGAATGGGACGGCTTCGCGGTGATCATGGACGACCTGATCGACGGCGGCGACCGCGTCGTCGCCCTCGGCCGCTACCGCGGCGTCTTCAATTCCACCGCCCGGCGCATGAACCCCCAAGCCGCCCACGTCTGGACCCTCAAGGACGGCAAGGTCGTCGCCTTCCAGCAATACATCGACACCCTCGACGTCGCGCGGGCGACGGGAGCTGGGTGAATCTACCAGGGCGGAGGACCAAGGTTCGACTTCACTCCTGGGCCGTTCTTCTGCCATGAGTAGGAGGTCCATAATCCGGTTAATGGACTACCGCGCCAGAAGAGTTGATGCGCTTTGCCCTGACTGGAGGCCAAAATTCCTACCAATAGACAACCGACATTTTACCTCCCTCACGGCGGTGGTCCCTGCTTCTTCATGGACGATCCGGCAGGAGTTTGGTCGGGGATGCATGCTTTTCTGGGATCCGTTCCATCGCAGCTGCCTGAGCGGCCCAAGGCGATCCTGGTCATCTCGGGCCATTGGGAGACCGACGGTTTTGCGCTGACGGGGTCTGCTCGTCCGCCGCTTCTGTTCGACTACGCCAACTTCCCGCCGCACACCTATCAACTGCGCTATGACGCGCCCGGCGATCCGGCGCTGGCCGCACGGGCCGCCGGCCTCTTGCAGGCTGCGGGCATGTCGGCGCGGATCGATGCCGAGCGGGGCTTGGATCACGGGGTGTTTGTGCCGCTGAAAGTGGCCTTCCCCGACGCCTCAATCCCTGTCGTTGAGATGTCGGTCGATAAAAATCTCGATCCCGCTCTCCATCTTGCGGCAGGCAGGGCGCTCGCGCCGCTTCGAGATGAAGGCGTCCTCATACTGGCGACCGGCATGAGTTTCCACAACATGCGCGGCTATGGCGACCCGCATTTTACGGCTCCGTCTGAGCAGTTCGACGCCTGGCTGACCGACACCCTGACCGCCGACAGTCAGACACGGAGCGCCCGGCTTGAACACTGGGAAGACGCGCCGTCGGCGCGGCTGGCCCATCCCGAGGAAGAGCACCTTCTTCCCCTGATGATCGCCGCCGGCGCTGCGGGCGGCGCGTCAGAGAAGATCTACGCCGAGCACGTCCTCAAGACCGTCATCTCCGGGTTCAAATTCAACTAGAAAGAGGGCGCCGACCGTGGCCTTCAGAGTATTTCGCTGCCCGACGCTCGCCCCGCCCGCCTCGCCTTCCACGGCGCCTCCTTCTCCAACTGCGCGGCCAAACGGAATAGCGTCGCCTCGTCGGCGTAGCGGGCGGTGAACATCATGCCCATGGGCAGGCCCTCCGCCGACATGGCGAGGGGCAGGGAGATCGAGGGCTGACCGGTCATGTTGGCGGGGCCGGGGAAGGGGAAGAACTCACCGTTGCGCCGGCCGATATCGCGCGGGGCGTTGGCGACGGGATCTAGGTAGCCGAGTTTTGGCGGTGGGGCGGCCAGGGTGGGGGTCAGGTGTACATCGAAGTCCTCGAACAGGGCCAGGGCGCCGCGGGCGAGCATGCGCAGCTCCTGCGCGTCCCACATCGCCTGGGCGCCGGTGAACCGCTGGCCGCCCTTCCAGCTGGCCCAGGTCAGGGGCTCAAGCTCGTCGGGTTGCGGTTCGCGGCCGATCTGGTCGACCAGCCGCTTCATGCCGGCGGCGAAGTTGGCGCCTGAAAAGGCGTTCTGCGCTCCCCACAGGGCGCGCTGGTCGACGCCGAGGCCCCTGGGCGCGACCTCGTGGCCGAGGCGTTCGAGCAGTTGCGCCGTGGCCTCCAGCGCTGCCTGTACTTCTGGGTGGACGGGACGTCCGTTGGCGGTCTCCGACGACCAGGCGATGCGCAGCCGCCCGGGCGCGGTCTCGATTTCCTCCGTATACGGACGGGACTTGGCCGGCGGGGCATAGGGCGAGGCGGCCTCGGGGACGCCGGTGACGTCGAGCATGGCGGCGCAGTCGCGCACGGTGCGGGTCAGCACGTGCTCGACGACGAAACCCTGGGCGAAGTCGTAGCCATCCGGCAGGTGCGGGTTGCGGTCGCGGGTCGGCTTGAGGCCGACCAGGCCGCAGCATGAGGCCGGGATGCGGATCGAGCCGCGCCCGTCGCCGCCGTGGGCCATGGGCACGATCCCGGCCGCCACCGCCGCCGCCGATCCGCCAGACGATCCGCCGACGCTGTGCTCGGGGTTCCACGGGTTGCGGCAGGGGCCGAAGAGGGCCGTCTCGGTGGTTCCCGCGATGCCGAATTCCGAGCAGCTGGTCTTGCCGAGCGGGACGACGCCGCTCTGGCGATAGCGGCGCATCAGGCCATCGTCCTTTGCATCGACGACACCCAGGCAATAGCGGCTGCCGCTGGTGCGCGGCCAGCCGGCGACGGCGATCAGCAGGTCCTTGACCAGGAACGGCACGCCGCGGAACGGCCCGCCCGGAAGATCGCCGGCGGCGGCCTTGCGCGCCTCGTCATAGGCCTTGTGGATCACCGCGTTGATCGGACCGTTGCAAGCCTCGATGCGCTCAATGGCCGCTTCGACGAGCTCGGCCGGCGAAATCTCACCTTTGGCGACCAGCGCGGCCAAGCCGACGCCGTCGTATTGGGCATATTCGGCGAACGCCATGGCTTGTTCCTCCGCGCGGTGTGGGCGAAACCTAGCGCACGAGGCGCCCGCGTAGCATAGGGCGATGGAGCGGAACATGGCGCAGTGGCGCAACTGGTCGGGCAGTGTGGTCGCCTCCCCGGCGGAGCTGGCGAGCCCGCGCACCGAGGGCGAGCTCTGCGCCATCGTCGCGCGTGCCGCGCGGGTGCGGGTGGCGGGAACCGGCCACTCGTTCATGCCGCTCTGCGAAACCGACGGGGTGCTGATTTCGCTGTCGGAGATGGAGGGCGAGATCGAGGTGGAGGCCGACCGCCAGTCGGTCTGGGTTCCGGCCGGGTGGCCGATCTGGCGCCTGACCGAGAAGCTGTGGGCCGAGGGGCTGAGCCTCGCCAACCAGGGTGACATCGACAAGCAGGCCATCGCCGGCGCCCTGGCCACGGCGACGCACGGCACCGGCCGCACGCTGGGATCGCTGTCGACCTTCGCGCTGGCCTATCGGCTGGTGCTGGCCGACGGGTCGGTGGTCGAATGCGACAAGGCGCGCGAACCTGAGCTCTTCGAAGCTCAGCGGGTGAGCCTCGGCATGCTGGGCGTAATGGCCAGGGTCCGCTTGGCTGTGACGCCCGGCTATCGGCTGCGCGAGACCATGCGCCGCGCGCCGCTGGCCAAGGTGCTGGCAGAGTGGGACGCGCTGGCCGACGCGCATCGTCACGTTGAGTTCTTCGTCTTTCCCTATTCCGACCATGTGGCGCTGAAGATCCTCGATGTGGTCGAAGAGGGCGACGATCCGGTCGAAAAGGATCCGGGCCGGGGCGTCTTCCAGGCGGTGTGCGATCTGGCCGCGCTGTCGCCGCGCATGGCCCCGACGCTGCAGCGGCTCTTGACCCGGGCGATCGGCTCGTCGCAGCGGGCGGCCCCGTCCGGGCGAATCTTCCCCTCCGAACGCGATATCCGCTTCGAGGAGATGGAGTACGAGATGCCGGCCGCCATCGGGGCCGAGACCTTGCGCGCGGCGATCGCGGACGTCCGCGCGCGGCGCCTGCCGATCATCTTTCCGTTCGAGTTCCGCTCGGTGGCCGGCGACGACATCTGGCTGTCGCCGATGAACGCCGGGCCGTGCGTCTCGATCTCGTTCCATCAGTACGCCAAGATGCCGTGGAAGGACGCGTTCGCGGCGGTCGAGGCGGTGTTCAGGGCCGGCGGCGGGCGCCCTCACTGGGCCAAGCGCCACACTCTTTCCAGCGCGGACGTCGAGCAGCTCTACCCGATGGCGACACGCTGGGCCGAGGTGCGCAAGCGCTTCGATCCCACGGCCAAGTTCATGAATGCCCACCTTCGCGGGCTTTTCGCGTTTTCGCTTTGAGAATCTGAAGACCATGCAGGCGCTCGCGCTTCACCAGCATCTGATCGACCGCCAGGGTTCGCGGCGGGACCTGAACACGCCGGCGCTCGTCGTCGATGTCGAGGCGCTGGAGCGCAATATCGCCGCCATGGCCAGGGTCGCCTCTGCGGCCGGCGTCGCCCTTCGCCCGCACGCCAAGACCCACAAGAGCGTCGAGATCGCCCGGCGCCAGATCGCCGCCGGCGCGATCGGCGTCTGCTGCGCCAAGCTGGGCGAAGCCGAGGCGCTGACCGATGGGGGCATTGAGGGCATCCTGATCACCTCGCCGGTGGTCGGGGTCTCGGGGGTCGACCGGCTGGCGGCGTTGGCGGGCCGCGCGCGCGGACTTATGGTCACGGCCGACCATCCGGACGCCGTCGACGCGCTGGCGCGCATCGGCGCCCCGCTGACGGTGATCGTCGACATTGATCCTGGCATCCACCGCACCGGCGTGGCCGACGGCGATGCGGCTCTGGCCCTGGCGCGCCGGATCGCGGGCAGCGACACCCTGACCTTCGGCGGCGTGCAGTTCTATTGCGGATCGCAACAGCACATCGAAGACTACGAGGCGCGCCGCGAAGCGATCGTCGAGCGCACCGGCTATCTGCGGGACATCGTGCGGCGCCTGTCGGACGCGGGGCTCGCCCCGCCGATCATCACCGGCGGCGGCACCGGCACTCACCGGATCGACATCGAGCTTGGCCTCATCACCGAGCTTCAGGTCGGGTCCTACGTGTTCATGGACCGGCAGTACGCCGACTGTGCGCTCACGAGCGATGGCGCGCCGCCGTTCGAGACCGCGCTGATGATCGACGCGCGGGTAATCAGCAAGAATCATCCGTTCATGGCTACCGTCGACGCCGGCTTCAAGGCTTTCGCCACCGAGGCCGGAGCGCCGCCGATCCTCACCGGCGCAGCCGAAGGATCGGCCTACCACTTCATGGGCGACGAGCACGGCTGTGTGGTCCCGCCGCGCGGCGTGGCGGCGCCGGCGCTGGGCCAGGTGGTGACCTTCGCCGCGCCGCACTGCGACCCGACGGTCAATCTTTACGAGGCCTACCACGCGGTCCGCGGCGACACCCTGGTCGGCATCTGGCCGATCGAGGCGCGTGGCCGCTCGGCCTGAGGACAGCGCCGCTCAACAGCGGTAAGCTTGGGCGCCCCTCGCCCCAAGGACATTTCAATGACCGACGATCACGCCGTCCTCGATGAGGCCCTCGCCGAGGCGCATCTCCCGGCCCTGTTGATGTCGCTGATCCACCTCACGGGCGACGCCGGTCTGCTGACGCCGGAGCGTCGCCCGGCCTATGTGATGCTGGCCGACGGCAAGGACGGCGGCTACTCGCCGGCGGTGCGCGACGACATCCGCGCGCGCGCCAAGGCCGCGATCCTGGCGCACATGGCCGGCGCGCCCCTGCCGCCGACGCCATCGGGCGCGACCGTCCGGCGGATGATGGATTTCATCGCCGGCAGTGACATTCCCGACCACTACGCGGCCTTCCTGGCCGACGAGCTCGGCCTCGGCGCTGGCGACACCAAGACCCCGGACTGGAGCGGGGCGACCTTGAAGGCCGGGGCGGCGAAGCTGCGGGCGATCGTCGTCGGCGCCGGGATGTCCGGCCTGCTGGCCGCGATCCGCCTGCAGCAGGCGGGGGTGTCGTTCACGGTGGTCGAAAAGGATGCCGACGTCGGCGGCACGTGGCTGGAAAACGTCTATCCGGGCTGCCGGGTCGACAATCCCAACCACATGTACTCCTATTCGTTCGAGCCGAACCACGCCTGGCCCCAGTACTATTCGCCGCAAAAGGTGCTCCTGAACTACTTCCGCGGTGTGGCGGACAAATACGACCTGCGCCGCCACATCCGCTTCGAGACCAGCGTCGAGGAGGCCGTGTTCGACGAAGAGCGGGCCCTGTGGCGGGTAACGGTCAAGGGGCGCGACGGAAGCACGGAAATCCTCGAGGCCGAGGCCCTGATCACCGCCGTCGGCCAGCTCAATCGCCCGCGCTTTCCCGATATCGAGGGCAGGGAGAGCTTCGCGGGCCCCAGCTTCCACTCGGCCAGATGGCGCAATGACGTCGAGTTGGCCGGCAAGCGCGTGGCGGTGATCGGCACCGGAGCCAGCGCCTTCCAGTTCGTGCCGGAGATAGCGTCCAAGGTCGCCGACCTGAAGGTTTTCCAGCGCTCGCCGCCGTGGACCTTTCCCGCCCCGACCTATCACCACGATGTCCCAGAAGGAAAGAAGTGGCTCCTGGAACACGCGCCGTTCTACGCCAAGTGGTACCGCTTCTGGCTGTTCTGGATGCTCACCGACGGCTTCTATGCGCAGGTGAAGGCCGACCCGGCATGGACCGGCTCAGCGCGCGCGGTCAGCGCCGCCAACGCCGAGATTCGCGAGATGCTCGCTGGCGCGATGGCCGCCCAGGCGCCGGACGATCCCGACCTCATCGCCAAGGTGGTTCCCGACTATCCGGTCGGCGGCAAGCGGGCGCTGCTCGACAACGGGCTCTGGCTGTCGGCCCTGCAGCGAGACAACGTCGCGCTGATCAGCGAGCCGATCGCCAAGATTACGCCAAACGGCGTGGTCACCGCCGACGGGACAGAACACCCCGGCGACGTGATCATCTATGGCACCGGCTTCCATGCCAGCCGGTTCTTGTGGCCGATGCGGATCGCGGGTCGCGGCGGCGTGACGCTCGATGAGGCCTGGAACGGCGATGCGCGCGCCTACCTCGGCATGACAACGCCGGGGTTCCCGAACTTCTTCATGCTCTACGGGCCCAACACCAACATCGTCGTCAACGGCAGCATCATCTTCTTTTCGGAGTGCTCGGTCCGCTACATCCTGGGCTGCCTCAAGCTGATGGTCGAGGCGGGCGCATCGACGCTGGAAGTCCGGCGCGAGGTCCACGACGCGTTCAATATCAAGGTCGACGCCGCCAATGCGCTGATGGCCTGGGGCGCGCCGCAGGTGACCAGTTGGTACAAGAACGCCACCGGCCGGGTGTCGCAGAACTGGCCGTTTCCCCTCGTCGACTACTGGAACGCCACCGTCGCCCCCAACCCGGCCGACTTTCTGCTCGCCGCCAAGGTCAGACCGACGGTGGGCGCGGAAGCGTGAGCCGCGGCGAGGCGATCGCGATGCCCGCCCGTGTCGGCGCCAACGTAGGCGCCGGCGCACCCGCTGGCGCACAAGGCGATTAGGCTCAGCAAGGCGGGACGCGGCCGGAGTTTCATCCGGCCCATTTAGCGCCATCGCCGCCCGAGAAGAAACATAACTTCCGCCCACCCCCGCGGACGCGGGGTCCCATTTTTCCGCGACCGCAGTGCTCCTTAGCGAAAATGGGGTCCCCCCTCCGCGGGGTCCGGCGGTGGAATGAGCGACCTTCACCTATGCAGGCGCCGCGACCTGATCGAGGCTTAACGCGGGTTTTTCAACACCAAGCACACAAAGCGACGCGAAGAGCACAAAGGAGGAAAGTTGCGCTGCGCGCGAAGCGCGGAATCATCTCTTCCTTCTTCGTGCTCTTGGTGTTCCTTGGTGATCTTCGTGTTGAAAAAACCGCCGTTGCCGCTTGCGCTCAATGACTTGGAAGCCGGCCGGTAAAGCCCTATCGATTGGCGAACAAAGACGGAGACCAGCCATGCCTCAGATCAAAGCCAACGGCATCGATCTCGAGTACGAAAGCCGCGGGCCGGCGACCGGCGAAGCGATCCTGCTGATCATGGGGCTGGGCGCGCAGATGACGCGCTGGCCGACCGGCATGACCGACAAGCTCGTCGCCCGCGGCTTTCGCGTCATCCTGTTCGACAACCGCGATGTCGGCCTCTCGCACAAGTTTGACGAGGCCGGCGCGCCCGACGTAGGGGCCATCATCAAGGCGCTCAGCGAGGGCAGGAAACCCGATGTCGCCTACACGCTCGACGAGATGGCCGCCGACGCCGTCGGCCTGCTGGACGCGCTGGGCATCGCCAAGGCCCACATCGTCGGCGCCTCGATGGGGGGCATGATCGCCCAGCTGGTCGCGGCCGATTATCCGGACCGCGCGCTTTCCCTGACCTCGATCATGTCGACATCGGGGGGCCGTGGCCTGCCGCCGGCCACGCCCGAAGCCATCGCCGTGCTCAACAATCGCGGACCCGACCCGACCGTCGACCTGGAAGGGTTCGTCACCCATTCCCTGAGCTCCGCGCGGACCATCGGTTCGCCCGCCTATCCGGCCGACGCAGCCGAACATCGCCAACGCACGCTCGCCGATTTCCAACGCAGCTACTACCCGCCCGGCTTTTCCCGCCAGTATGCCGGCGTCATGGCCTCGCCGGACCGACGCCCGAAGCTGGCGACCATCACCGCGCCGACCGTGGTGGTGCATGGCGCCGACGATCCGCTGGTGCCGGTCGAGGGCGGCCGCGACACCGCCGCTCACATTCCAGGCGCCGAGCTGAGAGTGATCCCAGGCATGGGCCACGACCTGCCTCCCGCTCTCTACGACCAGATCGTCGAGGCGATCGCGCGCGCGGTGGAAAGGTCAAAAGCCTCGGCGTGAACCGCGCGGCCCTCAGCCTTGTCGGACTGGCCTGCGCCGCCGCCGCCGCCGCCGGCTGGGCTAACGCGGCCCCCGAGAGCCCGGAGCTTGCCGCCGCCCGGAAGACCCTGGCCCAGGTCGATGCGCAGGAGGCGGCCCTGGAGGCGCGGATCGGCCAGACCCGCGTCGAGCTGGCGCGCCTCTTGAGCGCGCTCGAACTTTACGGCCGCGATCCGCCGCCGGCCCTGCTCGTCAGTCCAAACGACGCCAGACAGGCGGTGCGGGCGATGATTCTGATCCGCGCCATCACCCCGGCCCTCGAGGCGCGGGCGCGAGCGCTCAGCGACCAGGCGCGGGATCTTGGCGTGGTGCGGCGCAGGGCGGCGGCCGCCAGCGGTGAACTGTTCGCGGCCGAGAGCGCCATCGCCGACCGCCAGGGCCGCCTGGATGGCCTGACCACTGACGCCGACAGCCTGACCCCTCCCGAGGCCCACGCCCCGGGCGACGGCGACCGCCAGATGGTCCCCCGCTCGTTCCTGGCCCCGGTGAGCGGATCGGTGACCACCGCGTTTGGCCGCCGGGCGCCGGACGGAACACGGTCCCGCGGCCTGTGGTACAGCGCCGCCCCAGGCTCGCCAGTGACAAGTCCGGTCGCGGGCCTGGTCGATTACGCGGGCCCGCTCGCTGGCTGGGGGCCGGTGCTGATCATCCGCGGTCCGGGGGGCTGCCACCTGATCCTCTCCGGCATAGGCGGTATGTCCGTTGTCCGGGGCGCGCAGGTAACCGCCGGCGAAAAAGTGGGCGTCATGCCAACGGGCGGACCCTCGCCAAGCGGCCTCTATTTCGAATACCGCACGGGCGCGGCGCCCAGCGATCCCGCGCCGCTGATCGCCAGGGCGGCCGCCGCGCCGATGGGCCTTCGGCGCGAGCGGCTTTGATAGGGCGGCAAGCGGCGGAAGGCGTGATAAGGAACTTCAATTCGCGCGCCTTATTTTGGGCGGGCCTCGGAGTCATGGCGGTCGCATGCGCAAATATCTTCTGATCGGGGCATCGGCCTTCGTCCTTGGCGCCGGTTCCATGGCCTACGTGAGCCAGACCGCGCGGGCGACGCCGGAGCCCCGCGCCGAAACCTATCACATGCTTGAGCTGTTCGGGAACGTGCTCGACACCGTCGAGCGGCAGTATGTGACGCCGGTCGATGACAAGAAGCTGATCGAAGCGGCGCTGAACGGCATGCTGACCTCGCTCGATCCGCATTCCGACTATCTCAATCCCGAAGCCTTCGACGACATACAGGATCAGACCCGCGGCGAGTACGGGGGCCTTGGCCTGGAGATCACCAGCGAGGATGGCGTGGTCAAGGTGATCTCGCCGATTGATGGAACGCCGGCGGCGCGGGCGGGGGTGAAGCCGGGCGACTACATTACCGCGGTCGACGGCCAGACCGTCCTTGGCATGAGCGTCAACGATGCGGTCAAGCAGATGCGCGGCAAGCCCGGTGAGACGGTGGTCCTGACCATCGCGCGCGAAAAGACCGATCCGTTCGACGTCAAGCTCGTCCGCGAGATCATCCAGCCCAAGTCGGTGACCTACAAGCTGGAAGGCGACTATGGCTATCTGCGCCTGGCCAGCTTCAACGAAAAGGCCACCGACGAGACGCGCGACGGCATCGCGGCCCTGCGTGCCAAGGATCCGCACCTGAAGGGCCTGGTGCTCGATCTGCGCAATAATCCAGGCGGCCTGCTCGACCAGGCGGTAGGTGTTTCGGAGCTGTTCCTCAACGGCGGCGAGGTGGTTTCGCAACGCGGCCGCGATGCGCACGATATCGAGCGCTACAACGCCAAGGCGGGTCCGGCGCTGAACGGCCTGCCGGTCGTGGTGCTGGTCAATTCGGGCACCGCCTCGGCGGCCGAGATCGTCGCCGGCGCCCTCCAGGATCGCCACCGCGCGGAAATCGTCGGCCTGACCAGCTTCGGCAAGGGGTCGGTGCAGACGGTGATCCCGCTGCGCGGCGGCCTGGACGGCGCGGTCAAGCTGACCACGGCGCGCTACTACACGCCATCGGGGCGCTCGATCCAGCGGACCGGTATCCAGCCCGACCTGGAAGTCGCCGAGACGCGCGAGGAGGCCCAGCAGGTTGCCAACGAGGCCTTCCAGTTCAGCGAAGCCAGCTTCCACAACGCCCTGGACGCGCAGGACGGCAAGGTGCGGGTCGGCCCTCACGAGCCGGCCGAGGAACCGCCCACGGCTTTCGACGTCAAGAAGGGCGACTTCCAGCTTACCCGCGCCTACGACGTATTGAAGTACGGTTCGGTTGCGGCCACGCCCAAGCTGGCCAAGCCGGCGGCGACCCTGAGCGAGGCGGCCGCCCTGCGAGCGGCGCACGGCGCGACGCTGAAACCCGGCGCCTCAGCCCCGACGCCGGCGACCAAGGCCAACTGACGGCGCCCCCTCCCCCGGCGGCGCTGCGCTTGCGAGGGAGGAATTGAGCTAACTCCCGCCCCGCAACGCGTGGAAGGCAGCGCGGCGCGATCAGCGCCGTGACGGAAGGGGCGCAAGGCCAAATCAGCAGGGCTTTTTCGGTTAATTAACCATATCAGCGGACCTTCCCCGGGCGCCAAGAGGGCCCTAGAGAAACCATGTTCGCCAAGACGCCTCCGCCCCAACCCGCCGCTCCGCCGCCGCGCGCCAGCCAAGGCGCGCTCGGCGTTCTCGCCAAGCCCTACGTCGGCGCGGGGAGCGGTCTGATGGTCTTTGGCGCCATCGCCGGCCTCCTATTGCTGACCAATGCCGATCCGGGCGCCGGAACGCCGACCGTCAGGCTGTCCTTGGCCCACATCGGCGAATTCAGCGGGCCGGTCGGATGGAAGGACTCCCTGCCGGCCGAACCCGCCGGCGAGGCCCAGCTCGCCAGCCAGTCGGTGTCGCTCACCGACGCGTCCGACGCCCCGGTCGAGATCGCCGACGCCGGTCCGATGGGCGGCGCGGCGGTGATCACCCTTCCGGGGGGCGGCCGCGCCGACGGCGCCGTCGCCAGCGTCTCGAGTCTGGCCCAGGCGCCGCTATCCGGACTGTTTTCGCCAGGTCCGGGCGGCGACCTGCCGGTCATCGCCGCCGATGGCCGCACCTCGTTCAAGGCCTATGCCCGGCCCTTCGTGGCCGATGGCCGCCCGCGCGTGGCGCTGGTCATCGGCGGCCTTGGCCTCAACGCCAAGGCCACCCGCCAGGCCATCGACGGCCTGCCGCCCGAGGTCACCCTGTCGTTCGTCCCCTACGCCGACGGGCTGCAAGGCTGGATCGATCTGGCCCGCGCCGCCGGGCACGAGGTGCTGCTCGAGGCGCCGATGGAACCCAAGGACTATCCGGCCGACGATCCCGGCCCCTACACCTTGATGGCCGACGGCGGGCCAACCGAAACCGTGCGACGATTGGATTGGCTGTTGTCGCGGGCGACTGGCTATTTCGCGGTGACCAACTACCTGGGATCGAAGTTCACCGCTTCGGCGCCGGCGATGAGCGTCTTCGCGGCGGCCCTGCGCGCCCGGGGCCTTGGCTTCGTCGACGACGGCTCTGCCGCCCGCTTCGGCGGCGACATTCCGCGCGCCTCGGCCGACCGGATCATCGACGACCAGCTCGCCGCCCCGGCGATCGACCAGCAGCTGGCGGCGCTGGAAGCGCAGGCTTCGCGCGCCGGCGCGGCTCTGGGCTCGGGGTTCGCCTACCCGGTGACCCTCGACGAAGCCGCGCGATGGGCTAGCGCGCTGGCCTCGCGCGGCTATCAGCTGGCGCCAGCCTCGGCGGTGATGGCCCAGCGCTAGGTGGACCTTTCGAGCTTTCGGCCGAACGTCGGCGTTGTTCTTTTCCGGGTCGACGGCAAGGTCTGGCTTGGCCGTCGCGCCGGCGCGACGGCCCCGCATAACTGGCAGTTTCCGCAAGGCGGCATCGACGCGGGTGAGAAGCCGCTCAAGGCGGCCCGGCGCGAACTGCGGGAAGAGACTGGCGTCACCTCCTGCGCCTTGCTGGGCCGCACGCAGGACTGGATCGCCTACGCCTTCCCGCCCGGCCACAAAAGCCGCAAGAGCGCGCGCGGTTGGAAGGGTCAGAAGCAGATCTGGTTCGCCTTCCAGTTCATCGGCCAGGACAGCGAGATCGATCTGGCGGCGCACGGAGACGTGGAATTCGACGCCTGGCGGTGGGCGGCCATCGATGAGGCCCTGGAAGGCGTCATCCCCTTCAAGCGCGAGGTCTATCGCCAGGTCATCGAAGCCTTCAGGCCCTTTGCCGCCCGGCCTTGATGGCCAGGCGGAGAAGGCCCATGGCCGCCACCAGCGCCCAGGCGGCCTCCATCAGAAAGGCCGCCAGATTGAAGTTGCGAACCAGCGAGGCCATCACTAGGCAGGCGCCGATCAGATTGATCGCCAGCGACGGCGCCTTGACCGGGTCGAGCCTGCGCAATTGCGCAGCCCCGTAGGCGCCCAGCATCATCGCAACACCGGCCAGTCCGGCCGCATCGGTCAGAGACAGGTTGGGGATGTTCAGGTTCCGGGCGCCGTCTTGGTGACGCTGTAGATCATCTCCGAAGTGTCGGCGTTGCCCTTCATCGGCGAGCCGTCGGCCTTGCGAATGGTGGTGAGAACAAGGCCCTCGCTCTTGCCGTCACCGGCATGCTCCCACGAACGCGTGGTGAACTCCGAGCCGCTGATCACACTCTTGTCGTTGCGATAGACCGACCAGTCGCGCTCGACAGCCGCCCAGTCGTGGAGCGCCAGGACAATCGGCCGGGCCGGCGCCTGAAGGTCGACGGCGTGGATGATGTCGACATGGCACTGGGTGGGGTTGCCCGCCGATGACAGCACGATCAGCTGGAATTCCCGTTGCTTCATGACAAAGTTGTCGCCCGATTTGCGAAAGCCCTGGGCCTTGGCGATCTGCGCCAGGTTGCCGCCGTTGGCGCTGGGGATGCACACCTGTTCGAGCGTGTTCAGGGCGGCGATCGCGGCGGGATCGGTGGGGGGCGCCGGCGGCGGCGGGGGCGCCTCGGGGGCAGCGGCTTCCGGCGCCGGCGGGGCGGGCGTTCCTGGCGCCATGGGCGCGGGAACTGGCTGCGCCGCGGCGGGCGCCATCGGCGTGGAAGTCGGCGGCGTCGGCGCCGGGGCGGGCTGCGCAGGCGCGGGGACCGGCGTGGAATCGGAGGCCGGCGTCTGCGGCTCGGCCGGCTGGGCGAGGGCGGCGCTGGCCAAGCCCGCGGCGCCGATCAGACTGATGAGGACGAGGCGCATGGCTGCAGTCTTCCTAAGGTTGATGGGCTTTCGAGCGCCACTTGGCCCGGCGGGCGCGGGAGCCGTCAAGTCCCTTCGGCGGCGTGCTCGGCCAGGATGGTCAGTCCCTCCGGCGTGACATCGGCGAATCCGCCCCGAACCTCAAAGACGCGGATGCCGCCGTCGTTGATCGCCCGCACCGGACCTTCCTTGAGCGTGGTCATGAACGGCGCGTGGCCGGCGAGAACCCCGAAGTCGCCCTCGGTTCCCGAAGCGTCGACCTGGTCGACATCGCCGTTGAACAGTTCGCGATCGGGCGAGACCAATGAAAAGTGGAGCTTGTCGGCCAAGCCTCAGGCCTCCCCCGCCATCTGCTCGGCCTTGGCGACCACGTCTTCGATAGCCCCGACCATGCGAAAGGCCGACTCGGGCAGGTGATCGTATTCGCCGTCGCAAACCGCCTTGAACGATCGGATGGTATCTTCCAGCGGCACGAACACGCCGGGAAGGTTGGTGAAAGCCTCGGCCACGAACATCGGCTGGGAGAGGAACTGGCGCAGCTTTCGCGCCCTGGCCACGGTCAGCTTGTCCTCTTCGGAAAGCTCGTCCATGCCCAGGATGGCGATGATGTCTTTCAGCGCCTTGTACTGCTGCAGGATCTCCTGGACGCGGCGGGCGACGTGATAGTGCTCATCGCCGACCACCAGCGGATCGAGAATGCGGGAGGTCGAGTCCAGCGGATCGACGGCCGGGAAGATGCCTTCGGCGGCGATGTCGCGGTTCAGATTGGTGGTGGCGTCCAGGTGGGCGAAGGAGGTGGCCGGGGCCGGGTCGGTCAGGTCGTCGGCGGGCACGAAGATCGCCTGCACCGAGGTGATCGAGCCCTTGTTGGTCGAGGTGATCCGCTCCTGCAAATTGCCCATCTCCGTGGCCAGCGTCGGCTGGTAGCCAACCGCCGACGGAATGCGACCCAGGAGCGCCGACATTTCCGAACCCGCCTGGGTGAAACGGAAAATGTTGTCGATGAACAAGAGGACATCCTTGCCCTCTTCATCGCGGAAATATTCGGCCTGGGTGAGGCCGGTGAGGGCGACGCGGGCTCTGGCGCCGGGCGGCTCGTTCATCTGGCCATAGACCAGGGAGCAGCGCGAACCCTCCGTTGAACCATCGTTCTTGCGCGGATCGACGTTCACATTGGAATCGATCATCTCGTAGTACATGTCATTGCCTTCGCGGCTGCGCTCGCCGACGCCGGCGAGGACCGAATAGCCGCCGTATTTCAGGGCGATGTTATTGATCAGTTCCTGCATGGTGATGGTCTTGCCAACGCCCGCGCCCCCGAAAAGTCCGATCTTGCCGCCCTTGGTGTAGGGGCAGAGCAGGTCGATGACCTTGATGCCGGTGACCAGCATCTCGGCCGAGGTTCTCTGATCGGCGAATGATGGCGCTTCACGGTGGATACTGGCGCGGTGGTTGTGGGGGATCGGGCCGGCGTCGTCCACCGGATCGCCGATGACGTTCATGATCCGGCCCAGGGTGCCCGGCCCCACCGGCACCATGATCGGCCCGCCGGTATCGACCACCGGATGGCCCCGCGCGAGGCCCTCGGTGGCGTCCATGGCGATGGTGCGCACGGTGTTTTCGCCAAGGTGCTGGGCGACTTCGAGAACCAGACGCACCGGCGCGCCGGTGCGCTGGTCGGTGTTGGTGGTCTCCAGAGCCGAGAGGATCGCCGGCAAGTGACCGTCGAACTCCACATCGACCACCGCGCCGATGATCTGCACCACCTTGCCGGTGGCGACGCCGGCTGGCCGGGCCGGCGATGCAGCGGGTTTGTCGGAGGGTGCGGCTTTCTTCGCCGCGGGGGATTTCACTGCCGTCGTGGCCATGTCGTCTTCCAGCTTTCTCTCTAACTAAAGCGCTTCGGCGCCGGAGATGATCTCGATCAGCTCCTTGGTGATCTGCGCCTGGCGGAGTCGGTTTTTCATTAGCGTCAAATTGGCGATGATGTCGCCGGCGTTGCGCGTGGCGTTGTCCATGGCCGCCATCTGGGCGGCGAAGAATCCGGCCTGGTTCTCGAGCATGGCCGAAAAGATCTGCACCGTGATGTTGCGCGGAAGCAAGGTGGCGAGGATGGTCTCGCTGTCCGGCTCATACTCATAGGCCGCGCCCTTCAGATCGATGGTCGCGCCGCCATCCCGAGGCTCCGCCGGAATCAGCCGACGCACCGTCGGAACCTGGCTGACCACCGAAACAAAGCGGTTGTAGATCAGGGTCACGACGTCGACCTCGCCGGCGCTGAACCGCTCGAGCACGGCGTCGGCCACCGCCTGGGCGCCTTCGAGGGTCGGGTTGTTTCCCGCTTCCAGCGCCCCGATCGACTGCTGGCCGTAGAGCCTGCGCAACTGGTCGCGGGCCTTGCGCCCGACAGTCAGTATCGAGACCTGCCGGCCCGAGGCGATGGCCTGGCCGATGTGCTCGCGCGCGGCGCGGACGATCGAGGAGTTGAAGCCGCCGGCCAGGCCCCGGTCCGCGGTCGCCACGACCACCAGTTCGCGCCGGTCCGAGCCGGTCCCCGCCAGCAGGGGCGGCGCGCCGGGGCCGCTGACGGCGGCGGCCAGATTGGCGATCACCGAGGCCATGCGTTCGGCGTAGGGGCGAGCGTTCTCGGCGCTGTCGCGAGCGCGCCGAAGCTTGGCCGCCGCCACCATCTGCATGGCGCGGGTGATCTTCTGCGTCGACGCCATGCTGGCGATCCGGCTGCGCAGTTCCTTGAGGCTGGCCATGCGGGCGGGTTGCTCGCCGTTTCCTAAGCGAAGGTCTTCGCGAACGCGTCGAGAACGGCTCTCAGCCTGGCTTCGAGCTCGTCGTTCAGGGCCTTCTGGCTGGCGATGGCCTCCAGGAGATCGGCATGGTCCCCATGCAGGCGGGCGAGGAGCTCGTCCTCGAAGCGTCCGACCTCGGACACCGCAATCGCGTCGAGATAGCCGCGCGTGCCCGCGTAAAGCGAGCAGACCTGCTCGGCCACCGACAGCGGCGCATACTGGGGCTGCTTCAAGAGTTCCGTCAGCCGCTCGCCGCGCGCCAGCATGCGTTGGGTTGAGATGTCGAGGTCGGAGCCGAACTTGGCGAACGCCGCCATCTCCCGGTACTGGGCCAGTTCGCCCTTCAGGGGGCCGGCGGCCTGTTTCATTGCCTTGATCTGGGCGTTGCCGCCGACGCGGGACACCGAAAGGCCGATGTTCATGGCCGGGCGGATGCCCTGGAAAAAGAGGTCGGTCTCCAGGAAGATCTGGCCATCTGTGATCGAGATGACGTTGGTCGGGATATAGGCCGAAATATCGTTGGCCTGGGTCTCGATGATCGGCAGGGCGGTCAGCGATCCGGAGCCGAAATCGGCGTTGAGCTTCGAGGCCCGCTCAAGCAGCCGCGAGTGCAGATAGAAGACGTCGCCCGGATAGGCCTCGCGGCCTGGCGGCCGGCGAAGCAGCAGGCTCATCTGCCGATAGGCGACGGCGTGCTTGGAAAGATCGTCATAGACGATCAGGGCGTGCATGCCATTGTCGCGGAACCATTCGCCCATGGCGCAGCCGGAAAACGGGGCCAGGAACTGCAACGGGGCCGGTTCGGAGGCCGTGGCCGCCACGACGATGGTGTAGTCGAGGGCCCCGCGCTCTTCGAGGGTATTGACGATCTGGGCCACCGTCGAGCGCTTCTGGCCGATGGCGACGTAGACGCAATAGAGCTTGGTCGACTCGTCTCCCGAGGCGTTGACCGCCTTCTGGTTGAGGATGGTGTCGATGGCCAGGGCGGTCTTGCCGGTCTGCCGATCGCCGATGATCAACTCACGCTGGCCGCGCCCAATGGCGGTCAGGGCGTCGATGCATTTCAGGCCCGTGTACATCGGCTCGTGCACCCCCTCGCGCGGGATGATGCCTGGCGCCTTGACGTCGACCCGGCGCTGTTCGGCGATGTCGGTCAGCGGCCCCTTGCCGTCGATCGGTTCGCCGAGCGGATTGACCACCCGGCCCAGAAGCCCCTTGCCAACCGGCACGTCGACGATTTCGCCAAGGCGACGAACCTCGTCGCCTTCGGCGATCTGGGCGTCGGCGCCGAAGATGACCACCCCGACGTTGTCCTGCTCGAGATTGAGGGCCATGCCCTTGACCCCGGCTGACGGAAACTCGACCAGTTCGCCTGCCTGGACCTGATCGAGGCCGAACACGCGGGCGATGCCGTCGCCGACGCTCAAGACCTGGCCGACGTCGGAGACATCGGCCTCGACGCCGAAATCGGCGATCTGCGATTTGAGGATCGAGGATATTTCGGAGGCGCGGATATCCATGCTGGTCTTAGGCTCTCTTGAGGGCGAATTTCAGGGCATCCAGCTTCGACTTGAGCGAGGCGTCGTAGAGGCGCGAGCCGACCCGAATGCGGATGCCGCCCAGGATCGCCGGATCGACCCTGGCCTCGATCTGAGGGTCCTTGCCGAGCGCGCCGCGCAGGGCGGTCGCGAGCTTGGCCGATTGATCGGCGCTCATGGCCACGGCCGTTGTCACCTGGGCGGCGACAAGGCCGCGATGCTTGGCGGCGAGGCCGCTGAAGGCGGCGATGATCGCCGGCAGCGCGCCAAGACGGCGATTGACGGCCAGCAGGCCAAGGAACTTGCGGCTGGTCGATGAGAAATCCGCTCGCGCGGCGAGGGCGGCGATCCCGGCGCCCTTTTCTTCGGCCGTGAGGGTCGGCGAAGCGATCAGTTTGCGCAGATCCTCGCTCTCGAGCCGCATCTGCGCCAACGACCTCAGGTCGGCTTCGACCGCGTCCAGGGCGCCGGTCTCCAGGGCCAGGTCGAACAGGGCCTGCGCGTAGCGCGCGCCCACGTCCATCGCCCCGATCTCATCAGCCACGTGAAAAAATCCGTCCGGTGAACCGTTCGCGCCAGGACCGGGCGCCTGCCCAGAACCGGCATCTTGAGGCTTGCGCGCCACGAAGGACCGGCGCAGGCGTGGGGCTTTAGAAATCCAGCCCGTCGGCGACAAACCGCGCGCCTGATACCATGCGCTGTTCGGCGCCGCAACCAAGGCGCAAGCCCTTGCCGGGGCTGATTCTTAGCTGCTTAACGGGGCCCGAAATATGCGCTGCGGCGCCGCCATTACCAGCGCCGCCAGGATAACGGGAACGGCGCAATAGAGGGCAAGCCCGGCGGGGAGGCCCCATGCATCCGACACCCAGCCCGCCAGCATGGGAAACCCCAGACCCAGCATGCCGACATAGGCGACGACCGCGCTTGTCGCGCCAGCCTGTCCCGGACGAAGCCCTAGCACCAGCCCCTGCAAGCGGGCGTAAAATACCGCGCCGGCCGCTCCGAAACTCACGGCGCCAAATACCTGACCGACGAGCCCCGGCGCGAACACCATCGCCGGCAGTCCGCAGATCATAACGGCCGTCGAAATGGACAGCAGGCGCGCGCCCGCGCGGCCGCGCGCAAGCCGGTCAAACAGTGAGAAGCCCGCTAGAGCGCCGGCGATCTCCGCCATCGCCAGCATCGTGGCTTCCGCCGGTGAAAATCCCCGCACCCGCTCCAGATAGGCGATGGTGAAACCGACCAAGGGTTCGTCCAGCACGCCGAACAGGCCCAGCAGGATCGCCGAAATCACCACGCGCCGATCCCGTAAGCAGGCGATAACCCCGCTCATCGGCCTGCGCATGGCGACGGCGGGGTGCGGCGGTGGGAATTCTTGCGATCCAAGCCAGGCCCCGTACGCCAGCATCATCACCCCACTGCCCTCGAAGAGGCTGCGCCAACCGAAGGCCAGGACGCTTGCGATGGCCAGCGTCGCCGGCCCCAGAAGATCGCCGAGGCTGGCCAGCGCATTCATTCGCGCCAGTGCGCCCGGCAGGCGATCGCCGCTGAGATCGACCAGTGTGACCTCGCACGCGGAGGTCAGGGCGTCGCTGGCGGCGCCCCAGACGAAGGCGGCGCCGGCCAATTCCAGGAGAGAGTGCGCGGCGCCAAAGGCAATCATCGCGGCGCCGTAGCCGGCGGCGCCCAAAGTCGCCAGCCAGCGGCGACTTACATGGTCGGCGGCGATATTGAACAGATTGCCAAGCAGGCCGCCGGCCGGGAGGGCCGCCAGCACGATGCCGGCCTGGGCATAGCTGAGGCCAAGGTCGTGTCGGATAGGCTCGATGGCGCCGGCTGGAAGAAAACTGGTCCATTCGTCGGCGAACCGCACGAGCATGATCGCCGCCGAAAGCGCGTAGGGCGCGCGCGGCACGGCGGGTATCGCCCAAAGGACGGCCCGCCTTATCGCTCTGCAAACGGCGTCAGGTCAGCGTGGGGGATCCATAGCCCATGCGGCCATATTCCACCGCGACGCGCAAGCCCTGCGGGGACGGAAGGTTTTTGCAGTAGGTTTCACAGGTCCATCAGGAGTCTGCGAGATGTCCGACGCCACGGGGTCGATCGACCCGTCCCGCGCCCAGTTCGACGCCTTCAAAGCGCTGCCGCGCGATGCGCCGATCCAGATGCTCAATCTCATTCGGCTGAAATCCGTGGCTGACTACCCGGCGGGTCACCCTAATCAGGGGGCCGCGATGAGCGGGCTGGAGGCCTACCGCGCCTATGGCGAGGCCAGCGCGGCGATCTTCGCCAGGGTCGGGGGCCGGCAGATCTGGGCCGGGCGGCCAGAGGGGGTGGTCACCGGCCCGGCCGATGAACATTGGGACCTGGCCTTTATCGCCGAATATCCCAGCGCCGGCGCCCTTATGGCCATGGTCACCGATCCGGACTACCGCGAACACGTCAAGCATCGGACCGCGGCGGTCGCCGACAGCCGCCTGATCCGTCTGTCGCCGGTCACACCCGGCGAGGGCTTTGGGGAATGAACGCCATGTGGGGGGCGGCGCACGGAACGGGTCCTCGCACCCGGCGTTGATCGGCCAAGAGCGTCGGGCGCGGGAACCCAGGCGCAGTCCTGTCTTAACCCCACCGATGCGGAGTCCTCATGCCCACGATCACGCAAACTCATGCGAAGCCCTTTTTGACCGACGTGAAGACTCTCCGCGAGCGCGCTCGCAAGAACATTTCCGATGGCCCCATTACCGCGAACTACAAGGGCGACCCAAAGCAGGCGATCGAGATTCTGCAGAGCGTTCTGGCCACGGAAATCGTCTGCGTCCTGCGCTACACGATGCATTCTATCGCGGCATCCGGCATCTCCAGCGAAGGGGTGAAGGCGGAATTCGCCGAGCACGCTAAGGAAGAGCAGGAGCACATGATGGCGGTGGCCGAGCGGATCACCCAGCTTGGCGGCGAACCCAATTTCGATCCGCAGGGGCTGGCCAGCCGCTCGGCATCGCAATATTCCACCGGCCCGACCCTGGTCGACATGATCAAGGAGAACCTGATCGCCGAACGCATCGCGGTCGAACACTACCGCGAGCTGGTGCGCTATTTCGGCGACAACGATCCCACCACCAAGCGTATGCTCGAGTGGATCCTGCAGGTGGAGGAGGAGCACGCCGACGACATGCATGACCTTCTCGTCGCCCACGAAGGCAGGCCCATGCTGGCGAAGTGATCGGGCAAGGCCCGCCCGAGGCCGCGGTTGGCGGCGCGCCGCGCGTCGTTGTCATCGGGGCGGGGTTCGGCGGTCTGGAGGCGGCCAGGGCCTTGGTCGGAGCACCGGCCCTGGTGACCGTCGTCGACAGGGAAAACCATCACACATTCCAACCGCTTCTCTATCAGGTGGCGACGGCAGCGCTGTCGCCGGCCGATATTGCGTGGCCGATTCGCGGCCTGCTGGCGGGCCAGGAAAATGTCCGCGCGGTGATGGCCGAGGTTGTCCAGATTGACGCATCGGCGCGCGTGGTTATCACCGACAAGGTCAACCTGCCTTACGACTATCTGGTGATCGCTACTGGCGCGCGACCGTCCTACTTCGGCCATGAAGACTGGGCGGCCTTCGCCCCGGAATTGAAGCGTATCGAAGGCGCCCTCACCATCCGCCATAAGCTGCTGCTTGCGTTCGAGGACGCCGAGCTCGCCACTGACCCGGCGCGCCGGGCGCGGCTGTTGACCTTCGTCGTCGTCGGCGGCGGGGCGACCGGCGTCGAGATGGCCGGGGCCATCGCCGAGGTGGCGCACGACGCGCTGCCCAGGGATTTCAGTCACATCGACTCCCGCGCCGCGCGCGTGGTTCTGATCGAAGCCGGTCCCCGTCTGCTGTCGGCCTTCTCCGAACCGTTGTCCCGCTACGCTCAGGCCAAGCTTCACCAGATGGGAGTGGAGGTGATGACAGACACCGCGGTGACGGTTTGCGATGATGCCGGGGTCGGCATCGGCGAGACGCGAATCGAGGCGGCCACGGTGGTGTGGGCGGCTGGCGTGCGCGCCTCCCCCGCTGCGGCGTGGCTGGCCGCCGACGCCGATCGCTCTGGCCGGGTCAAGGTTCGCGCGGATCTTTCGGCCCCGGGCCTCGCGGAGGTTTTCGTCATCGGCGATACCGCCGCGGTGGTCGACGCAAAGGGCTCGCCGGTTCCCGGCCTGGCCGCGGCGGCCAAACAGATGGGCCGGTATGTGGGCCGTCTGATCGGCGAACGGATTGCCGGCGCCCCCGCCTCTGGCCCGTTCCGTTATCGCGACTATGGAAACCTGGCTACCGTCGGCCGCAACGCGGCGGTCGTCGAACTTGGCGCATTTAGGCTGACCGGCGCCTTGGGCTGGATGTTCTGGAGCGTCATCCACATCTATTTCCTCATCGGCCTGCGCAACCGCCTGGTCGTCGCCCTCACCTGGCTCTGGGGCTATCTCACCCTCAAGCGCGGCGCGCGGCTGATCATCGGGCGCCGCGATATTGCCTCACCCGCCGAATTGCGGTTTGAGGGGCCTGCCGGCAACAACCGCCACTGAAGGACCCATGAAGGACCCGCTGAAAACCGGCTTCGCCGACCGCCTCAGCGCGGCGGCGGAAGCCAAGAAGGCCCTGGTGGCCAAGCTGAAGCCAAAACCGATGGTCATCGACCCCGACTTCGACAGTCGGGGCGCGGCCAGGGCCGCTGAGCGCGCGGCGGAACTCGAGGCGGTGCGCGCGGCGAGAGCGGCGGCCAAGGAGGCGGCCAGGGAGGCGGCCCTCGAGGTCGAGCAGGCGGCGCTCGACGCCAAGCGCGGGGAGCGCAAGGAACGAAAAGCCCTGACCAAGGCCGAACAGAAGGCCAAGCGCGACGCCAAGTACGCGGCCCGCAAAGCCCGGAAGTAGCTGCCGCGCCGATCATTCGACTCGCCGGCTCTACGCGAATGGCCATGATCGGCCGGCTCGAGCCATTACCAGAATGGCGCACCATTCCCGCCAGAGTGGGTGACCAATCGAGTGTATTGCGACCAATAGGGCGAGGCGAGTACGCACCGCGCGACGCCGCCCGACACCGAGACCGTGGCCACCTGCCCGACTTTCGGCTCGAAGTAGAACATCCCCTTCGAGGTTCTGACGGCAAGCACGGCGGGACTGGAGAATTGACACACGGGATGGGTCAGCAGGCCAAACGTGCCCTTTGTCGAGGCCGTGCTGCAATAGGAGCCGCCGAACCTTCTGCCGAAATCGACGCGGTCGAATGCGAAGACCTGATCGGGCTTGAGCGGCTCGGCGAACGCGGCATGGGAAACCGACGCGCAGGACGTCCCGCTGATCGTCCACGGATCGCTTTGGGCCGCCAATTCGCTCAGAATCCCGACCAAGACGATAGGCGCCGCCACGGCGCCAACGATGACGGTTATCGAAAACGGCCCGCTCCGGGCGCCGCTTCGTTGGCCTCCGAAGTCTCTCGTCTGTGACATGATCAACCGAACCCGGACGTCCGGTTCAGCTTACCGCCGGGAACCCGACCGAGGCAACGCGCGCGCTTCTCCAGCAAGGAGAAGGATCGCGATCCGTTAGATGACTGGGTTGGGTGTCTTGGTCGAGACGCGATAGCTCAGCGGCCGTGATAGAGCGAATTGATCGTTTCTATGTTGTCGATTGATCATTTCTTTGAGCGTGCGGGCGAGCGGCGCCGTAGGATTGAGCCGGCATGGATACGCAGGATCATCATCACCACCACGACCACCACCACGGCCAGGACCCGCCGTCCGACCTCGCCCTGCGCGTCAAGGCCTTGGAATCCCTGCTCGTGGAAAAGGGCCTCGTCGATCCGGCCGCCCTCGACGCCATCATCGAAACCTATGAGCACAAGGTCGGACCGAGAAACGGGGCCAAGGTGGTGGCCCGGGCGTGGAGCGATCGCGCCTACAAGGCGCGGCTGGTGGCGGACGCGACGGCGGCGATCGCCGAGCTGGGCTTCGCCGGACGCCAGGGCGAGCACATGATCGTGGTCGAGAACACCAGGGAGGTTCACAACCTCGTCGTCTGCACCCTGTGCTCCTGCTATCCCTGGCCGCTGCTTGGCCTGCCGCCTACCTGGTACAAGTCCTCTCCCTATCGTTCGCGGGCGGTGATCGATCCGCGCGGGGTGCTGGCGGAATTCGGCCTGATCCTTGACGATGAGATCGAGATCCGCGTCTGGGATTCCACCGCCGAGGTTCGCTATCTGGTCCTTCCCCAACGCCCCAAAGGCGCCGAGGGCCTTGACGAAGAGGCGCTGGCCGCCCTGGTGACGCGCGACGCCATGATCGGCGTGGCGATGGTCGCGCCGCCCATGGCTCCCGCATGAACGGCGCCCACGACATGGGCGGCATGCACGGCCTGGGTCCGATCGCGCCGCCGGCCAATGAGCCGGTGTTCCACCATCCCTGGGAGGCGCGCGTTCTGGCCATGACCCTGGCCCTGGGCGCCTGGGGAAAATGGAACATCGACGCCTCCCGCCACCAGCGGGAACTGATTCCGGGACCCGACTACCTGCGCATGAGCTACTACGAAAAGTGGCTCACCGGCCTGATCGATCTGGCCGTAGGGGCAGGGCTGGTCAGCTGGACGGAAGTTGATAGCGGTCGACCGGCGGCAGCGAGCGTCCGCGCGCACCCGCCGCTGACCGCCGAACGGGTCGCCGCGGTCATCGGCGCCGGCGGACCAGCCACGCGGGATGTCGCCGCGCCGCGCACCTTCGCCATCGGCGAGACGGTGCGCGCGCGGACCATCAATCCAATCGGCCACACGCGCCTGCCCCGCTATGTGCGCGGCCGCATCGGCATTGTCGAGCGCGACCATGGTGTTCACGTGTTTCCAGATACCAACGCGCATGGTTTGGGTGAACGGCCGTGCAGACTCTACGGCGTCGCCTTCAAGGCGCGCGAGCTGTGGGGGCAGACCGCCGGCGCGCGCGACAGCGTCCATCTCGACCTGTGGGACGCCTATCTTGAACCGGCCTGAAGACGAGCGGGTGTTCGACGAGCCCTGGCAGGCGCAGGCTTTCGCCCTTGCCGTTCAGCTAAGCCGCCAAGGCGCCTTCACCTGGAACGAATGGGCCAAGTCCCTCGCCGCGCAGATCGCCGCCGCCGGACCGGGAGACGGTGAGGATTACTACCAATCGTGGCTCGCCGCTCTCGAGGCCCTGGCGAGCGCCAAGGGCCTGATCGACCCGGCCGCCCTGGCCCAACGCAAGGTTGCCTGGGCGCGGGCTTACCACGACACCCCGCACGGAATGCCGGTCAGCCTTCCACCGCCATAGCCGCGTCCAGCCGGCTGATCACCCGCTTGTCGCCCCAGTGGCCCGAGAGACTGTTGCGGAAATAGCTCGGCCGATCGGCAAGGGCGCTGGTTTCCAGCCACAGGCGCTTGAGATGGCGGACCTTTCCGGTGGCGCGATCGTCGGCATAGGGCGCTCGGCCATGGAGAACATGGTAGTTGTTGATGAACTGCATATCGCCCGGCTGGAAATCCATCACCACGCTGAAGGCGCCGCTTTCGGCCTGATCGTGCATCCAGGCGAGGGCTTCGCGCGCCTTTGGCGTCAGCCTTGGCGCATCGGGGTGACGCTGGGACGCCAGGATGTAGCTGCCGATCAGGCGGATGAACAGCCGTCCGCCATGGGCGGTGAATACCGGAATCTCGTACCAGCCCCTGCGTCCCGGCCCCTGTTCGCCGCGCATGTCGTAGGGTTGCGGCATGTAAAGCTCGGCCGCCAGATCGGGGTGCTCGCGCACCAGGGTGTTGTGCAGGGTGACCGAATTGCACACCGCCGAGCGGCCTCCGGAGGCGCCGGTCTGCAGGCACAAGAGCCCGACAAGATCGGAGCCGTCGCAGTGGAATTCGAGGCCGATCTGGCCCAGCTCATTGCCGCGCGCCGTTGGATCGCCCGGGACCTTGCCCTGGTCGGTGACGTCGCCGAGCAGATGGCCGTGATGGTTCTGCGGCCACGGTCGGCCCAAATGGGCGCCGATACCCCAATAGGCCAGGCACATGTCATCGTTGGAATAGCGCGCGCGTGGCAGGCCGCGGATCAGCACAAAGCCGCGGCCGTCCATCAGTTCGCGCTCTATCGCCTTTAGTCGGCCGGCCAGGGTCGGCAGCGGGAAGTCGGCCTTTTCGATGTCGAGCAGGTCGGGAGACTTGGCCCTGGCCTGCGCCATGGCGGCGTCGACCTCGGCGATTTCGGCGTCGGTCAGCACCGTGGTCCAGGATTCGGGGTCGGCGACATCGGCGGCGCGCCATTCGCATGCGGTTTCCAGAATTTCGAGGGTCATCGGACTCTCCCTGCCTCGCCAATCGTTGCCTAGGCCGCCGCGCGGGCCATGGGCGCGCTCTTGGCGCCCCTGACCAGGCGCCCCGGCAGGGCCTGCGTCGGCTGGCCATTGCGATAGGTCACCTCGCCGCCGACGACGCTGGCGACATAGCCGTCGGCCCTCTGGATCAGGCGCCGGCCGCCAGCCGGGAGATCATAGGCGACGCTCGGCGACGATAGCGTCAGGTTGTCATAGTCGATGACGTTGATGTCAGCGCGGTAGCCCGCCGCCAGCAGGCCTCGATCGAAGAGGCCGACGGCGCGCGCGGTGTCGCGTGTCTGCATGCGCACGACCTGTTCCAGCGCCAGCTTCGGGCCCCGGGTGCGGTCGCGCGTCCAATGGGTGATCATCGAGGTCGGGAAACTGCCATCGCAGATCATGCCGACATGCGCCCCGCCATCCGACAGTCCAGGCACGGTATCTGGGTGGTCGAGCATAAGTCGGGCGGGATCGAGGGACCCCTCGGCATAATTGAGAAACGGCACATAGAGCATGGCGCGCCCACCGTTCGTGAGCATGTGATCTAGCGCCACGGTTTCAGGCCTGACACCTCGCAAGGCGGCCTGCGCGGCAACGGTGCTCTCCTTGGTCGGTTCATAGTCGGGCGCGTCGCCCATCAGATGCATCCGCCCCCATGCGCCGGCCATGCCCCGCACGCCGCCCTCAGGCGCGCTCGAGAACAGACGTTCGCGGAATTCGGCGGCGGCGAGCCGCGCCACGCGCTCGGCCAGGGGCAGCGCGGCGATCTGCCTGTAGAGCGGATAATGGGTGAAGGGGTTGACCGTCAGCTCAAGCCCTAGCAGCACGCCAACGGGCCGGGCGGCGACCTGCGCCTTCATCGGCAGGCCGGCGGCCACCGCATCTTCGAGCGCGTGCAGCAGCAGCTTATAGGCTTCCGGATGCAGGGGGCTCTGCACCAGCGAGAACGAAAGCGGCCGGCCTGAAGCTTCGACAATGCGGCGCAGCATGGCGAACTCGGCTTGCGGATCGGCGAAGTCGGAAACCACCTGCAGCACGCCCTTGCCAGCGGCGGCCAGGCCCATGGCGATACCGGTCAGCTCGTCTTCGGCCGCGGTCAGGGTTGGCGTCGGCTGACCGTCGCTGGTCTTGTGGTTTAGCGTGCGCGAGGTCGAAAAGCCGAGCGCCCCGGCCGACACGGCGCGCTGCGCCAAGGCCGCCATCGCCTCGATGTCCGCGCCGGTCGCGGGCTCACGGTTGGCGCCGCGCTCGCCCATCACGAAGACCCTCAGGGCCGCGTGGGGGAGCTGGCTGCCGACATCGACGTCAAACGAGCGCCCCTCGAGGGCGTCGAGATAGTCGGGATAGCTTTGCCAGTTCCAGCCGAGGCCCTGGCTCAACACCGGAAACGGAATGTCCTCGACGCCCTCCATCAGGCGGATCAGGCGGTCGTGGTCGGCGGGCCTGCACGGCGCGAAGCCGACCCCGCAGTTGCCCATCACCACCGTGCTAACCCCGTGCCACGACGAGGGCTGCATGCGCGCGTCCCAGGTCGCCTGGCCGTCGTAATGGGTGTGGATATCGACGAAGCCGGGGGTGACGATCATCCCGCGCGCATCGATCTCCTCGGCCCCGGAGCCGGCAAATTCGCCGACGGCAGCGATAAGGCCGCCCGCAACCGCGATGTCGGCCAGCCGCGCCGGTCCGCCGGTTCCGTCGAACACGCGGCCGCCGCGGATCACCAGATCATAGGCCCGTTCCATGCCGCCGCCTTCGCTTGAGAGTGATCGTGGTTCACAATTGCCCCCCTTGGCGGGGGCTGCGTCAAGCACAAGACGCCGCGGGCGCCACGAAGCGCCCCTGATGCGCGCCATTTCGCCGGACCCGGTTCAGGCTAGACTTGGCCCCGATGAGTCGCGCGCCTTTCACCTTTTACGAGTTCTTCGCCGGCGGCGGGATGACGCGTCTGGGCCTGGGACCGGGGTGGGGATGCCTGTTCGCCAATGACTTCGACCCGCTGAAGGCCGCGACCTATCGGGCCAATTTCGGCGACGGGCACTTTCGCGAGGCCGACGTTTTCGATCTGACGGCAGGCGACCTGCCGGGGATCGCGGATCTGGCCTGGGCGTCGAGCCCTTGCCAGGACTTCAGCCTCGCCGGGGCGCGGGCGGGTCTGGCGGGCGGCCGGTCCTCGGCTTTTTTTGGCTTCTGGCGGTTGATCGAGGGGCTGAGCGCGCAAGGACGGGCGCCAAGGACGGTGGCGATCGAGAACGTCACCGGCCTTCTGACCTCCCACGGCGGCGTGGACTTCGCGGCTGTCTGCGGCGCATTGGCAGGCCAGGGCTACCGGTTCGGGGCTATCGAGGTAGACGCGGCGAGCTTTCTGCCGCAATCGCGGCGCCGGGTGGTGATCGTCGGCGCGCGAGAGTGGGCCGGGTCCAGCGATCCTTCGCCCTGCGAGTCACACTCCGTGCGCCGGGCGCGGGAGGGTCTTCCCGCCCATCTTCGCCGGGGCTGGATCGGCTGGGGGAGAACTCCGCCGCAGGGGCGCAATACCAACCTCTCCGCCTTGCTTGAGCCGGATGAAGCGGCGATCTGGCAAGGCGCGGCGCGGACGGAGCGGATGATCGAGATGATGAATCCGCGCCATCGAGCCAAGGTGCGGGCGGCGATGGCCGGCGGCGAGCGGCGCGTCGGCGCGATGTTCCTGCGCGTGCGCGGGGGCGTGCAGAGGGCCGAGGTGCGTTTCGACGGCCTCGCCGGCTGCCTGCGCACGCCAAGGGGCGGCTCCTCACGCCAGGCGGTCATCGTCGTCGAGGCTGGACGAGTGCGAAGCCGCCTGATGTCGCCGCGGGAAACGGCGCGGCTGATGGGATTGCCCGATAGCTACGCCTTACCGTCCGCCGCCAACGCGGCCTTGCACGTGACCGGCGACGGCGTCGCCGCGCCCGTGGTCAGGTGGCTGGCGCGCGAGGTGCTGGAGCCGCTGCTTGGCCCGACGCCCGCGGTGTTGGCTGCGGAGTGAGCGTCTTCTTAAAGGCGCCCTCACCGACTATGACTCCTCTTAAGATCGAAGAGGACCGCCATGGATGCGCCGCCCGCCAAGACTTATGACGCCGAACGCCATCGGCGCGCCGGCCGGGGCAGGATTTACGACTCCATCCTGGACACCGTTGGCGACACGCCGCTGATCGGTCTGCCGCGGCTGTCGGCGGTGTTGAAGCCCAAGGGGAGAGTCACGGCCAAGCTGGAATTCTTTAATCCCTTGGGGTCGGTCAAGGACCGCATCGGGGTGTCGATGATCGAAGCCATGGAGGCGCAGGGCCTGATAAAGGCCGGTACGACGATCATCGAGCCGACCAGCGGTAACACCGGCATCGCCCTGGCTTTTGTCGCCGCGGCCAAAGGCTTGAAACTGATTCTGGTGATGCCTGAAAGCATGTCCATGGAACGGCGCAAGATGCTGCTCTTGCTGGGCGCGCGGCTGGAACTGACGGCGGCGGAGCGCGGCATGGCCGGGGCGGTGGCCCGGGCGCGCGAACTCTTAGGCGAGATCCCCGGGTCGGTGATGCCCCAGCAGTTCGAGAATCCGGCCAATCCCCTGATCCACCGCGTCTCCACGGCGGAGGAGATCTGGAACGATACCGCCGGAAAAGTCGACGTCGTCGTCTCCGGCGTTGGCACGGGGGGAACGATCACCGGGGTCGGCCAGGTGCTGAAGAGGCGCAAACCGTCGGTACGCATGATCGCGGTCGAGCCGACCGGCTCACCGGTGCTGTCCGGCGGCCAGCCGGGGCCCCATAAGATTCAGGGCATCGGCGGCGGCTTCGTGCCGGCGATCCTCGACCGCGGGGTGATGGACGAGATCATCCTGGTTTCCAACGAGGACGCCTTCGACATGGCGAGGAAGTGCGCGGCCATCGAGGGCGTGCCGGTGGGGATCTCCTCCGGCGCCGCCCTGGCGGCGGCGTTCGATGTCGCCGCGCGCGACGAAATGGCCGGAAAGCTGATCGTCGCCATCATTCCAAGTTTCGCCGAGCGTTACCTGTCGACCGCTTTGTTCGAGGGATTGTGAGCGACGTCTTTGGTCAGGAGAAGCGCTCGTCGGTGATGCGCGCGGTCAAGGGGCGCGGCACCCATCCAGAACTCGCCGTGCGGCGGCTGATCTGGTCGCTGGGCGGGCGCTATCGCCTCAACCGCGCCGACCTGCCCGGCAAGCCGGACATCGTCCTTGGCCGCCGGCGCCTGGCGATTTTCGTTCACGGCTGCTTCTGGCATGGCCATGATTGCGCCAGGGGCGCCAGGGTCCCCAAGGCCAATCGCGCCTATTGGACCGCCAAGGTCGCCGGCAACCGTGGGCGCGACGCCGCCGCTCGCGCCGCGTTGGAAGCCGCTGGCTGGCGGGTCGAGACGGTATGGGAGTGCGCGCTCAGGCATCCAGAAGCGTTGGCCGCGAGGGCGTCGGCGTGGCTGGATGGCCAACTCGCGCGGGAGGCGGCATCAGACGTCTAGGGCGCCACCAGACCGACCCCTTCCCCGCGCGGATCGGGGCGGAACGACGAACCCGTCGCGCGCAAGGGCGATGGCCAGCGCCAGATCTTGCTTCCAGCTGAGCTTGCCAAAGCGACGGTGCGCTTCGGCGAGGCCGCGCACGGTTCCGGGCGTTCCCGCCGAAAGGTTGCCGATGATGCTCAGGTTCGGGTCGGGGTCGCCGGACGCGGTGAGATACATGCCGGCGGTCGTGGCGGCCGGAGCGGTCTCGCGGTAGTCCAGAAAATAGGGTTTTTCGTCCATGTAGATCGTCATGAACCCGCCGCCCCCAGATTGCCGGCTTCGGGATAGGTGACCGCGAGCACGAAACCGGTGGCCACGGCCGCATCGACGGCGTTGCCGCCCTCATGCAAAATCTGCCGTGCGGCGATGGCGCCGTAGCTGTTCGGGGAGGCGACCGCGCCGGCGCTCAGGGTTCGCGCAGTCACGGCCTGGGCCGCGGACGGTCCCAGGCAGAGGCTTAGCCAAACGGCGACGAGAAAGGCACAAGACTTTTCAGCAAATCTCGTCAACGCATCCTCCTCGATGTCTCAGCCTCGACGACCACCTCGGTCAGCACCGAATTGGCGATGAAGCAGGCCTCGTGGGCCGCATGGTGAAGCGCGGCGATGTCGTCGGGCGAGGGGCGGGCGTCGCCGGTGAACTGAACCTGGGGGCGCAGGACGACGCGGGTCATGGCCATCTTCCCCGCGGCGTTCTTGCCAAGCGTGCCCTCCGCTTCGTCACGGTAGGCCGCTGCGACGAAGCCGGCGCGGGCGGCGAAGTCGAGAAACCAGAGCATGTGACAGGCCGCCAGGGATGCGGTGAACGCCGCCTCCGGGTCCATGGCGTCAGCGCGAGACCACGGCGCCGGCACGATGTCGGCCGATGGCGAGCCGGGGACGGCGATGCCTCCGGCGAAAGTGAGGGTATGCGCGCGGCTGTAACGGCGGCGAGCGAAATCGCCGTCTCCCAGCGCCCAATCGACCGTCGCCGCGTGGCTGGACATCAAAAGGCCTTCGCGCCTGGAACCGCGGCTCTCAGACGTGTTTCAGTCCCAGATGGTCGTGTTGAGCGCCAACGGGGGTGCGACGGATGGTGTCGTATTCCTCCGCGCTCGGCAGCAGATCGGGCCGCTCCTTGCCAAGACGCTCTTCGAGCCGAGCGCAGGCCTCGTAGAGTTCGGCCACCGCGTGATCGATGTCTTCGCGTTGGCGCTCGAGCGCGACAATGCGCTGGCGGAATTTCCTCAAGGCCTTGGCGTTCTGCGCCGCGCCGCCATCCTCCTTGTCGTAGAGTTCGAGGATCTCGCGGATTTCGGCCAGCGACAGGCCGACGCGTTTGCCACGCAGGATAAGCTGCAGCCGCGCGCGATCCTTGTAGGAATAGACGCGATTGAGGCCGGCCCGCGCCGGCGCGAGCAGGCCCCGGTCCTCATAGAAACGCAGGGCGCGTGGCGTGCATTTGAATTCCAGGCACAGTTGGCGGATGGTGAAGGTGCGCTCGGGGCGCCGAAGTTCGTTCGGCATGAGTATGCCCTCGCCTTTTTGTCGGTCAACGCAGGCTACGGTCACGTTCCGTGGACGTCAACGTCAACGCTTGAAGGATGCCTGCCACAGATGGTCCGCTTCATTCTCCGCGCTCTCGCCGCCGCGCTCGGGTTTTGGGTTGCGTCGCGAATCGTCCCCGGCGTCCACGTCGGCGGCCTTGGCAGCCTGCTCGCCGCGGGCGTGGTGCTGGGCATCGTCAACGCGCTGGTTCGCCCGCTTCTGATTCTGCTGACCTTGCCGTTGACGGTCCTCACTCTTGGGCTTTTCCTTCTGGTCGTTAACGGCCTGACCGTCTGGCTGGTGACGGTCTTTCTGCGCGAGATTTCAATACATGGCCTGTGGCACGCCATACTCACCGCCATCGTCATCAGCCTGGTCAGCTGGCTGGCCGGCTGGTTCATCAACCCCTGGCGTCGCGGCGAGCGGCGATAGGAACGCGGCTGGCGAAGCCTTCCGGCATGTGGTAATTCACACAATCGCCACCTGAAAGGCAGGCCATGCCGCAGAGGTTCTATCCCGCGGTTCTCGAGCGCGGCGCCAAGGGCGTCTTCGGCGTCTGGTTCCCGGACTTTCCAGGTTGTGTCGCCGCCGCCAAGTCGCAGGAAGAAGCCATGGCCAAGGCGCAGGACGCCCTGGCCTCGAGCATTCAAAGGCTAGCTGAGCTCGACCGGGTTCTGCCCGAGCCGACCGCCCTGGCCGAGATCGCGATTCCGTCCGGCTGCGATATGATCGGCTTTTTCGCCGTCGGGGCCGCGCTTCCCAATCCGTCGGAGCGCGTGAACGTCTATCTGCCCAAGGCGCTCATCGAGCGGGTGGACCGGGTCGCTTCCGATACCGGCATGAGCCGCTCCAGTCTGTTCGGCCTCGCCGTGACCCGTCTGCTCGACACCTCGGTGCTGTCGGCCTTCCCAGCGGCGGGCAGTCGCATCCGTCCCGCCGCTGCGCCGGCCAAGCGCCGGCGGAGCTGAAGCGGATCGAACGGCGACTTTGGCGGCGTCAAAAAGAAAAAACCCCCGGCCTTGCGGCCGAGGGTTTTTGACTGATCGGAGGGTTTTGTGGACTTTAGAAGTCCATGTCGCCCATGCCGCCGCCCATGCCGCCGCCGGGCATGCCGCCGCCGCCCGCGTTCTTCTTGGGGGCTTCGACGATCGCCGCCTCGGTGGTGATCAGCAGGCCGGCGACCGACGCCGCGGCCTGAAGGGCCGTGCGCACGACCTTGGCCGGCTCAATGACCCCGGTGGTGATCATGTCGCCGTAGACTTCCTTCTGGGCGTCGAAGCCGAAGGTGGCTGACGCGTTCTCCAACACCTTGCCGACCACGATCGAGCCTTCGACGCCGGCGTTTTCGGCGATCTGGCGGATCGGGGACTGCAGGGCCCGGCGAACTATGGCGATGCCGGCGTTCTGGTCGGCGTTTTCGCCGGTGAAGCCGTCAAGCACCTTGCCGGCCTTCAGAAGCGCCACGCCGCCGCCGGCGACGAAACCTTCCTCGACCGCCGCGCGGGTGGCGTTGAGAGCGTCGTCAACGCGGTCCTTGCGGTCCTTCACTTCAACTTCGGTGGCCCCGCCGACGCGGATGACCGCGACACCGCCGGCCAGCTTGGCCAGACGCTCTTGCAGCTTTTCCTTGTCGTAGTCGCTGGTGGTGTCCTCGATCTGACGCTTGATCTGGCCGATGCGGCCTTCGATCGCGGTCTTCTCGCCGGCGCCATCGACGATGGTGGTGTCGTCCTTGGTGATCGACACCTTCTTGGCCTTGCCGAGCATCTCGATGGTCACGTTCTCGAGCTTGATGCCGAGGTCTTCGCTGATCATCTCACCGCCGGTGAGGACGGCGATGTCTTCCAGCATGGCCTTGCGGCGATCACCGAAGCCAGGCGCCTTGACCGCCGCGACACGAAGGCCGCCGCGGAGCTTATTGACCACCAGGGTGGCCAGGGCTTCGCCTTCGATGTCCTCGGCGATGATCAGCAGCGGGCGGGCCGACTGAACGACCGCTTCGAGCACCGGCAGCAGGGGCTGGAGCGAGGAGAGCTTCTTTTCGAAAATCAGCACCAGCGGATCTTCGAGAACGGCCTCCATCTTTTCGGCGTTGGTGATGAAGTAGGGCGAAAGGTAGCCGCGATCGAACTGCATGCCCTCGACGACGTCGAGTTCGGTTTCAAGGCTCTTGGCCTCTTCCACCGTGATCACGCCCTCGTTGCCAACCTTTTCCATGGCCTTGGCGATCATGTCGCCAATCTCGTGGTCGCCGTTGGCGCTGTTGGCGCCGACCTGGGCGATTTCCTTATTGGTGGTCACCTTTTTCGAGCTGGCCTTGATTTCCTCGACGATCTTGATGACGGCCTTGTCGACGCCGCGCTTGAGATCCATCGGGTTCATGCCAGAAGCCACATACTTGAGGCCTTCGACGACGATGGACTGGGCCAGCACGGTGGCGGTGGTGGTGCCGTCGCCGACCTGGTCATTGGTCTTGGAGGCGACTTCACGGATCAGCTGGGCGCCTAGGTTCTCGAACTTGTCTGAAAGCTCGATTTCCTTGGCGACGGTGACGCCGTCCTTGGTCGAGCGCGGCGCGCCGAAGGATTTTTCGATCACCACATTGCGGCCCTTGGGGCCCAGGGTCACCTTGACCGCGTTGGCCAGGATGTTGACGCCGCGCAGCATCCTGTCGCGCGCGTCGGAAGCAAAATAGACGTCTTTGGCAGCCATTGTTCGGCTCTCTTTCAAAGTGCGGGTTGAATGGGAAAGGGCTGGGTTCGGCCCAAAGTCTAGTCGAGCACACCCAGGACGTCGCTCTCCTTCATGATCAGGAGGTCTTCGCCTTCGAGCTTGATTTCGCTGCCCGACCATTTGCCGAACAGGATGCGATCACCGCTCTTCAGATCCAGGGAATGAATTTTGCCGTTCTCGTCGCGGGCGCCTGGGCCGACGGCGATAACCTTGCCTTCCTGGGGTTTTTCCTTAGCAGTGTCGGGGATGATGATGCCCCCTTTGGTCTTTTCTTCTTCTTCGACGCGGCGGACGAGAACTCGGTCGCCTAGCGGACGAAACGTCATGGATTTTCTCTCCGTAAATCCTACGGTTGATTGGGACGCAACGCACCCAAGGCCGACGGCCGTTAGCAGCCGGGGCTGTTGAGTGCCAGCGAGGCGGAGATAGGAAGCCGCCAGAGCGGAGTCAAGGCGCGGCCCGGATTTGCGGCTTATCTGACCGGATCGATTGGACGGGCGAAGCACTATCGGTGAGACCCATGAAACTCGAAGCCTATTTGAAGACAGTCTTTCATCAGGGATCGCTGGAGGTGATCCTCCCCGGGGGCGGACGGATCGTGCTTGGCGACGGCGGCGAGCCGCGCGTCGTTGTCGCACTGAAGGACAGGGCTACCGTCGCGCGCATAGCCGCGCGCCCTGGGCTCGCCTTGGGAGAGGCCTATATGGCAGGGGCTCTGACCTTCGAGGTCGGGACCATCGCCGACCTCTTGGAACTGGCGTCGATGAACGGCGCTAGGCGCCCCGACCGGCGGCCGGCGAGCGCCGCCAAGCGCTGGTGGCTCGACCAGACGCGCCAGCGGAACGCCCGCAATGCTGCGCGCCGTAACGTGGCTCACCACTATGATCTCTCGGTCGATCTCTACCGCCTGTTCCTGGATCGCGATCTTCAGTATTCGTGCGCCCTGTTCGAAGAGCCGGGCGCAAGCCTGGACGACGCCCAGGTGGCGAAGAAGCGGCACATCGCGGCAAAGCTGCTTCTGAAGCCTGGCCAGCGCGTCCTCGACATAGGCTGCGGCTGGGGCGGCATGGCCCTGACCCTGGCGGCGGCGGCCGACGTGCGCGTGGACGGCGTCACCTTGTCCACCGAGCAGCTAGCGACCGCGAGAACCAGGGCCGAAGCCATGGGCCTGGGCGGCAAGGCGCACTTCGAACTGACCGACTATCGCGATGTGACTGGGACCTATGACCGCATCGTTTCGGTCGGCATGTTCGAGCACGTCGGCCCGGCCAACTACCAGACGTTTTTCAACAAGGTCGCGGACCTGGTCGCCGATGACGGCGTGGCCCTGATCCACTCCATTGGCCGCTCTGGACCGCCCAGCACCACGGACGCTTGGACCACCAAATACATCTTTCCCGGCGCGCATCTGCCCAGCTTGTCCGAGGTGTTTCCGGCCGTCGAAAAGGCAGGCCTGTGGGTAACCGACATGGAAATCCTGCGCCTGCATTATGCCAAGACCCTGGCCCACTGGCGCGCGCGTTTCATGGCCAATCGCGACCAGGCCGCGGCCCTGTACGACGAGCGCTTCTGCCGCATGTGGGAATATTATCTGGCCGCGGCCGAGATGGGGTTTCGCCACGGCGGCCACATGAACTTTCAGCTTCAGCTCAGCAAACGGGTGGACGCGGTGCCCCTCACCCGAAGCTATATCGATGAGGCCGAGCGCGCTCTCGCCGACGAGGGCCGCTCGGCCGCCTGAGCATCGTTTAGGGCCGTTCAGCACGTTCATTATCGATCTGTAAGTCGCCGCCATGACAGCTTCCAACCGCGAAGCTTTCTAAGGAGGGGACCGATGAAACGCAGATGTCAGATGGCCGTCGTCGCCGTCGGGGCGGGGCTCTTCGCCGCCGTGGGCCTGGCGGCGGCCCAGGATCGTCCCCAGGGCGATGTCGCGCTGCCCGCCGAGGTCGTTGCAGCCGCGAGCGCTTTTGACACCTTCATGGACCACGCGGGGGCGCTGACCGGCCGCTTTGGCGACGGCGAGGGCGTCCATCGCGGGCTCAAGACCGGCGCCGGCTATGAAATGAACCAGTTCGAGGAAGGCATGATCGGCTACGGCGCGATCATCGCGGTGCGGGACCAGGCGTTCGAAGAGGGCGTCCAGCGCGCCGCGAGGGACTTTGGCGGCCCCCGCGCCTTGGCCCAAAGCCTGCTGGACGATCCGGCCGTCGTGATGCGGATCGAGGGCGGCGAGGATGCGGCCCGCCAGGTCGCCGCGGCGCTGCAGCGCCGGGCAACGCGGGTCAGCGTCGCCGGGCGGCTGGTGAAACAAGCCGCCTACGATGTGCAGCATCAGGCCTGGTCGAAGGTCACGGTTTCCAACCCCGCCGGTCGGCTGGCGGAAGCCAAGACCTTGTCCCGGACCCGGTTTGTCGCCAGTGACCAAGACAACGCGCGGGTGATGAGGGCCGAGCGGGATTCGCCGCCGGCCGATGGATCGGCCGGACCGCCATTCTCTCCCGTGGTAATGCGCGCGCTGGCCTTGGCCGCCGAAGCGATGCTGGGCGAGGCTACGGAGCAAGATGTCCCGCGCCTGCAGACGCTGTACACCGAGCGCTGGGGCGCCGACTGCCTGAACATGGCCAAACTCAATCTGTACCAGTGCCTTGCGGTCGCCGGGCCGCAATATGAGGACCTGTTCTGTCTGGGACAGCACGCCCTGATCGATACCGGGCAGTGTGTCGCCAAGGCGGCCGGGGCCGCTCCCGCCTCCGGCGTCTCGCTCGTCGCGACCAACGCCGGCAGACGCGAGGCCGACGCGCCTTAGCCAGGGCCGAACGTCGGCGGCCCAGCCATCGACTAGACTGGCGTCCGTGCGGCCTCCTCGGGGAAAAAGACCTTGCCCGCGTGATCGGCCACATCCTGGGCCGTCCAGGCCGCCTTGGGCGAAAACCCCTCGGCCGCCAACATCTTGATCTCGCGCACGCCGCGGGACGAGACGCCGAGAACCTTGCCTGTCTGATCGCCGGAAAGATCGCTGACCATGTAGAGCACGCCGGGCGCGATAGCGTCCGGCAGCGAAAGCGGATCGGGTTCGCGGCCCTGGCGGCCGGGAAGATCGGACGTCATCCGGGTATAGGCGCCCGGCGCAAGGCCCCAGACGCGGATGCCGTATTTGCGTCCTTCGATGGAGAGCACCCGCATAAAGCCATACAGGCCAGCCTTGGCTGCGCCGTAGTTGGACTGGCCGAAATTGCCGTAAAGTCCCGAGGTCGACGAGGTCATCACGATCACCCCGCCGCCGTTTTCCTTCATCCACTTCCACACCGGCATGGTGACGCAATAGGCGCCCTTGAGGTGCACCTTGATCACCGCGTCCCAGTCGGCCTCGGAGGTATTGGCAAAGGTCTTGTCGCGGAGGATACCGGCATTGTTGACCAGAATGTCGATGCGTCCAAAGGCGTCCAGCGCGGCCTTGGCGATGTTCTGGCCGCCCTCGACGGTGGAGACATCATCGCCATTGGCCGCCGCTCTTCCGCCGGCCGCCTTGATCGCATCGACGACCCTTTGCGCCGGCGACAGATCCGCGCCGGTTCCGTCGCGCGCGCCGCCAAGATCGTTGACCACCACCGCCGCGCCCTCCGCGGCGAACAGCTTGCAGTAGGCCTCGCCAAGCCCGTTGCCCCCACCGGTGACGATGGCGACCCTTCCGTCGAGCAATCCCATTGCGAAATCCTTTCTGTCCCGTGTTGGGTAGCGGGAGTTGATCATTCATCGGCCCGGGGGCGATCAGCAAGCCTGTCTTTACTGCTCAAGATGGCGCACCAGCCCAGACAGCCCAACCTCAGAGGCGCGACGAACCATCTTTATGTCCGCTGTGATCACCTTGAGACCCTTTGTGGCAGCGAGAGCAAGATAAGCGCCGTCGTAGGCTGAAAAGCCGTGGTCGCGCGCAAAGGCGAAGGCCTGATCAGCCAAGGCAGCCATCGGAATTGGACAAACAACCAAACCTCTGATCGCCACGACCGCCGCCGCGGCACGCTCCGGCGGGGTCAGACCACGACGCACGCGCTTGGCCGCGACGCTCGCCATTTCGATGAACAAAAGCTCTGGCGCCTCGATGTTGACGCCCGAGTCGATCAGGCGCCGAGCAGCTTCAGTACCTTGCTCAAAAAAGTACAGCTTCGCGGCCACTGACGCATCGAGGACGATGTCATCGGGCATCACGATCTTCACGGATAAGATCGACGCTATCCACCTCGGATCTGGGTCCGGTCAGCGGGAACGGTTCAAAAAGTCGCCGGCGACGCGTGATCGCGGCTTCGTGGATTGCCCGGGCGGCGGCGGCGACGCAGTCCCCCCCCGCCTCTTTCGCATATTCGGTCAAAAGGTTTCCGGCCGTGGAACTCAACCGCTCCCGTAAGAGTCTCATCAGCCGGTCAGCGTCTTGGCCGCCATGCGAAGATTCGCCCGTGGCCCGCACGAAGGTAATTCGCTCGCCTGCGACATCGACGCGGGAGGCTTTCCATCCCGCGTCGCGCCAAGCGCGGACGCCGACGTGACTGCCCGTGTTGTTGGACCACCAGCTGGGCCCCGCACGTGCCGAATGCGGTAGCGGGAATCCGAGGACCTGCTCTATTTCGGCAAAGGTCAGCGGTAGTTGATCAGTCTGGCGGCTCTGGAGAAATTTCCGAAGCGGATCGTATTTAGACATCCAAAGATCTCTACATATTGATATATTTTTTGCAATATAATGCAGTTAGGGACCGAGTCAACGTGCCCTTCGTGGGAGGAAGAAGGCCCGTAGAAGCGCCGCACTTTCCCGCGCCAGCACCCCCTCCCTAACCTCGGGACGCCAATGGCAGGTGGCCTGCTCGAAAAAGCGGGGGCCGCTGATCACCGCACCGCCCTTGGCGTCGGTCGCGCCGAACACCAGCCGGCCAATGCGCGCATGGCTGATCGCGCCGGCGCACATCGCGCAGGGTTCAAGCGTCACGAAAAGGCTCAGGTCGGCGAGGCGGTAATTGCCGCGCGCCTTCGCCGCCGCGCGGATCGCCAAAATCTCGGCATGGGCGGTTGGATCGCAGTGGGCGATGGGTGCGTTGGCGGCCTTGGCGACAATCGTCCCGCTGGCAGGGTCGACGATCACCGCGCCGATGGGCGCCTCGCCGCGTTCGGCGGCGGCTTGCGCCTCCATAAGGGCGATGCGCATGGTGGCGAGGTCATGGTCGGCCATTCTCAACACCCAAGGAGCCGGCCCGACGCAGGTCAAGGGGCCACAAGTCCGCAATGCGAGCGTGTCGCCAAGGTTCTGGCCAGGGCCGGGGTCGCGTCGCGCCGGGAAATCGAGCGGCTGATCGAAGCGGGGCGCGTGGCGCTCAACGGTCAGCTGCTGACCACTCCGGCGGTCAAGGTCGCCGGCGGCGACATCCTCACCGTCGACGGCGCGGTCGTCGGCGACGCGGAGCCGACGCGCCTGTTTCGCTATCACAAACCCCCGGGACTGGTGACGACCCACCGCGACCCCAAGGGACGCAGGACGGTGTTCGAAGCCCTGCCGGCGGGGTTGCCCCGGCTTATCTCTATCGGTCGCCTGGACATCACCTCCGAAGGGCTCCTGCTGTTGACCAACGATGGAGGACTGGCGCGTGCGCTGGAACTGCCGTCCAGCGGTTGGGTTCGTCGCTATCGCGCCAGGGCCCGTGGGCGCATCGATCAGGCACGACTGGATGAGCTGAAGCAGGGCATAACCGTCGAGGGTGTTCGCTACGGCCCGATAGACGCCTCGCTCGACAAGGCCAGGGAGGGTCCATCGGGGGCCAATCTATGGATCATGCTCACGCTTGCGGAGGGCAAGAATCGCGAGGTGCGGCGGGTCCTGGAGTCCCTGGGTTTGACGGTTAACCGCCTCATCCGCGTGGCCTATGGCCCTTTCGCGCTAGCGACCCTCGAACCGGGGGCGATCGAGGAAGTCGGCCCGAGAGTCATTCGCGAACAGCTGTCGCAGACGATTTCGCCGGCCAATCTGCCACGCGGGGAGCGGGCCGCGTTCGTGGCGCCCGCGCCCGCACTGGATTCGCGTCGGGCCGACCGGACCAAGCCTCGGCCGCGCCCATCGGCGGCGCAGAAGGAGGCAAAGGAGAAGACCGTCTACAAGACAGGGTGGGCGAAACCGAAGAAACGCCCAAGCAGCAGTCGACACAACGCCGCCCCCGGTCCAGCCGCTTCTTCGTTGGGGAGGGGGCCACGCCGTCGCGGATGACGCACGAAAGGACCCTCTCATCGCCCGCGGCGTTTCCCCCCCTTACCATCAGCCGATAGACGCCGCCCCTAAGGTGGGGCTCGAGATTTCGGCCGCTTGAACGCCCGTCCAGCGGCGCAGCGGCGCTATCCGCGCCACCGCTTCGGTGATCAGGATATATCCCAGCACGAGCGCGACATCCTCCAGGAGCGACGCCATCGAAAGATCGCCAGCCGATGCGACGGTCTTCAGAGTCAGCGGCTCGATAAAGAGCACGATGAGGATGTTGTTGGCGGCATGAGCTCCGGTGGAAAACTCGATGCCACCCAGGCGCAGGGTCATGTAGGCGAAGCCGCCGCCCATCAGCGTCCGGTCTAGCAAGGCGCCGGGGTTGGCGACGATGTTCCTGGCCAGATCCGACAGGAAGCTTGAAAACGTCGCATGCTCGGGCAGCAGGTGGACGACGGAAAACAACACCCCGGTGGTGACGATCAGAATAGCCGGGCTGCGGCTGAAAGCGGCGAGCTGGCGCAACAGCCAGCCGCGAAAGATGATTTCCTCCGCGGCCGCGGCCGGGATCAACAGGGCGATGGCGGCCAGGATGTAGATCGCTCGGCCGGCCGCCTTGGGCGAAACCGCGAGGAACGGCGCGGTGATCGCCTGCGGCGAAAACAGTCGATCGACCGCCATCACTGGAGCGACCACGATCACCGACAGCACTAGGCCGGCCAGCAGGAGCCGCCAGCGGACCGCCGGGGCGGCGGAGACATAGTCCCAAAACCGATGGCCGGCGAGGATCGAGGCCAAACCCACGAAGGCCAGCGCGAACGGCCCGTTGGTGGTCACCGCCGTGACCATGACCAGAAGTGCGGACTTCAGATCCTTGCCGTCGGCCGCCTTGAGGGCCACAGCCACGTGCTGGAGACCGGCCAGGCCCTCTCGCCAGTATCCGGTGAGCACCATGTAGATGGTCCAGGCAAGAATGAATCCGGCCAGGGCCGCGATTGCGCCGACCACCAGGCCACCGACTAGCGTCAGCGCGATACGCCAGGGGCTCTTGTCACGGGCGCCCAGCCCGGCCAGGAATGCCGAGTCCGCCAATCCCGCCACAACGCCCCGCTCACTCATCGCCGACTCTGCCCTGCTTGCGCCGTTCATCCGCTAGAGAGCGTGAATTCCAAAGGAAAATCGCATGCGGATCGTCGCCGGCAGTCTTCGTGGGCGTTCGCTTGTGGCGCCAAAGGGACACTCGACGCGACCAACAACCGATCGCGCGCGCGAAGCGATGTTCAACGTGCTCGAACATGCCCCGTGGTCGACGGGCCTGAGGGACGCTCAAGCGGTCGATCTGTTCGCCGGTTCGGGGGCCCTTGGTCTCGAGGCGCTCTCCCGGGGGGCCGCATCGTGTCTGTTCGTCGACAACGATCAGGCGGCTGTCGCCGCGATCTCGCGCAATATTCAGTCGCTGGGGTTGGGCGGACAGGCGACGGTTCGGGCGGGAGACGCAACAACAATTGCGGCCGGGACGGCTTTCGATCTGGCTCTGATCGATCCGCCCTATGCCCAGGGTCTGGCCGAGCGGGCGGTGTCCGCCTTATCCAGCGGCCACCGGTTGGCGGTCGGAGGCATCGTGGTCGTCGAGCAGGGCGCCGGCGAGGCCGCTTTCACCGCGCCCGGCTTCGTGGTTCTCGACGCGCGCGCGTGGGGCGCGGCGCGGGTCAGTTTCCTTCAGTTTCGAGACGAGTCAGGTCGATGAGCGCCGCGCCGGCGGCCGGCCGGAAACCGCAGGCTGCATAGAAGGCCGCGAGGTGGGCCTCGTGGTCCACGTGCAGCCACTCCGCGCCGCGATTCCTGGCCAGCTTCGCCGCCCGCCGCACGAGCGCGGTTCCGAGGCCGTTTCGCTGAAAGTCTGGATGAACGCAGGTATCGAGAATGAAAGCGTGGACGCCGCCATCGGTGGCAACGTTGACATAGCCGACTAGCCGCTCGTCTTCGAAAGCGCAGACATGGGCGAGGCTTCTGGCCAGGATCGCGGCAAATGACTGGCCGCGCCACGCCGGCCACGCGGTGGCCAGCAGATCTCCCAGGGCGCCGTCGGTCGGGAAGGCGTCATCGCGCAGTGCGATCATCGACGGCCGAACAGCCTTTCGATGTCGACGAGCTTCAGCTCCACATAGGTCGGTCGGCCATGATTGCACTGGCCCGAATGGGGCGTGGCCTCCATCTGGCGCAGGAGCGCGTTCATCTCCGGAGCGCTGAGTCGACGCCCGGCGCGCACCGATCCATGGCAGGCCATCGACGAGCACACCGCCGCCAACCGCTCGTCCAGGGCGATCGACTGCCCGGCCTCGGCGAGATCGTCGGCGATGTCGCGGACCAGGCGCGGCACGTCCGTGTCGGCCAGCAGGGCCGGGATTTCGCGCACCAGCACCGCGCCAACGCCGAAACTTTCGATGACCAGCCCCATCGACGCCAGTTCAGAGGCCGCGCCGCAGAGGCGTTCGGCCTCGGCTTGGTCCAGGTCGACGATTTCGGGCAACAGCAGCGCCTGGCGGGAGACGCCGCCCTCGGCCATCTGCGTCTTCATCTGTTCATAGACGAGCCGCTCGTGGGCGGCGTGCTGGTCGACGATCACCACCCCATCGCGGGTCTGGGCGACGATAAAGGTATCGTGCACCTGGGCTCGCGCCGCGCCCAAGGGAAAATCGACGAGTTGGTCGCCCGCCGCCCCGCCAGCCGGTGTCTCGTCTCCATCGTATGCGAACGCAGGCTCCGCGCGCGCCGAAACCCCGGAGAGGCCCGGCAGATCGAAGTCGTTCTTCGGCCACTCGCCAGCCCGCCAGGCCGAAAAGCCGTTGGCGGAGGCGCCGAGGCGAAAGCTCCCGAGAGCGGCGGCGGCCACGGTGGTCGAGGCCCTGTGACCGGCCCCAGCGAGGGCATGGCGCAGTCCCCCGACGATCAGGCCGCGGACCAGCGCGGGATCGCGAAACCTGACCTCGGCCTTGGCCGGATGGACGTTGACGTCGACCTCGGTAGGCTCGAGTTCGAGGTAGAGGACGGCTGCTGGATGCCGGTCCCGGGCCAGGAAGTCGGCGTAGGCGGCCCGCAAGGCGCCCTGCAAAAGCCGGTCGCGGACCGGGCGGCCGTTGACGAACAGGTACTGCTGCGCGGCGTTGCCGCGGTTGTAGGTCGGCACCCCGGCATAGCCGGTGAGCCGGACCCCTTCGCGTTCCTGGTCGATGGCCAAGGCGTTGTCGGCGAAGGCGCTGCCGAGGATGGCCGAAAGCCGCGCCAGACGTCCCTGCGGTCCGGCCATCTCCGCCGGCAGCCGCAGCGCGCGACGCCCGTCCATGTCCAGGGCGAAGGCGACCGTCGGCGCGGCCATGGCCTGGCGCTTGACCTCTTCGGCGATGGCCATGGCCTCGGCCCGCTGCGACTTCATGAATTTCAGCCGGGCCGGTGTGGCGAAGAAAAGGTCGCGAACCTCGACGCGTGCGCCGTGGGCTCCGGCAAACGCACACGGTCCGACCTCTCCGACCCGTCCGCCTTCCACGGCGATGCCACTAGCCGCGCCCGCTCCAAGGGTCCGCGAGGTGATGGCCAGGCGCGCCACGGCGCCGATGGAAGGCAGCGCCTCGCCCCGAAAACCCAAGGTCGCGATGCGCAGGAGATCGTAGACGCCATCAGAGCCGGGGCGCAGCTTGGAGGTGGCGTGACGCTCAATGGCCAGCGGCAGCTGATCGCCCGCCATTCCGGCCCCGTCGTCGACCACCAGGATACGGGTCAAGCCGCCGCCGTCGGCGTGAACCTCCACCCTGGCCGCGCCCGCGTCGATGGCGTTTTCAACCAGTTCCTTGACCGCGCTGGCGGGCCGCTCGACCACCTCGCCGGCGGCGATGCGGTTGATCATCTCGGCAGGCAGGCGGTGAATCGTCACCGCCGCACTATGGGCCCTATGCGGAGGCCCGAGAAGCGTGTCTCAGCGCGAAGCGCGCTTCTTGGCGGGCGGCGCCTTGCGGGTCTTGGCGGCCTTCTGGCCGAGGCTGCGGCGCAATGCCTCCATCAGGTCGACGACGTTGGTATCGTCGGGCTCTTCGACCGTGACCTTACGCCCTGCGCCCTCTTCCTTTTCCTTGATCAGGGCCCGGAGCGCCTCTTCATATCGATCGGTGAATTGAGAAGGATCGAACGGACCCTCCTGCTGTTCGATGATCTTTTCGGCGATAGCCACCATCTTCGCATCGGCCTTGTGGCGGGGAATATCATCGAAGGCGGTCGCCGGATCGCGCACCTCATCATGGGAGCGCAGGGAATAGGCGAGCAATCCCTGGTCGCGCGGCTCGATGGCCAGCAGCCGCTCCCGCGTATGCATGACCACGCGCCCCAGGGCGATGCGGTCGGTCTGCACCATCGCCTCGCGAATGACCGTGTAGGCGTCAAGGGCCAGCTTGCCGTCGGGGACGAGAAAATAGGGATCGTTCCAATAGAGCCGGTCGATCTCCGAGGCGCGGACGAAGCGTTCGATGTCTATGGTGCGCGTGCTCTCCAGGCGTACCTGATCGATCTCATCGCTGGTGACGATGACATAGCGATCCTTTTCGATCTCATAGCCCTTGACGATGTCGGCGCGGTCCACAGGCCCCGTCTCCGGATCGGTCGGGATCATGCGAATGCGGTTGTGGGTGGTCTTGTGCAGCATGTTGAAATGCACCTCGCCACCGCGAGCGGTGGCCGTATAGAGCGCCACCGGACAGCTCACCAGCGACAGGCGCAGGTGTCCCTGCCACATCGGTCGTCCGCGCATACCAGTCTTCCCTAGCCAGCCGACGTCTAAAGGCTGAACGCGCGAACGGCGTCTTGTGTTCAGGCGCGCGGCCGCGCCCGATCAGCTGGCGCGCGCGACGATCGGCGCGGCTCGGGAGAGTCGGGACTCCAGGGCCGCAATAGGCTCGAGCCGCGAGCAGGAAACCTTGCGTGGTCGTGGCCAAGGCCATCAATCTGAGCGGGAGCGCCAACCTGGTGATCAATTCAAACTACGCGACCTCGTCGGCGCCTGTCCCGGCGGGGGTGGGACCGACCGGCGCCGCGAAGGTGACCCATGGCGCGGTAGGATGACCCGCGCGGACCCCTATTCTTCTAGGTAGGCTTGACGAATCTCAAGGTCATCCGGTCACTCTCGCCGATCGCGTCATAACGGCTGTGATCGAACGCCGGGTTGGCTGGAGCGCCGGCGGGCGCCGAGCGACGCGTGGGCGGCAGAGTCCAGACACCGAAGGGGTGGTCCTTGGTATCCCTGGGATTGGCGTTGATTTCGGAGCGGCCGGCGAGCCTGAAGCCGGCCGCGTTGGCGTGATCGATCACATTAGGCTTCGGAAATATAGCCATCGCCCTTTTTCGGCTCAGCCCCGTCGCGAGCGCGGTGATCCTCGATGGCCAGAATACCGCCTGGTTTCAGCGCCGCGTAGAAGTCGCCAAAGGCCTTGGCCGTGTAACCGTCAATCTGCGCCCAGTCATGGATCTCGCGGGAAACCAGCACCAGGTCGACGCTGCCGGCAGGCGCCAGCGGCGCAGATGAGCGGCCAAAACCCACCAGGCTTACATCTCCATAGCGCGCGGAATTGGCGGCGTACTTCGCCGCGAACGCGTCGCGGCCTCTGCGCGCGCCGGCCGAGACTTTCGGGTCGGCGAGATCGGCGACGGCGGCGACGTAGTGGCCGCCTGTGGCGGCCAGATAGGGGGCGATGATCTCGGTCCACCAGCCCGCGCCGGGAGAAACATCGATGATTGTGTCACCGCCTTTCAGCCCCCAGAAGGTCAGCGAGGCGGCGGGATGGCGAAACGCGTCTCGGGCCTTGTCCGCCGCGGGCCGGGCGGGGCTGTCGATGACGGCGAGCAGGCGCGGATCGGGCCTCTCGAGCGGGGCGGCCAGCGCCAAGGCAGCCACCAGACTCACTGCCGCCGCAAGCAGAACTGTCTTCACATCCACACGCATCGCTCTACTCCTCCAGCAGACTGTTCATATGCTCGACGGCGTCGACGAACTCGGCCTTGAATTCCTGAACCACGGCGCCCGCCGACTTGACGCTGTCGATCAGTCCGACGCCCTGGCCGACGAAGTAGGTGACCATCTCGCGCGCCTTGACGTTCCCCGCGGCGGCGGCGCGATCGGCCGAGCGCAGCGCCTGTTCGCTGATCAGGCTCTGCAGCGGCATCGGCAGCGCGCCCGGGCTCTCAGGGCTGCGCTCCCAGGCCTCTGTCCAGGCGGACCGCAACTGGCGCGCCGGCTTGCCGGTCCGGCTTTTGGAGCGCACTGCGTCACGAGAGGTGGCCTCGATCATCTTTTGGCGGAAGATCTCGCTGGTCTCGGATTCCACGGTCGCCAGCCACACCGACCCGGTCCACACGCCGGCCGCGCCCATGGCCATGCAGGCCGCCATCTGGCGCCCGTTCATGATCCCGCCGGCCGCGAGAACGGGCACGTCGCGGATCGGCTTGATCGCCGCCAGGACTTCGGGGACCAGGACCATGGTGGTGACCTCGCCGCAGTGGCCACCGGCCTCGGTGCCCTGGACGACAAGAATGTCGACGCCGGCGTTGACCTGGCGGATGGCGTGCTCCCTGGCGCCGACCAGGGCCGCGACAGGCACGCCGCGCTGGCGGCCAAGCTCGATCATCGACGGCGGCGGCACGCCAAGAGCATTGGCGATCAGGCGAATCGGATGGTCGAAGGCCGCGTCGAGCACCTCGAGCGCGCGGGCGGGATCGAAGGGCTGGGGCTGGCTGTCGGGTACATCGGGGGCGACGATCTCGACTCCGGCCGACGCCATCAGGTCTTGGGCGAACTGGCGGTGGCGAGGAGGAATGCGGCTCTTGAGGCTGTTATAGGTGACCCCAACCTCGCCGGCCGTCGCCATGTTTTCGGGAACCAGGACGTCCAGCCCGTACGGCTTGCCGTCGACGTGATCGTCTATCCACTTCAGTTCGCGGTGAATCGAATCCGGCGAGTGGCCGGTGGCGCCAAGGACGCCAAAGCCGCCCGCCCGGCTGACGGCGGCGACGACGTCGCGGCAGTGACTGAAGGCGAGCAAGGGAAACTCGATCCCCAGCATGTCGCAGATCGGCGATTTCATCCGAAAGCTTTCATTCCGAAGGCCGGCTTGCCGATCGGCCCGTTCGGCCGCCATGGACGCCTTGCGATAGGCCTGCGTCAAGCCGGCGGTCTGGGTTCCCCGGCAAGTCCTGCGTGGTGGCGATGCCCCAAGCGCGGGTAGCTTTTGGTTCTGATCGGATATTACTTAAGGCTGCGGCGGTTCTCGAGGGCAGATGGAGTTGGCCTCATCGAGCGCGGCTCCCGAACCGGCCGCAGCTTCGAGGGCCTGCTTCATTTCGCCGCCAGCGTCCAGGTCGCAGACCAGCACCATGCCTCCCACGACGATAATGCCGACGTTTTTCAGGCCGACGGCGACAATCCGAATACCGGCGTCGGCGCGGACAAGGCAGTCCCGACTTTTCCACGCCGCCCCCGCGCCGGTAATGGCATTGCCGTCGGCGTCCCTGGGCGACGCCGCCCACACGGCGCGCCATGAGCCGAGGTCGGACCAGGCGTAGTCGATGGGGAGCACGGCGGCCCTGGCGGTCTTTTCCATCAGCGCCACATCGATCGAAGACTTTTCGGCCAACGAGAAACACGCGCCGAGCGCGGCTTCGCCGGCATTGACCGATGCTGTGTCTACGGCCTTGGCCACGGTGCTGACCATTGCCGGCGCGTGCGCCATCGCTTCGGCGAGGAAGGCGTCAACCCGGAACACGAAGTTGCCGCTGTTCCATAAGGCGCCGGCCGTGATCAGCCGCGCCGCGCGCTCGGCGTCCGGCTTTTCGATGAACCTGACGATTCGGCGCAAGCCGCCTGTTCCTCCGATCGCCTCGCCAGGTTCGATATAGCCGTATTGACCGGCCGGACGGTCCGGCCGCACGCCGAAGGTGACGATGTCTCCCCCTCCCGCGGCGACCGCGGCCGTGGCGGCGCAGGCGCAAAAGGCGTCCAGGTCAGGGATATCATGGTCCGAAGCGACCGCGACGACGATGGCGCTTGGATCCTTGCGCGCTATCCACATTGCCGCCGCAAGCAGGGCCGGGCCTGAATCGCGGCCCTGAGGCTCCGCCAGCAGGGTTGCCGAAACGCCGATCTCGTCCAACTGCGCGCGGGCGATCGTCAGAAGATCGACGCCGACGACAATCAACGGCGCGGAAGCCCCGGCGATGGCGCTGACCCGCATGACGGCCTGCTGAAACAACGACCGCTCGCCGATCAGGGCGATGAACTGCTTGGGATGATCTGGCGTGGACGCCGGCCACAGGCGAACGCCCGCCCCGCCGCACAGGATCACGGGAACGATCATCGCGGCGCCCTCGGCCCGGCGATTGTCGTTCGGCTATGGCTGGCTGGAGGCCCGATGGCGGTCAACAGCTCGATGGGTCCTCCCGCCTGGGCGGGATCGAAAACGCCGATGGTCAGCCGCCCGGTGGCGAAGGCCCCCGTGTCGAGGTTGGTGCGGTGGGCGAGCAGCTCTGGAAGCCCAGGATCGGGTTTTCCCGCCCACAGCGGCGTGTGCCCGTGGACGATGTGCCGGTCGAAATCCCGCGGTCCGGCGCGCAGGAACGCTTCGCGTATCCAAAGGCAGACATCCTCGCTCTGGTCGCGAAAGGCCGTCCTTGGCGCCAAGCCCGCGTGTACGTAGATGCGGTGATCGTCGGCGGTGGTCAGGGGCAGCCCGGCCAGCCAGCGCAGATGGTCCCTCGGCACAGCGGCGCCGGGATCGATCGCGCCGTCCACCCCGTAGGCGCGCAGGGTCTCCTGTCCCCCACACCGGCGCCACCGGGCCAGGGCCGCGCCGCCAACGTCGGTCAGGGCCGCGACCATCAGATCCTCATGATTGCCCTTCAGGCAGATCGCCCGGCCGTCTTTCTGAAGGCCCATCAGCCGCTCGACCACCGCGCGACTCTGCGGGCCGCGGTCTACGTAATCGCCAAGAAAAATCATCCGCGCGGCGCGGCCCGCGGCGTGCGCTTCGATCAGGGCGATCGCCGTCTCCAACAGGTCGGCGCGACCATGAACGTCGCCGATCGCGTAGGTGGCTTGCGATGGTCTTGAAGCGCCTGCCATGCGAGATTCTACCAATGAGGCGTGCCCTGGCGCCAGTTGGGGCTAAAGGCACGCCTTTCGTAGTGTAGGCAAGGCGGCGGGATCCGCCAAAACACATGCGGGTCGGGCGTTTTTGCGGCGGTCGGATGCGAAGGCGAGATGTCGGATGTGAGAAACAGCGGCGGCCGCCGCGCCGTGGCGCACGGCCCGCCCTCGGGCCTGCTTGCCGGCGCCATGCTGCTTGTCGTCGCCTCGGTGATATTCGGCGGCGCGAGCCGGGATAATCCGCTTCGCCTGGCGGGCGTCGAGCTGGCGAGCCTGCCCTTGGGCATGTTGGCGCTTCGGCGTCTGTTCAGGCGCCGCGCCTGGAGCGGGAACGTTTTCGCGCTTTGTCTGCTGTGCATAATCGTGGCCCTTCCGTTGTTGCAGTTGATCGACCTGCCGCCCGATCTGTGGCGTCGGTTGCCGGGCCGCGGGGCGTTGGCGGCGGTCGTCGAGGCCGGCGGGTTTTCCCGTGTATGGCGGCCGATCAGCCTCTCGCCAGACGACACCCGCACCGCGGCCTTGGCGCTGGCGCCGCCGGCGGCGATGTTCCTGGCCGCCATGCAAATGGACATCCGCGAGGTGCGCCTGGTGGCCGGCATGTGGGTTGCCCTGGCCACGGCCGGGCTGGGTCTGGGTGTCGGCCAGCTCATCGCTCCGCAGGGTGGCGCCGCCTGGCTCTATTCGAATACCAACTATGGTTCCCTGGTCGGATTCTTCGCCAACCGCAATCACGAGGCCTCGTTCCTGCTGGCCATGATCCCCTTCGCGGCCGCGTTCACCGCGTCGGTGAGGCCACCGGCGTTGTTCGCCCACCCATCCGCCTGGCTTTGCGGCCTGTTCCTGGTGCTGGCCATCGTCGGTCTTGGCGTTGTGCGCTCGCGGGCCGGCGTGCTGCTGGTCCTACCGGCAGTCGGCGCCGCGCTGGCGCTCGTCTGGCGAGCGAGGGGCGCGGGGAGCCGCTGGCGCGGGACGGCGGCTGTCGCGGCGATGGTCGCGCTCGCGGTGGCCGCCGTGGGACTTTTCAGCCTTGGCCCGGTCTTGCAGAGGTTTGCGCCGCAGGCCGAACCTTACAGCCGCGCGCAGGCTTGGCCTCATGTTGAAGAGGCCGCTATGGCCTTAATGCCGTTCGGGGCCGGCGTCGGGGCCTTCGATCGCCTCTACCGCCAGGTAGAGCCGCTGACCATGGTCGCCCCTGTCTATTTCAACCATGCCCACAACGACTACCTTGAGCTTTGGCTTGAAACCGGGGTGGTCGGCGCCGCGATTTTCGCGGCTTTCTTGGTCTGGCTGGCGCCGTCGGTGGCGCGCCCATGGCTGAGCGGGGGCGCCGCATCGGTATGGGCTTGCGCAGCCAGCATCTCCGTCATGCTTCTTCTCGCCCACTCGCTGGTCGACTATCCGCTGCGAACGACAACCCTTTCGGTGCTGTTCGCCTTCTGCTGCGGCCTGCTGACCGCCAAATCGGCGCCTTCCGCGTGAACTCGCCGGTGGAGATCAGCTGCGTCATTCCAGCCTTCGAGGCCGTTGATTTGACGGCTCGCTGCCTGACCTCGGCCCTGGCCCAGCGCAGTGTCGAGTTCGAAATCATCGTCACCGACGACTCAGCGACTGGCGAGATCCGCGCCCTCGTCGAGGCTCTCACGCCGAGGGTCGCCAATATCCGCTATATCGAGGGGCCAAGGTCCGGCAATCCGGTCGATAACTGGAATCATGGCCTGGGGCAGGCGTGCGGGGCCGCCTGCGTGCTGGTCCACCAGGACGAGTTCATCGTCGACCCTTTGTATTTTCGACGCGCCGTCGACAGGCTGACCATGACCAACGCCGCCGCCGTGGTCGGCCAGACGCGGGTGATCGGCGTGACCCGGCCCTCGCGGTTTGGTCTGGTCGCCGCCCTCGCCCGGGCCGTCGGCAGGCCTCGCTGGCTGCTGCCGATCGCCAACTGGCTAGGGCCGACGGCGGCCTTCGTTTTTCGGCGGGGTCCATTATTCGATCCGAGCCTTGTGGCGATAGTCGATGTTGCGTTCTATCGAACGGTTCTGAAGACCGGACCGTTGGAGGTCCTGGAGGGCGTTTGCGTGGGCTCGCTGGGCCATCACGGCGCGCAGATCAGCGCGGGCCTCGACTTTCGCGCCGTGGTCGCGCGCGAATTGCGCGACCTGGCTCGGCGATCTCCGCCCGCGATCGGACCGGCGGAATACGCGGTTGTCAGCGCCTGGTTGAGACTGAGGTCATGGCTGGGCTGAGTGCGCGAACCGCCATCTTACCGCCTCTGAAGCGCCGGTCGCTGCTGGCCCTTGGGGTCACGGCGGTCCTCGCGCCCCGCGCCTATGGTCAGGCGGCCAGGTCAAGCGTCGAGGACTACGACCTGGCGGAGGCCGTTGGACGCGGCCGGACTCCGGCGGCGAATTCAAGCGCGCTCCTCGAGGCGATAAGAGCCAATGCCGGCCGTCGCCTGCGGCTGCCGCCCTTGACCATTGAGTTCGAAGGCGTGGCGCTGGATGCCGACGAGCTCGGCCTGGGGCTGGAGATCGTCGGTCAGGGGGCCACCGGCTATCGGGGCTCGGTGCTGAAGAACGTCGGCGCCGGCGACGCGCTGACGATCACAAACCGTTCGAAACAGTCCTACAATGGGCCGATCCGCCTGACAGGTTTCGCCATCCACGGCCACGCCGCCAGCGGCTCGGGCATCGTCGCCGAGCAGATCAACGGCCAATGCCGCTTCGAATTCCTATGGTTCGACGGCCACGGCAAAAACAGCGTCGTCGCCAAACGCTGTTATGGAATGGAGATACGCAGTTGCATCAGCAACAATCCCGGCGCCAACGGCTTTGAGTTCGTTGATGCCGCCAACAACATCGTCCTTGACCATTTGCACGCCTTCCAGGCCAAAGGCGCCAATATCAAGATCGCCGGCGCGCAGACGTCGTTCGCGCCGGTTCTGAATGCCTGCGACGTCAGCTATTCTCGCGGCGTCGGCCTCTGGATCGACAATGCGGTCGGGGCGAGCGTCACTGGTTTTTATGCCGAGGACTGCGTTGGGCCCAGCGCCCTGATCGGCCGCGCGGCGCGGAGTTTCACGATCAGCGGAGGATACAATCAGAATGGCCAGATGGTCCTCGATGGCGCGGGTCTGGTTGAAGGGGTTTTTTCCGCCGGCAAGGGCGGGATCGCGGCCGGACCGCTGGTCGAAGTGAAGAACTGCACCTTCGCAACCGGCGCCCTGCTAAAACGTGGCGCGTGAGAGCGGCTATGGGGGCTTTCGTTTCCGGCGGCGCGGGGTTCATCGGGGCCAACCTCGTCGCCCGGTTGATCGCGGAAGGTGGATGCGTAGTCGCGGCTGACAATTTCGTTCGCGGCTCGAGGCGACACCTGGCGGGGTTCGACGGCCATCCGCGCTTTTGCCTTGTCGAAGCCGACCTGGCCACATCGAAGGGGTGCGCGGCCGCATTCGAGGCGGCGGACCGCTTCGGACCAATCGAGACGGTCTGGCATCTTGCCGCCAACTCCGACATTGCCGCTGGACTGGCCGACCCGCGTATCGATCTGCGCGATACCTTCATGACCACCTTTGAGATTCTGGGCCAGATGCGGCGCATCGGGGCGAGGCGCCTCATTTTTGCATCGAGCTCCGCGGTCTACGGCGATTTTGGCGAAGTCGAACTGCATGAGGACATCGGCCCCCTCACGCCGATCTCAAACTATGGAGCGATGAAGCTGGCCTCGGAGGCGCAGGCCTGCGCCGCTGTGGAGGATTTTCTCGAGCAGGCGCTGCTGTTGCGGTTTCCCAACGTCATCGGGTCGCCTTCGACCCATGGGGTCATTTTCGATTTCGTTAGGCGGCTTCGCGACGAACCGGCGGTGTTGCGGGTGATGGGGGACGGCACGCAGCGCAAGCCCTATCTCCATGTGAGCGAACTTATCGAGGCCATGGTTCTGGCCCGGGACAAGGCGCCCGGCGGGGTGCACGCCTACAATATTGGCCCATCGGACATTGGCGTCACGGTCGCCCTTATCGCTCAATGCGTGGCCGACAGGGTGAGCCCAACGGCGCGGCTGGAGTTCGGCGATGGACCTCGTGGATGGGTCGGCGATGTGCCGCGGTTCCGCTATTCGATCGAACGCATTGCGCGGCTCGGGTGGGCGCCCAGGCTCTCATCGCGTCAGGCTGTAAGCCGGGCCATCGATGAGATCATCCGCCAGGACGGCGCCTGACGTTGGTCAGCCAAGCCGTCATCCTGGCCGGTGGAAAGGGTGAGCGCCTGGCGTCCCGCCTGGGCGGCCGGCCCAAGCCGCTTGTTGAGATCGCGGGATTGCCTCTGCTCGAACGCCAGCTCCGCGCCCTCGAGGCCGCCGGGTTCAGCGAGACGATTGTCCTGGCCAGCCACCTGGCGGAACAACTCACGCGTTTTCTGGATGCCCGGTCCCCAGGGAGCCTTAAGGTGACGGTCGTCGAGGACGGGGTGCTCACGGGCACGGCGGGGGCGGTGATCAATGTCCGGGAAATGCTGCACGACGACTTCCTGGTGATCTACGGAGACACGCTGTTCGATGTCGACCTCGCCAGGCTCTGCGCCTTTCATCAGCGCGATCGGCAGGCGGCCGCCACCCTGCTTGTTCACCCCAACGACCATCCTTGGGATTCAGACCTGGTTGAAATCGATGAGACGGAGCTGATACGGCGCTTTCATCGCCCGCCGCATCCTCAAGGGGACTGGCTCGCTAACCGGGTCAGCGCGGCGCTCTACGTGGTGCGCAAAGACAGCCTCACGGCTGTGCGGCCTTCCGACGGCGCCCGAAGCCTGGATTTCGCCCACGATGTGTTCCCCGCGCTGCTTGAGGCAGGCGCGTCGCTGCGCGCCTACGAGTCATCGGAATACATCAAGGACATCGGGGCTCCCGAGCGGTTGGATCGGGCTTGCGAGGACCTGGTCCTGGGCAAGGTCGCCGGCGCGGCACTGCGCAATCGGCAGCGGGCGGTGTTTCTCGATCGAGACGGTGTCCTGAACGCGTTGAACGGCCATATCGCGTCGCCGGACCAACTCGAAGTGTTCGCCACTGCCGGCGAGGCGGTCAGAATGATCAACCGATCAGGCTATCGGGCCGTGGTGGTGACCAACCAGCCGGTGGTCGCCCGCGGGGAATGCACCCTTGAGGACCTGGGCGCGATCCACGCCAAGCTGGAGACCGTCCTTGGCCGCGCCAGCGCCTTTGTTGACCGCATCTATGTCTGTCCGCATCATCCCGACGCCGGCTTCCCGGGCGAGGTCGTCGCGCTGAAACGCCGCTGCGATTGCCGTAAGCCCGCGCCGGGGCTGTTGCTGCGGGCGCAGGCGGATTTCAACATCGACTTCGCCCAAAGCTGGATGATCGGAGACAGAGCCGCCGATCGCTCCGCCGCCAGGGCCTGCGGGGTCGGGTTTGTTCTGGTGAGCGCGCAGGATGCGCCGCGCGCCGATGATCCGGAGGCTCTGAATGACTTTGTCTTCGGCGACGTGCGGCGGGCGGCCCTGTTCATCACCGCGATCTATCCCGAAATCGCGCGGATATTGGCGCCCGTGATAGACGGGGCGCAGGCGCCAGGCGAGCTGTTCATCGGCGGTCCGGCCGGCAGCGGCAAGACCACGGCGGCGGCCGTGCTGGCCAGGGAGCTTCGCCAGCGTGGACGCCAAACAACGATTGTTTCCCTCGATCGCGCCCCCGCTCGCAATGGCGGGCGTGATATCGGCGAGGCCCTGTTGACCTATCACCGGGAACGGCGGCGGCTCGCAGGGGCCAGCCCCGAAACCATAAGGATCTGGGAAGGAAGCGCCGCCCTGGCTGTGGCGCGCGTCGTTCGCGCCAAGGGCGAGCGCGTGCTTCTCGAGACCGTCAGGGTCACTGGCCGGGAAGCGGAACCCGGCGGCGCGGACGACCGGACGCCCGATGCGGACTTAGGCGGGAGCCCGATGCCATGGATGCTTTCACTCGATGCCGGCTTTGAGCCGCAACGCCGACGATGATCATCAGCCGAACGCCCTTGCGGATGAGTTTTGTCGGAGGCGGCAGCGATATGCGCGCCTTCTATGCCGACGAACCGGGCGCTGTGCTGAGTTCAGCGGTGAACAAATTTGTCTTCGTGACCGTCAACCCGAAGTTCGACGACGGCGTCCGGGTGGCCTACTCCAGGACCGAGGAGGTCGAACGGGCGAGCCAGGTAGAGCACGCGCTGGTCAGGGCGGCGCTGCAGAGTCTGGGCATCGAGGGTGGCGTAGAGATCACCACGGTGGCGGACATTCCCTCGCGAGGAACGGGCCTTGGCTCGTCCAGCGCCTTCACCGTCGGCCTGCTCAATGTTCTGAGCGCCTTCCAGGGCCGTCGCCTGTCCGCGCAATCCTTGGCCAGGGAAAGCTGCCGAATCGAGATCGACATGTGCGACGAGCCGATTGGCAAGCAGGACCAGTACGCCGCCGCCTATGGGGGCTTCAACCTGATCGAATTCGAGGCCGATGAGAGCGTGTGCGTGACGCCGCTGATCCTGCCTGCCGGGATGCTTGGCCGCCTGCATTCGCACCTGCTGATTTTCTATACCGGCAGGACGCGCAAGGCTTCGGCCATCCTCAGCCGGCAGAAGTCGGCCATCGGCGCGGACGGCGCCAAACGCGGCGCGCTTCGCCGCATGGCGGCTTTGGCGCATGAGTTGAAAAATCAATTCGAGGCTGGCGATATCGATGACCTTGGTGAGATTTTGCACGAAAGCTGGATGCTCAAGAAGTCGCTGACGGCCGAGATTTCCTCCCCTGAGATTGATCGGTGGTATGATGCGGCCAGGTGCGGAGGGGCGGTTGGAGGCAAGATTCTGGGGGCCGGCGGCGGGGGTTTTCTGCTGTTCTTCGCGCCGCCCGACACCCATGCTGAGATCGGGCGACGGCTTGGCGACCTGCGGCGCATCCCGATGAACTTCGAGCGATCTGGCAGCCAGATCGTGTTTTACAATCCGCAAGAGCAGGACCGGTGAGATGACCGCGCGCTTTGACGGATCGACAGCGGACTATTTTGACAGGCTTACCGCTTTGCTGGCCCACGTCGATCGCCAACAGATGGATGCGGCGATCCTGGTCATCGAAGAGGCTTGGCGTCGCGGGGCGCAGATCATCACATTGGGCAACGGCGGCAGCTCGATGACCGCTCTTCATTTCATCACCGACTGGAACAAGAGCCTCTATCTCAGCGCCAAACGCCCGTTCCGCGGCCGCAGCCTGGTGGATAACCTCGGCCTGTTGATGGCCTACGGCAATGATCATTCATTCCATGATCTGTTTGTCGAACAGCTGAGAAACATCATGGCCCCGGGGGATCTGGTGATCGCCATCTCTGGCAGCGGAAATTCGGAAAACGTCATCCGCGCTGTGGACTTCGCCAACGACAACGGGGCCGTGACCCTCGGTCTGTGCGGGTACGATGGCGGCAGGCTGAAACAACGGGCCCATCACGTCGTCTGGGCCAGGGCCGACGATATGCAGCTCTGCGAGGACGTTCACGCCATCTTCGGCCATGTGGTCATGCAAACCCTCTGCCGTCCCGGCTGACCGGCGGTCATGGGCTCTCGAGGCGCCGGCGCCGCCCCCTTGGTTTCGGTGATCATCCCCTGCTTCAATGAGGACGCAGGGGTCATCGAGGCCAGTTTCGCCAGTTTGCGCGCGCAAACCCTGACCAACTTCGAATGCATCGTCGTCGACGAAGGCAGCGACGAGGAAAAGGCGCGCGCCTGCAGGGCGGCCTGCGCTCGCGACCCCAGATTTTCCTATCTGCGGCCGGCGGCCAGGGGCGGCATCGCCGCCAGCCTCAATCTCGCCATCGCCCAGGCCCGCGGCGCCTACATCGCCCGGGCCGACGGCGACGATCTTTGTGACGGCGATCGACTGCGGGCCCAGGCGGCGTTTCTGGGCAGCCGCCCTGAGATCGGCGTGCTTGGCTGCGCCGTTCGGGTGATCGACGGGAACGGTCGGCCGACCGCCCATCGGCGCTATCCCCTTAAGCATGGCCAGATCGCCCGGTGCATGCGCCTGACCAACGCCATGGCTCATCCCACGGTGATGCTGCGCAGAGAGGTGTTCGAGCGCCATGGACTCTACGACCCCGAGTTCCGCTATTGCGAGGATCTCGAGCTCTGGTTGCGCCTGATCAGGGCCGGGGTCAGGTTCGCCAATCTTTCCGAGCCTCTTGTCTCCTACCGTCAGGAGGCCACGAGCCGGCCGGCCGCCCATTGGCGCGACAATCTGCGCGCCAGGGCCAAGACCCTGTGGGGCCCCAATCTCGCGCTCGGATTGTTGGGCTTTGTGGGGATCGCGGCATGGTCGGTCATGCCGCGGGGTCTGCGGCGGCTAGCCTATGGCCATTTGATCTACACCAGGGCCGCCGGACGCAATCAGTCCAGATCCCGCCAGCAGCGTGCCCCATCCCCGGGCCAAGGCAAGGCTTCATAGACGCCGCGCGCGATGGCTCTGGCCAGGCAGTCAGCGGCCAGTGCCCCCAGGCGCGCCAGCATCATCGTCGGGGGCTGCGGGAGAGCTCTCCGTGCGGTCGAGAGGGCGAACACCACATCGCCGTCGAACGGCGCGTGGGCAGGCCGAATGGCGCGGGCGAGACCGTCGTGCGCCATGATTGCCAGCCGCCGGGCCTGCGACGGCGTCAGATCGGCGTCGGTAGCCACGCAGGCGATGGTGGTATTGGCGCCAGCCCGGGGATCGCGCTTGGCCAAGCCCCAGTCGTCGGGGCCGGCCTTGGCCCCGCCGAACGGCACGGCGCCAAATTCACCGTCGATCTCAAAGGGCGCGGCCCAGAAGGCGCGTCCGCCTGGGGCGATCACCGATCCGAAGCTGTTGACCGCCGCCAGGGCGCCGACGGTGTATCCGTCCCCGGTGACGATGGACGCCGAGCCGACGCCACCCTTGAGCGCCCCCGCCATGGCGCCGGCGCCGGCGCCCGCCGCGCCAAGGTCGAAGTGCGCCGAGGCGTCCTGGGCCGCCGCGACGCCCATGGCGCGATAGGGTGGATCTTGCGCCCAGGCCTTGTCCCCGCCATTGGCGAGATCGAACAGGATCGCCGCCGGGACCACCGGCGAGCGGGGGATTCCTGGCGCCAGAACCAGGCCGTAGCCTCGCCCTCGCGCCCCTAGCCACGCGGCGACGCCATCCGCGGCGGCGAGGCCATAGACCGAACCGCCGGCCAGGACGACCGCGTCAACGGCGTCGACGAGATTTTCCGGCGACAGGGCGTCCGTCTCCCGCGTTCCCGGCGCGCCCCCGCGGGCATCGACAGCGCATACCGCGCGCTCGTCCGGCAGGATTACGCTTACGCCGGTACGCGCGCGCGCGTCGGTGGCTTGGCCTACCGCCAGTCCGGGGACATCGGTGATCAGGTTCAATGGGCCGGGCCGCGCGCCGGTCATCGCTGTGGAGCCGCCTCGAGCCTCGGAGACGTCGCCGCCGCCGCGGATGGCAGGCGCAGCTCGAAAACCGAACCCTCCGGGCCTGTCCGCGCCAGGGTCAGGTCGCCGCCGTGGCCCTGCGCCAGTTCGCGGGCGATGGCCAGCCCAAGGCCGGCGCCGCCCGGACGCGTGGAACCGGCGAACGGTTGAAAGAGGTTGGTTATCGCCCGCCGCGCCAAGCCCGGACCGTCGTCGGCCAGACACAGGATGTCGTCGGCGGCGAGACGGCTAAAGCTGGCGACAATGACGCCGACCCCGTGTCGATCCTCGACGCCGTCGATCGCCTCGCGCGCGTTGCGCAGCAGATTGACCAGGATGCGGTGCAGCTGTTCGGCGTCGGTATCGACCACGAGGTCGGGGGGAATATCGGTCTCGAGCCGAACACCCGTCGCGGACAGTCTGGCGTCCTCGGCGGCCGCTTCCAGGGCCGGGCGCAAGGCAATCGGCCGCTTCTCGGGCGCCGGCTCCTCGCTCTTGCCGAAGGTCAGGACGTTCGACGCCAGCGTAATCGCCCGGTCGAGAGCCCGTTCGAGGCGCGGAAGCGCCTGCGCAACCTTGGGATCGCCGGAAAGGGCCATTCGCTCCGAGGCGATCTGGGCGCTGGTCAACATGTTGCGAAGGTCATGGTTGATCTTGGCCACGGCTTCGCCCAGCGCCGCCAGCCGCGCGCGCGAGCTGAGGGCGGCGCGCAGGTCCGCCTGCATGCGGTTCAATTCGCCTTCCGCGCGGCCGATCTCGTCACCGCGCCCGGAGGGGTGGATATGGGCTTTGGGATCTTCCGGATCGGCCCGGAAGCGCTCCATGGAGCGAGTGATCCGCTGCATCGGCCGCACAAGGAGCAGGTTCAGGAACAGATAGACCAGGCCGCCGGCCATGATCGAAGTGAATACCGCTATGCCCAGCAGACGCGCCAGATCGGTCAACAGCGCCTTCTTGAGTGGTGCATCGGCGATGACGATCTCGACAAAGTCGCCAGAACGGAAGCGGGTGCGGTCAACAACGCGCACCATGCGGCCGCCGCCGCTGAACAGGGTTCGGAACGGGTCGAGCCACGACATTGGATTGTCGCGGCGCAGGTCGACGAGGTAGGGGGTCCGCGTCAGGTGCGGGGCCTGGAGCACCAGACGGCGCATGCCGTCGGCCTGAATGGCCACCGAAACCACCCCGGTCGCGTCCAGCAGCTGTTGCGAAAGCCGTTGGCTGACCACGCGATTGGGGGCGGTTTCCTCGACCAGCGAGGCGAGCTCGGCGGCGCGTAGCCGGTCGAGCAGACTCTGTTTTTCGGACGCAGCCAGGTTAGGCGGCAAGATCAGCAGGTTGGCCAGGGCGACAATCAAGACGGTGAACAGCAGCAGCCGGGCCGAGAGGCCGCCGGGCCATGAGAAGCCACGCTCCGCGGGGGTGTTCGGTGGGTGCGGGGAAGCGGCGTCCGCCATGGAGGTGGGTTACTGCACCGGGCGGAGCGGAGCAATGAAACCGGGCGCGCCGGCGCTCATCGCCGCCGTCGCGATCTGACCATGCGCCAGGCGATCGGGCCGGCCGAGAGCAGCGCCAGAGCGCTGAGCGGGAGCAGAATCTGCGGCCTTAAGACTAGGCCGGCATCCGCCGTGACTCCGCGATCGAAGAGGCCGCCGAGGCCCGCGCCAAGGCCGGCAAGAACAAAACTGACCGGGGCGGTGCCGATCAGCGTGGCGCCCACCATGTCGCGCAGCCGCACCCTGGCGAGGCCCGCGGCGATGTTTGTCGCAAAAAACGGCACGATCGGAATCAGCCGCAGAGTCAGCAGATACGAAAAAGCGTTGGCCGAAAAGCCGGCCTCTATACGACGGGCAAGCGGGCCGGCGCGTTCGATCGCCCAATCGCCGAACGCGGTGCGACACGCCAGGAAGACCAGGCTCGCGCCCAGGATGCAGGACGCCAGGCTCGCGGCGCCGCCCAGCCAGGGCCCAAACAGGAAGCCCCCGGCGACGGCCATGAAGCCGGGGCCCGGGGTACAGGCGACGACAACCGCCGTGAAGACGCCAACGAAGATCAAGAGGCTCACCACCGGACGATGGGCGACCAACAAGCTCAGGGTCGCGCGATGACTGGTCAATTGCGCCAGCGACAGCCGCCGCCACGCGCCGGTCGCCAGGATCGCGGCCAACAGGCAGAGGATGAGCACGATGGGCCCAAAACGGCGCAATGCGCGAGCCACCGTCAACGGGCCCCAACCGCCTCGCCAAGCTGGGAAAAGCCATCGGCGCGCAGTAGAGCCGAAAGGTCACTGCGCATGCGCCTCACCAGGTTCGGGCCGGTGAAGACAAGCGCCGTATAGAGCTGCACCGCGCACGCGCCGGCCCGGATCTTGGCATAGGCGTCGGCCCCAGAGGCGATTCCACCGACCCCGACGAGCGCAAGCTTGCCGAGAGCCGCTTCATGGAACAGCGCCAACAGGCGCGTGGCTGGCCCCATCAGCGGCCGGCCCGACAGGCCGCCGGGCTGCGCGCGGTGGCGACTGCGCAGATCGGTAGGGCGGGCGAGGGTTGTATTGGCGATCACCAGGCCCTGAACATCGTGGCGCAGCACGGCGGCGACGATGGCTTCAACGCGGGAGTCGTCCAAATCGGGGGCCAGCTTCAACAACACCGGGGTTTGGCGGGGTTGCGGCAGTTGGCGTCGCGCTTCGTTCACCCTGCCGAGCAGATCGTCCAGAGCGGCGCCCCCTTGCAGATCGCGCAACCCAGGGGTGTTGGGCGATGAGACGTTGATAGTGAAATAGTCACACAGGCCCCAGAGCCTCTTGAGACCCTTCACATAGTCGCCGGGCCGATCGACCGAATCCTTGTTGGCCCCGATGTTGGCCCCGACGACCAGGCCAGCTCGCCTCGCCGCAAGGGATGCGGCGAACGCTTCCAGGCCCCGATTGTTGAAACCCATGCGATTGATTACCGCGCGATCCGCGGAAAGGCGGAACAGGCGTGGTCGAGGATTGCCTGCCTGCGGCGCCGGCGTCACCGTGCCGCATTCGATAAATCCAAAGCCGGCGTCGACCATGGCCCCGGGCGCCTCGGCGTTCTTGTCGAATCCCGCCGCCACCCCGATGGGGTTTGATAGGCGTACGCCGGCGATGTGCGTCGCCAGCGCGGGGTCGGCTGGACCGTGATCGCGGGGTCCAAGACCCAGCTTCAGCGCGGCGATGGTCAGGCGGTGGGCTGTCTCGGGATCGAGGTTTCGCAAACAGCCTGCCACGACGGCGTGCCAGGTGCTCATCTGGTCAAATCGCCAAGGTCGATCGTTCCGTCCGCCACCGTCGGCGCGGGCCTTGCGTCGACCACTTCGGCGACGGCCAGCGGCCCGTAAAGATGCGGAAATAGATCGCCATTACGGGCGGCCTCCCAGCGCAACGTCTCGCCCAGGCGGGTCGCCTCGACGGAAAGCAGCATCAGATCCGAGCCGCCGGCAAAGTGCAGCCGGGCTGTCGCCGGCGCCTGGGTCCCAGTCGAAAAGTGAATGAAGCCGTCGGCCAGATCGACAGTGGACCCGACAAAATACCCGCTCGCCAGCGCCTCGTCCCACTCCGATCGCGCCAAAATCTTGTAGATCAGGCTCACCTAGCCGCCTTCGCCGCCGTGGTCCCGCGCCAGCAAAAGGTCATCGAACACCCAGCGCCCGGCCGCGTCGGCGGCAAAGATGGCGATCGATGCTGTGGGAAACTTGGCCGCGATACGGGTGATGTCGGACGCGGCGCTCCCGGCTTCGGCGACCAGACTCACCGCCAATTCCTGCAAGCCGGGATTGTGACCGACGACCATCAGGGTCGCGGCCGAGCCGTCAGCCGCCTCGACTTGCGCCATCACCGCTTCGGCCGAGGCATCGTAGAGCCCAGGCAAGACCTGAAGTCGCGCATGCGGAAAGGCCGTTCGGGCGCTGTCCCATGTCTGCCGGGCGCGCAAAGCCGAGGAGACCAGGCCCAGATCCGGCGCCAGGCCTTGCCCGGCCAGCAGGCGGCCCATTATGGCCGCGTCCTCGCGGCCCCGGCGAGCGAGCGGCCGATTGACGTCGCCGCCGCCCGTCGAGCCGGCTTCAGCCTTGCCGTGGCGAAACAAAATCAAGCGGCGCATGAACCGGTCTCATCCCCCTCGCCCCCCTCATAGCGCCTCCACGGCCCGTTGACAGCCGCGGCCTTTCCGCAGCCCTAGGCGCTGATGGTCTCGAGCGAAACAATGGCGGCGAATCAAGCGTCGGCGGGCGAGGTGATGGTCTTTGCTGCGGACGCCCCGCTTCGCCTGGATTCAGGCGGCCAGATTTCACCGCTCACCATTGCCTACCGAACCTATGGCGCCCTCAATCGCGAGCGCTCCAACGCCATTCTCATCTGTCACGCCCTTACGCTCGATCAGCATCCGGCGCTTGTCCATCCCTCTACCGGCAAGAGCGGGTGGTGGAATGTCATGGTCGGGCCGGGCAAGACGCTCGATCCCGAGCGTCACTTCCTCATCTGTTCCAACGTCGTTGGCGGGTGCATGGGAACGACCGGTCCCTCTTCAATCGATCCGGCGACGGGCGCCGCCTATGGCCTCGCCTTTCCCGGGATCACCATCGGCGACATGGTCCGCGCCCAGGCGATGCTCGTGCAAGCCCTGGGCATCGAGCGGCTGTTCGCCGTCGTCGGCGGATCGATGGGCGGCATGCAGGTCCTTCAATGGGCGAGCGACTATCCCGAGCGGGTCTTCTGCGCGGTGTGCATCGCCGCCGCGGCGCGCCATTCGCCTCAGAACATCGCCTTCCACGAGGTTGGTCGCCAGGCGATCATGGCCGATCCGGACTGGCGCGGCGGCGATTATGCGGCCAATGGCGTGCGTCCGGAGAAGGGCCTCGCCGTCGCCCGCATGGCGGCCCACATCACCTATCTTTCCGAGGCGGCCCTGCAGCGGAAGTTCGGCCGCGAACTTCAGCGCGACGGACTTTCGTGGGGATTTGACGCCGACTTTCAGGTCGAGAGCTATCTGCGCCACCAGGGCGTGAGCTTCGTCGGGCGGTTCGACGCCAACTCCTATCTCTACATCACCAGGGCGATGGACTACTTCGACCTGGCGGCGCCCTATGGCGGGGATCTGACGAAAGCCTTCGCACAGGCTGCTGAAGTGCGGTTCTGTCTGTTTTCCTTCACGTCCGATTGGCTCTACCCGACCGCCGAGAGCCGCCTGGTGCTGCGCGCCCTCAATGCCGCCGGGGCCAGGGCGAGCTTCGTGGAGATCGACAGCGACAAGGGCCACGACGCCTTTCTCCTCGACGAACCGGCGCTCCGCGCCGCGCTGGGCGGCTTTCTGAACGCGGCGGCGCTGGTCTGGGGCCGGCCGTGAACGCAGGCCCGCGCGACGACTTCGCCGAAATCAGCCGTCTGGTGCGAAAGGGCGCCCGGGTTCTCGATGTCGGTTGCGGCGAAGGGGCTTTGCTTGAACTGCTGGTGCGCGAAAACCACGTCGACGGGCGGGGCATGGAAATCAGTCCAGAGGGGGTATCGGCCTGTCTGGCGCGGGGGCTCTCGGTGCTGCAGGGCGATGCCGACCGCGACCTGGACTATTTCCCGGCCATGGCCTTCGACTACGCGATCCTGTCGCAGACCTTGCAGCAGGTCATCAACCCCCGCCACGTCCTTGGCGAACTGCTGCGTATCGGCAGGCAGGCGATCGTCTCGGTGCTCAACTTCGGACACTGGCGCGTGCGACTGGACCTTCTGGCTCACGGGCGCATGCCGGTAACCGGCGCGCTGCCCGAGCCGTGGTGGTCGACGCCCAATATTCACCTGTGCACCGTGCGCGATTTCATCGGCCTGTGCGACGACCTCGGTTTGAGGATCGATGCCTGCGCCGCCTTGGTCGCCGGCAAACGGGCGCGGCCGATCGATCCCAGGAGACCTCTGGAAAACTGGCGAGCGGAGACGGCGCTATTCATTCTGAGCCGCCGCGATCGGAACCCCGCGACAACCGATGAAGCGGCCGACTAGTCGCTGATCGCGGCGTCACCCAGTTCGCCGGTCCTGATGCGAAGAGCCGATTCCACGCTGATGACGAAAACCTTGCCGTCGCCGATCTTGCCCGTGTTCGCCGCCTGGGAGACCGCTGCGACGAGCTTGGCGGCCATATCGTCGGCGACGGCTATGTCGAGGCGGACCTTGGGCAGCAGCTTCACCTCGTACTCCGCCCCGCGATAGACTTCGGTCTTGCCTTTCTGCCGTCCATAGCCGCGCACCTCGGTCACCGTCAGGCCCGACGCGCCGGCCAAGGTCACCGCCTCCAACACTGCATCCAGCCGGCTAGGCTTGATGATGGCGATGAGCATCTTCATCGATTGCATCCTTCCCACGTGAGGCGCAAGCGAGTGTTGGCGCATTTCCAGGCGCCGGCCAAGACGACGGCGCGTTCGCCGCCGGAACAGGTTGGAAGATTCCGCGAGCCGCGGCGCGGGCGGTGCGCCCCTTCGGACGGATCGCAAAGGTCTGCTTGGCCGCCTCCATCAACACCAGACCGGCGAAAGGCGGCCAGACCAGCGCCCCGGCCTGTTCGAAGGCGCCGGCCCAACGCGCCGCCCAGCCCAGCGGAGGCGCATAAAGGGCCCGGGTCCAACCCAGGGGCTCGAGGCCGGCTTCGCGGACCAAGGCTTCCAGTTGGCCTCGGCTGTACGGCCGGCCGTGGCCAAAGGGGCTGCCTTCGCCATGGGCCCATGGCCCGTGGCGTGCGGCGACCACCAAGATCATCCGACCGGCGGGCGCCAGCACGCGGGCCGCTTCGCCGAGCAATCCAAGCGGGCTGTCGCTCTCCTCGAGGGCATGGACCGCGAGAATGCGATCGAACATGGCGTTGGGAAGCGGCAAGGCCATTTCGTCGGCCAGACAGGCGCGGTTGCGGCCCTGCGCGGGCCAGGTCTCGACACCCTGCGCCGCGGGCATGACCGCGATGGCGCGTCCGGGCTCGCCACCGATGTCGCCGATGAACGGCGTGGCATAGCCGAGCGCCAGCACATCGAGGCCGGCGCATCCTCCCCACGCCTCGGCGACCTTTCGCGCCACCATTTCGCGCGCCGCCCTTCCCAGAGCGGAGGCATAGAAAGCGCGCAATTCAGGGATGCCCTGGCGCAATCGCGCTCTCCGCCCAATGTTGGTGATCCTAGTATAAGCTAGCCGCCGTTAGCCGTCCCGCTCCGAGGAGTCGCTCCCAAATGCCACTCATGGTTCGCCAGTTTCCGTGCCTGAAAGACAATTATGGCTTTGTCATCCGTGACCAGGCCAGCGGCCTGACCGCCTGTGTCGATACGCCGGACGCCAAGGCCATCCTGACGGAATTGAAACACGCCGGATGGGGCCTGGACTTCATTTTCAACACCCATTGGCATCCCGATCACGCGGGGGGCAACCAGGCCGTCACAGCGGCGACGGGGGCCAAGGTGGTCGGGCCGGCCGAGGTCACCCGCATTGCGCCCCTGGATCGTACGGTCTGTGGCGGCGATACCGTCGAGCTGGGGGAAACCCGATTCCAGGTCATCGAAAGCGGCGGCCACACACTGGGCCACATCGCCTATTTCGATGCGGCCGACCGGATCGCCTTCGTGGGCGACACCTTGTTCGCGCTCGGTTGCGGTCGGTTGTTCGAAGGCACGCCGCAGCAGATGTGGGCCAGCCTGCAGCGTCTCGCGGCTCTGCCGGAGGATACCCAGGTCTACTGCGCCCACGAATATACCGCCGCCAACGCAAGGTTCGCCCTCAGCCTCGACGACGGGCCGGCGCTGAAGGCCCGCGCCGACCAGGTCTTTGCGGCCCGGGCGCGCGGCGAGCCGACCGTGCCCACCAGCATCGGGTTGGAAAAGGCCACCAACCCATTCCTGCGCGCGCCGGAACTCGCCGGACGGGTCGGCAAGAGCGGCGCGGCCGACTTTGAAACCTTCGCCGCCGTGCGCGCGGCCAAGGATGATTTCACCGGCTGAGGATCAGCTCACCGCGCGCCGACGGCGCGTAAAATGCGCTCAGAGGACGGGCGTCCGGCGACACCAAGGGCTGGCACGATGGTGATGATGATCATCCCGCCTCGCGACATCACCTGCGGTCGGCCGCCTTTCACCAGGTCGACCTTCTGCACGCGCGCCAGAGCTGCCTTGCCCCCTTGCCTGGTTGCCAGGCTGACCAGCGCTTCCGCGGCCACCGCGGCGGCGTCGGCGATCAAGCCATCGGACCCCGCATCGGCTTCGGGCGCATCGAAGCCGACCAGATGCTGCGCGGCGCGGCTCGAACGGACGCTGGCCTGGAGAATTCGCTGGTAGAGCGCCAGGGGTCCGACCGATGCGAGGCGCAAAGGGAGCGACGCGCCGGCCATCGCCGCGGCTGAGCCTTCCGGCCGTCTGGGCGTGAATACGGTCATGCCGCCCAGCTCCGTGGCGCGCAGCATCATATCGCCCGTATCGTCCCGGTAGATTGTGTCGCCTCGCGGTCCCCGCGAGACCGCCAGCACCCACACCTCGGGGCTCTCCTCGAATTTCAGCAACGGCCGGCGGCCGCTTCGGTCGAGGATAAAGGCGCCGCCCTCGTCGATTTCATATTTGGCCACGGGCGGGGCGAGTCTCTGGCGTCCGTCTTCGCCGTGCGCCGCGCCCCAGGCTTTGCGCAGCCACTCCGGCGAGGCGAGCGCCGATTGACCCAGCCCGCACAGGCTCGCCGCGACGAACGCCGCGGCGATGGCAGCTCTGCCGTCGAAGGCCCTGGAAACCGACGCCATTGGTAAGCCCATGGTCCGCGATCAGGGCGTTTTTGGGACCCGAGGCACGGCGCTCGCTACCCGCTGATGTACTGGCCGCCGTTGACGCTCAGGGTGGCGCCGGTGATGAAGCCGGCGTCCTCAGCGGCCAGGAACGCCACGCACCGGGCGATCTCGTCAGCCATGCCCAGCCGTCCCACGGGGATGCCGGCGATGATCGTATCGAGCACCGCCTTGGGCACGGCCATGACCATCTCAGTATCGATATAGCCAGGGGCGATGGTGTTCACGGTGATGCCCTTCTTGGCGTTCTCCTGAGCCAAGGCCTTGGAAAAGCCGATCATTCCGGCCTTGGCCGCGGAATAGTTGGTCTGCCCCATCTGGCCCTTCTGGCCATTGATGGAGCTGATATTGATGATCCGGCCGTACCCCCGCTCACGCATGCCCTCGATGACATTGCGGGTCATGTTGAAGATCGAGGCGAGGTTAACACGAATCACCTCGGTCCACTGCGCCTCGGTCATCTTGTGCAGCATGGCGTCGCGGGTGATGCCGGCGTTGTTGACCAGCACGTCCACGGGACCCAGCTCAGCCTCGGCCTTGGCCACCGCGGCGGCGCAGTCGTCGAAGGAAGAGACGTTGCCCTTGATCACCAACACCCCAAGTTCGCTCGAACAGGCCTGGGCGGCGACCTCATTGCCGGCATAGCCCGCAGCTACTTTGTAGCCCGCCGCTTTCAACCTTGCGCTGATCGCCCGCCCGATGCCCCGGGTGCCTCCGGTGACAAACGCTGTTCTGGTCATGGCCATCCCCTCTCACATCGCCTCGACGCACATGGCCACGCCCATGCCGCCGCCAACGCAAAGCGTGGCCAGGCCCTTCTTCGCGCCCGACCGTTTCATCTCATGCAGCAAGGTGGTCAGGATTCGAGCCCCCGACGCGCCGATGGGATGGCCGATGGCGATCGCGCCGCCGTTGACATTGACCTTGGCGACGTCGAAGCCCAGCTCGCGGACCACGGACAGCGATTGGGCCGCGAAAGCCTCGTTCGACTCGATCAGATCCAGGTCGGCGACCGTCCAGCCCGCCTTTTCCAGGGCCTTGCGGGTGGCCGGGATGGGGCCGGTGCCCATGATCTCCGGATCGACGCCGGCGTGGGCCCACGAGGCGATCCTGGCCAGGGGCTTCAGGCCTCGCTTGGCTGCTTCGTCGGCGCTCATCAGCACCACGGCGGCCGCTCCGTCGTTGAGGCCCGAGGCATTGGCCGCGGTCACCGACCCTTCCTTGGCGAAGGCCGGTCGCAGACCGCTGATGCTCTCATAGGTCGTCCCGTGACGGATGAATTCGTCCTGGTCGACGATGGTGTCGCCCTTACGACCCTTGATGGTCACCGGTGCGATCTCGCCGGTGAACCGGCCCGCCTTCTGCGCCGCCTCCGCCTTGTTCTGCGAGGCCACCGCGAAACGATCCTGATCCTCGCGGGTGATCTGCCAGCGGGAAGCTATATTCTCGGCCGTCTGGCCCATGTGATAGCCGTGGAAGGCATCCCACAATCCGTCCTTGATCATGGTGTCGACAAATCCGAGGTCGCCCATCTTCTGGCCGCCGCGCAGGTTCGCCGCGTGCGGAGACTGGCTCATGCTTTCCTGGCCGCCGGCGACGACGATGTCGACATCGCCGGCCGCGATCTGCTGGGCGCCGAGGGCCACGGCGCGAAGGCCGGAGCCGCAGAGCTGATTGACGCTCCAGGCGGGGCTTTCGACCGGAACGCCGGCGTTCACCGACGCCTGACGCGCGGGGCCCTGGCCGGCGCCGGCCTGCAGAACCTGTCCCATGATCACCTCGTCCACATCGCTGGGCGACAGGCCGGCCCGCTCGATCGCCGCGCCGATGGCGATCGAGCCCAGTTGATGGGCGGCCAGGGTGGCGAGCGCACCGTTGAACGAGCCCACAGGCGTGCGGGCGGCGGAAACGATGACGATGTCGGGCATGAACGGCTCCGTGGTCGGGCGACGAATGGCAATTTCACCATGCCCAATCGCGCGGGCCTCGTCACTACAAACCCCGCTTCGGCGGCGGCGATCTGGCGTGCCCGGCGGCAATGAGAGATACTGCAATGCAATATGCGTCGTCAGACGTTTCGTTCAGGAACCCCAATGCCGACCCAGACGGACCCTTCAGCGCGTCCAGAGACCGCCGAGCGCGTGACGATTCAGAAGTATGCCAACCGGCGTCTCTACAACAAGGCGACCAGCGCCTACATCACCCTCGAAGACCTCTCGACCATGGTCAAGGAGGGGGTCGATTTCGTCGTCTACGACGCCAAGACCGGCGACGACATCACTCGCAAGGTGCTCACCCAGATCATTTTCGAGGAGGAAGGTCGGGGCCAGAACCTGCTGCCCATCCAGTTTCTCCGCCAGCTGATCGGCTTCTACGGAGACCGCATGCAGGCTTTCCTGCCCAGCTTCCTCGAGCTGTCGCTGGACACCTTCATTCGCCAGCAGACGCGGGCGCGCGGACAGATCGCAGCCCTGACCCCCGCGGGCGCCGGACGATTCGATGAGCAGATCCGTCAGAACATCGCCCTGTTCGACCGGGCCATGCGGATGTTTTCGCCCTTTGCCCTGCGCGGCGATGAGAGCGACCCGGCCCCGGCTCCGGCCCCGTTGGCCAAGTCCTCCGCGGAGGCCGGCTCGCTGACCGAGCTGAAAACGCAGATGGATGCCATGCAGCGCCAGTTGGCCGCCCTGGAAAAATCGCGGAAGTAGGGTCTAGGCTAGTGTCCCGATTCCGAAGTTCGCGAGCGTTTGCGGCCGCCGGTGGCGAACTTCGGAATCGATAAGGACACTAGCTTTCGCGAACTTTCAGCCGAGCGCCGCCCAAAACCGCGACCACCTCGAGCTTGGCGCCGGCTGCAACGGGGCCGGGGCCGTCGAGCTCGGCCGCCCATTCCTTGCCGTCGACGAACACGCGACCCAGGCCCGCGGCGAACGCCGCCGCCGCCTCGGCCTGGCGGCCGACGAGCCGGGACTGGGCATCGTTGATGTCCAGCCCGCCGCTGGGCGCGCTCGGCATGAAGCGCCGGCCGACGTAGGTGGTGACGATGGTTGCCGCCGCGAACAGGGCCAGCTCGCCAAGGCCGCCAAGGCGGATCGCCAGGGCCGTGAAGGCGACGATGGCCGCCGACCCGGCAGGCCAGAGCAGCCATCCCGAGCCGGTGGCCAGTTCCGCGGCCAGGAACGCCGCGCCGATGGCCAGCCAGACCCAGAACGGATTGGCGAAATAGAAGGCGTCGATCGCGTGCATGCCCTAGGCGCCTGGGGGCGGCGTGGCCGGCGTCAGCGGCGCGGCGGGCCGACGAGGCGGCGGCGCCGATCCGGCCGGGCCCCGGGGGCCGTCGCGCGCGGCATTGATCAGCTCGGAGATGCCGGCGATCGAACCGGCGATGGCGCCCATGTCCGTGGGCACGATCACCGTGCGCTGCTGGGGCGAATCGGCCAGTTTGGCGAAGGCCTCGACGTACTTCTGGGCGACGAAGTAGTTCAGGGCATTGACGCTGCCCGCCTCGATGGCGTCCGAGACGCTCTTGGTCGCCGCCGCTTCGGCCTGGGCTGAGCGTTCGCGCGCTTCGGCGTCACGGTAGGCGGCCTCCTTGCGGCCCTCGGCCTGGAGGATGGCAGACTGCTTGGCGCCTTCGGCCCGCGTCACCGCGGCCTGCCGCTCGCCTTCGGCCTCGGTGATCACCGCGCGCTTTTCGCGCTCGGCCTTCATCTGCCGCGCCATGGCGTTGGTGATGTCGGGCGGCGGCTGCAGGTCCTTGATCTCGATGCGGGCGACCTTGACGCCCCAGGGCCCCGTCGCTTCGTCGATGACGGTGAGCAGCCGGGTGTTGATCTGGTCGCGCTGCGAAAGCACCTCGTCCAGTTCCATCGAGCCGACCACGGTTCGCAGGTTGGTCATCGTCAATTGGCCGATGGCGTAGTTCAGATTGGCCACGCGATAGGCCGCCGCCGCGGCGTCCATCACCTGGATGAAGACGATGGCGTCGACCTGGACGGTGACGTTGTCCTTGGTGATCACCTCCTGGCGCGGCACGTCGAGCACCTGCTCCATGACGCTGACCTTGCGGCGCACCGCGTCCATGAACGGCATCAGGATGGTGATCCCGGGTTTGAGCGTGCGCGTGTAGCGGCCGAAGCGCTCGACAGTGTATTCATAGCCCTGGGGCACGATCTTGATCGCCGACAGCGCCAGGACGATCGCCAGGACAGCCAGGGCGATCGGAAAGATTGCAATCACGGCAGGCCCCTCAGGCAATGCGAAACGCCAGACTAGCCCGTCTCGCCTTGCGGGAGAAGGCGAGCCTCAGAAGATCGAATAGCCGCCGTCGATGACGAAGGTGTCCCCTGAATGGTAGCGGGAGGCGTCGGAGGCCAGATAGACGGCGATGCCGCCGAAATCGGCCGGCTCGCCCCAGCGACGGGCGGGAACGCGGGGAATGACCTTCTCTGCGAACGCCGGCGAGGTCTGCGCGCCGGCGGTCATGTCGGTGGCGATCCAGCCGGGCAGGATGGCGTTCGCGCGTACGCCGTAACGGGCATGTTCGACCGCGATCGACCGCATCATCGAGATCACCCCGCCCTTGGTGGCGGCGTAGGCCTCGTTGCGCGCCGCCCCCTCGATGGCGGCGAGTGAAGCGGTGACGGCGATGGAGCCGCCGGGGTCGCCCCCTTGCGCGCGGGCGATCATATGCTTGCAGGCCTCGCGGCAGGTGAAGAAGGCGCCGTCC
>DATCCB010000027.1:0-9474 GCA_036511515.1 Caulobacteraceae bacterium | reverse complement strand
ATCGACAAGATCCCACGAAAGCTGCGATCGGTCCGGCCGAACCACCCGCACACCGTCCGTCATCACCACCTCCCCGAAAATATACCCTCAGGGAATCACAAAGCCCTCGACGAGGGAATCCTTCACACGCACAACGCGGGGAAGGTGGCGCGGCGCTTTTCCTTGCGCCGTGACGGAAGGGGCGCAAGGCCGGACCAATCTGGTGGGACGATGCCCTAGCTTCGATCCTCGAGCAGGTCCGGCGCGGCGAAGGCCATGGCGTCGGCCGGATCGGCCAGCGTGGCCTCGTTGACAGTCTGGCCACGCACCGAGACGCCGGCGGCATGCACGCTCTCTGGATCGCCGGTGATCAGCGGATGCCAGAGCGGCAGCGGCTTGGCCTCGTTCAGGCGCCGGTAGGCGCAACTGAGCGGCATCCAGGGCAAGGCGTCGATGTTGCCGGGCGTCAGCTTGATGCAGTCGGGGACCCGGGCCTTCCGTCCGGCATAGTCGGTGCAGCGGCAGCGGTCGCTATCGAACAGGCGACAGGCAACCCGGGTCGGCGTGATCTCGCCGGTGTCCTCGTCCTCGAAGCGGATCAGGCAGCACAGGCCGCAGCCGTCGCAAAGGCTTTCCCATTCGCCAGGAGTCATCTCTCGCAGGGATTTGGCTTCCCAAAACGGTTTTGTCGCCATCAGGGCGCTGTCCTAGACCCTATATGCAGCGATCGGTAGCGGCTGCAGGAGCGAGACAAGCAAGGTGGCGCCCATCCTGGCCTTGCGCGGGGTCTGTCTGGCGGACGGATCGCGGCCAATGTTCGAAGCCGTGGACCTCGGCCTCGAGGCCGGCATGCGTTGCGCGCTGGTCGGACGCAACGGCGCCGGCAAATCGACCCTGCTGCGCATCCTGGCTGGCCAGACCGCGCCCGATGAGGGTGAGCGCTTTGTGCAGCCGGGGCTCAGGATCGCCGTGGTCGCCCAGGAGCCTGCGCTCGAAGGCAAGGCTCTCATAGACCATGTCACCGCCGGCGGCGCCGCGCGCCATCGAGGCGAAAGCGAACTGCAGGGCTTCGCCCTCGATCCGGCCGCTTCGACGCACGGTCTCTCCGGCGGCGAGGCGCGTCGGGTCGCCCTGGCCAGGGCGTTCGCCGAAGACCCCGATGTCCTGCTGCTCGACGAACCGACCAACCACCTGGACATCGTGGCCATCGAAATCCTCGAGGCCAAGGTCGCCAGGACTTCGGCGGCGGCGCTGATCGTCAGCCACGACCGGGCCTTTCTCGAACGGGTGACGGAGCGGTGTTTCTGGTTGGAGGGTCGACGCGTGCGACGGCTGGACAAGGGCTTCGCCGCCTTTGACGCCTGGGCCGAGAGCGTTGCCGCGGCCGAAGCCAAGGCCGATCGGAAGCTCGACGAGAGCTTGGCGCGCGAACAGCACTGGCTGGAGCGAGGGGTCGCCGGCCGCCGGGCGCGCAACGAGGGTCGCCGCCGACGGCTGATCGGCCTTCGCCAGGAAAAGGCGCAGCGCATGGGGCTGGCGCGGGGCGAACTGGCCATGAGCGCGCATCTCGCCGCGCCGTCCGGCCGCCGGGCGATCGAGGCCCGGTCGATCGCCAAGGCCTGGGGCGACCGGGTGCTGATAAGGAACTTTTCGACACGGATCATGGCCGGCGAGCGGGTCGGCGTCATCGGTCCCAATGGCGCGGGCAAGACCAGCCTGGTCAGGATCCTGATCGGCGCCGCCCCGCCCGACTCGGGCTCGGTGAAACTGGGGGCCAATCTGAACATCGGCTATGTCGATCAGACGCGGGCCGACCTCGATGTCTCGATGACGCTCTGGCAGGCGCTGGCGCCGCAGGGCGGCGACCAGATCATGGTCGGCGACGCCCCCCGCCACGTCGCCGCCTACGCCCGCGATTTCCTCTTCCGCGAGGACCAGCTTCGCCAGCCGGTGGCCAGCCTTTCGGGGGGCGAGCGCAATCGTTTGCTGCTGGCCCGCGCCCTGGCGACGCCATCGAACCTGCTGGTGCTGGACGAGCCGACCAACGACCTGGACATGGAGACGCTGGACCTGCTTGAGGAAATCCTCGCCGACTACACCGGGGCGCTGATCCTGGTCAGCCACGACCGCGACTTCATCGATCGCCTGGCCACATCGACCATCGCCCTGAACGGCCGTGGCGCGGTGGTCGAAACGCCGGGCGGCTGGAGCGACTTCCTGGCGCAGAACCCGGGATTCCTCGTGACCGCGCCGCCGACGGCGCCGATGAAGCTACGCCCGGCGTCCGCCGCGAGGGTTCCCCCGCCCTCTTCCAAGCTCTCCTATAGGGACGAGCGCCGTCTCGCCGAGCTGGAAGGCGCCGTTGCGGCCACGGAAGCCGAAATCGTGCGCTTGGAGGCGACGCTGGCCGATCCCGGCCTCTATCGTCGCGAACCGGCCGCCTTCGAACGCGCCACCGGGGCGCTCGCGGGGGCCAAGCGCCGTCTTGCGGCGGCCGAAGAGGCCTGGCTGACCCTGGCGGAGAGGAAGGACAGCCTCGCCCGCGGCGCCTGAAGCTTGTCCACAGCTTGCCAACAGGGGAATGAAAACCACGCACAGGCCTTTGCGCCAGACCGCTTGCGGGGCGGGGCCGTGGCGAGCACTCTCCAACTGTCAACGGAGCCGGCGGCTTCGACCTTCAAGGACGCAAGTCCAAGGAGAGGGACGCCGGAAGCAGCCAAAGCCCGATCGTTTTCAGGGCGACCTGGAAACTGGGACTGGATGCAGGGTCCGGAGGTCATGAGCAGAGGGGGCGACCCCAAAGCTTTCGGCCAGCCGGCCCAGATCCCGACGACGCAAGTCCGCGAGGACTTGGGTGGGGGGCGGTCATTCAGGGCAACCTGGACGACCGCCCCGCGCTCGCGTCTGGAGCGCGGAAAACCTCAGAGCCCCCCTCCAACCACGGTAGCTACGCCCGGCCTTGGCGTGGCGCGTGCGCCGGCCTAATTTCGCCCGGCGTTGTCCGGAGGGGTCATGAAGGCACTTTGCATCGTCGCGGCGACCGTGGCCGCGCTCCTTGGCGCCTGTTCGCCCGCCCCGGCCAGATCGCCGGCGGGCGCGACGCCTATCCGCTTCGCCACCGACTGGCGGGCGGAGGCCGAGCTCGGCGGTTACTACGAGGCGCTGGCCGACGGCGAGTATGCCCGCAGGGGGCTGGCGGTGACCATCGTTCCGGGCGGCCCCGGCGTGAATGTGCCGCAACTGGTCGCCTCCGGCGCGGTCGACATGGGCGTCGGCTCCAACAGCTTCGTGGTGATGAATCTCGCCGCCGAGCAGGTGCCGGTGAAGGCGGTGGCGGCGTTCATGCAAAAGGATCCGCAGGTGCTGATCGCCCACCCGGACGCCGGCATCGCCTCGCTGGCCGATCTGAAGGGCCACCCTATCCTGCTGGCCGACGCCTCGATCAGCGCCTTCTGGCCCTGGCTGAAAGCCAGGTACGGCTTAAGCGACGATCAGGTGCGCAAGTACAACTTCAACAACGCGCCGTTTCTGGCCGACAAGCGGGTGGTCGAGCAGGGCTATGTCACCTCCGAGCCCTACACGCTGGAGACCCAGGGGCACATCAAGCCGGCGGTGTTCCTGCTGGCGGACGATGGGTATCCCAGTTACGGCGGCATGGTCCTGGCCCCCGACCGGCTGATCGCCGCCAGCCCGGCGGCCGTGCGCGCCTTTGTCGATGCGACGGCGGCGGGCTGGAAGGCCTATTTGTGGGGCGATCCTCGGCCCGCCGACGCCTTGATCCTCAAGGACAATCGCGAAATGACCGAGGATGTCTTGGCGCATGCGCGGGCGACAATGCGCGCCTACGGCATCGTCGATTCGGGCGATGCGAAAATTTCCGGCCTTGGGGCGATGACCGACGCCCGCTGGCAGGGCTTCTGCGCCATGGCCAAGGCCCAGCGCCTCTATCCGGGAGCCGTCGATTGCCGCGCCGCCTACACCCTGGCCTTCCTGCCGACGATGGCGAAATGAGGCGGTTGGGTTTGCCGGGCATGCGCCCCCTCCACCACGCGCCGCGCGCGCGGTTCCCCTCCCCCGCGAGAGAGCGGGGGCGGAATTATGAAACTCCTGCCCCGCGGAGCGGGGAAGGTGGCGCGGCGCGACCAGCGCCGTGACGGAAGGGGCGCGCGCCGTAGATATCGCCGCGCTCGCGGGCGTTACGGTCGACTATCCCGGCCGGGGCAGGGCGCTGGGGCCGTTCGATTTCGCGATCGGCGCCGGCGAGATCGTCGCCCTGGTCGGACCGTCCGGATGCGGAAAGTCGACCGCGTTGCGCCTGCTCGCCGGCCTGGAACTGCCCGGCGGCGGCGCGGTCAAGCGCACGGCGGGGCGTGGAGAGACCTCGGTGGTCTTTCAGTCGCCCACTCTGGCCCCATGGCGCAGCGCGTCCGCCAACGTCGCCCTGCCTCTCGAACTGGCGGGCGCGTCGCGGGGCGAGGGACGCGCCCGCGCGCGCGCGGCCCTGGCCCAGGTCGGCCTGGCGGACGCGAGCGAAGCGCGGCCGGCGCAGCTCTCGGGCGGGATGGCCATGCGGGTGGCCCTGGCCAGGGCGCTGGTCACCGATCCCAGGCTGCTGCTGCTCGACGAACCGTTCGCGGCGCTGGACGAGATAACCCGGCGCGCCCTGGCCGATGACGTCCTGGCGCTATGGGCGAAGTACCGGCCGGCGATCGTCTTTGTCACCCACAGCGTCGAGGAGGCCGTCTACATGGCCTCGCGCATCGTGGTCATGACCCCAGGTCCCGGTCGCTTGGCGGCCGAGACCCGCACAGATTCGCCGGCGCCTAGGCCGAAGGGATTTCGCACGACGCCGGCCTTCAGGGGCGCGGCTGAGGCTGTTTCCGATCAGCTCGCCCTGGCCATGGCGCAGCCGCGATGAACCGTCTGGCCGACCGCCTCGCGCCCTGGATCCTGATCGGGCTCCTGCTCGCTGGATGGGAGGGCGCCTGCCGGGCTCTTGCAATACCAAGTTATCGGCTGCCGCCGCCTTCGGCTGTCGCTGCGGCGCTTATCGCCAATGCCCCGCTGCTGCTGGCCTCTGCCTGGAACACCTTCGCCATGGCGATGATCGCCTTGGCGCTGGCCAGCTTCGTCGCCTGCACGATCGCCCTGGCCGCGAGCCTGAGCAATCCGCTGCAACGCGCCGTCGGACCCCTGGCGGTGGCTCTGCAGGTGACGCCGGTCGTCGCCCTGGCCCCGCTGATCCAGATCTGGGCGGGGATCGATCACCCGAAGGCGGCGGTGGTGGCCCTGACCGCCGTTGTCGCCTTCTTTCCCATCTATTCGGGGGCTGTCGCGGGACTTTCCGCCAGCGACCCGGATCTGGAGCGACTGTTCGATCTCTACGGCGCGACGCCGCTGCAGGGGCTGGCCAAGCTTCGGATCCCATCGGCCGTGCCGTTTCTTCTCGAAGGGCACAAGGTGGCGGTCGGCCTTTCGCTTGTCGGCGCGGTGGTGGCCGAGTTCGCCGCGGGTTCGGGCGGATCGCAGGGTCTCGCGTGGCGCATTCTCGAGGCCGGCAACCGGCTGCAGACCGCCAGGATGATTGCCGCCCTTGTGGTCCTGGCGATGATGGGCGGCGCGCTGCATGCGGCGTTTTCGGCCCTTGAGCGCCGCCTGCTGGCCCGCTGGCTGGGGCGTTAGGCGCCAGTTAAGCCGCAGGCGCTACAAGGCAGGATAGCAACACCTGTCCTTTGAGGAAGCCGCCCTCATGCGCCTTGCCCTGGTTCTCGCCCTGGTCGCCATGCCCGTCCTGGCTAGCGCGGCCGAAGACCGGTATGGCGCCGGCCCCGCGACTCCTGCGCTGTCATCGGACCCTGACGGGGCGGCGCCCGTATCGCCCGCACCCTACAGGGGCCGGTTCCTGCAATGGGCCGGGAAGACCACGCCGGCGCCGCAGCCGACGCCGGTCGCGGCGCCTTTGCCGCCAGTCCAACCGGTGGCGAGCCTGCCCGCGGCCCCGCCGCCCCAGATTTTCTACGCTCCGCCAGTCCCGCCGGCGCCTCGGCCAGCGTCCGCGCCGATGGCGGCGATCATGGCGCCCGCGCCCATGGCGCCCTTGCCAGCGGCTCCCCCAGCGGCGGCGCCCTTGCCGCCGGCCCCCGCAGCCAAGCTGGCCCTGGCCGCGGCGCCGCCACCCAGCCAAGCGGGCTGGGTTCACTCGCGGTTCTATTCCTTGCACCGCGAATATGGCGATACGCCCGATGCTGTGGCTCTTCCGGTCAACCGGCCACCGGTGCTGATTGGCCCGGGAGACGGCGGCGCCGCCTCGGTGGGCGATGATCCCAGCGGCGACGACAAAGCCGCTAAGGCCAAGCCGCCCAGCGACAGCGACGGCGTCTACTGACCAGCGTCTGACCGGGCCAGCACCAAAGCCTGCTCGGCCGCCGTCGCCGCTCGGTACTGCCCCGGCGCGAGGTCTGCGGGCAGGTCCAATCCACCGATCCGGTCACGGTGGAGGCCGGTGACCTCGAGCCCGACGGCCGAGAACATCCTGCGCACCTGGTGATATCGGCCTTCGGTGATTGTCAGCCATGCCGTGGTCGCCGACAGCGGCTCTAGCTGGGCCGGCTCGAGCGCCTCACCGTCCAGGGTCAGACGCCCCTCGGCGAACACCGCCGCCTCGTGGCCGGCGAGGGGACGGTCGAGGACCACATGGTAGCGCTTGGCCACGTGGCGCCTTGGCGAAATGATCCGATGCAACAGATCGCCGTCGTCGGTGATCAGCAGCAGGCCGGTGGTGTTGGCGTCGAGGCGTCCGACGCTGGAAAGCGCCGGCATCCTCGACCGCCAGCGCGCGGGCAACAAGTCGTAGATCCTGCGGCCCGGCTCACGATGCGAACAGACCAGGCCCATCGGTTTGTGCATGATCAAGGTGAACGGCGCGGGCGGATCGAGCGGTGCGCCGGCGACGCGAATGCGACGCGCCAGGTCGGCGCTCACCTCGATCCGGACGGCGGGGTCGGCGAGCGGTGCGCCATCCAGGGTCACCTGGCGGGATGCCACCAGGGCGGCGACCTCGCGGCGCGAGCCGTAGCCGAGATTGGCCAGCAGCCTGTCGAGGCGCGCCCGAGGGGGGCTCACCGCAGCGCCTCGATGAGCTTATAGCCGTTGGCCTCGTGCAGTTGCCTGACCTTGCTGAAACTGGCGCCCAGCGCGGCTTCGTACGGCAGGGCGACGTTGGCCACCAGCCGACAGACGCCGCCGGTCCTCAGCATTCGCGCCGCCGCGGCGATTAAGGCCTGGCCAAGGGCCGGCTCGGATACGCCACCCTCGTGGAACGGCGGGTTCATGATCACGAAGTCGAGCGCCGCCGGTCCGGGGGCGGCGTGGCGAGCGTCGGCGTGGAGGAAGCGGGCGCGGGGGTCGTCGATGTTACGCGAGGCGGCGGCGATGGCGCGCCGGTCGATGTCGATAAGGACGATGTCGCTCACCTCCGGCAAGGCGAGGGCGGCGCGGGCCAGGACGCCGATGCCGCAACCGAGGTCAGCGCCGCGTCCGGCAAGGTCGGTGAGGCGTCCGAGCAGAAGCGCAGTGCCCGGATCGATCCGGTCCCAGCTGAAAACGCCCGGCTGCGACCAAAGTCCCAAATCGGTCACCATCCGCGGTCCGCCCGCCTCGATGGCCGCGGCCAGGCCGCTGGCTTGCGCGGGCGCGCGGGTCAGGCACAGGCGCTGATGGCGTTTGGCGGTCTCGTTGACGGTGCAACCGAATGCTTCCAGTTCGCCACGCAGCCGCGCGCCGCCTTTGTCCTTGGGGGCCGTGGCCAGAAGTTCGCCGCCCGGACGAAGAGCGCGCAGCGCATGGGCCAGGACGAACCGTCGTTCCAGCGTCCCCGGTGGTGCGGCGACGACGATCCGGTCCAAAACTGCGTCATCGATGCCTTCGAGATCGCCGGCGCCGGGGACGAGCGGAGAGAGTTGACGGGCGCCGGGATCGGCAACAGCCAGGCCTGGCGGGGGGAAGCCGTAAACCCCTTCTCCTCCCGCGCTAGGTGATTCACACATCTCTGAGTTGGCGTCCGTGGGCGACGGCCTGGAAGTACTGTAGACCGTGGCGGAATGTGATCGGTCCTGGCGGTTTGGACTTTGGATAACCATCCCAACCGCCGAGTTTGGCGATGACCCAGGCCGCCCAGGCGAGGGAGGCGGGTGGATGCGGGTTCTTCTGGAGGGCGGTTTTCCCTTCGAGGGTAGGGACGAGCGCCCTGAGCGTGTCGATCTCCTCGGAGCTGAAGGCGACAGCGGCGTCCTGTTCGGATCGGCCGTCCCTGGATTGCACCAACTGCATGATGATGGCGGCGGCCTGGGCGGCGATGGCGATCAGCTTGAGCAGGCGCTCGGCGGTATCCAGTTGGCTATTCTCGAGTTGAAGACCCTGCTGCTTGAGGGTGCGGAAGAACTGCTCGATGGCCCAACGCTGGCGGTACCAACGCACGACCCGCCAAGCCATGGCCTCGTCCGTCACCTCGTGGGTGGTGAGCAGCCGCCACAGGATCGGCTCGGCGCCCGCCGCCGGATCGACCTCGGTGACCTGCACCAGGGTCAAGGTCACGGTCCTGGGCAGGCCCGTCTCGATGGTGTTGTGGGGCCGTACGACGCACACCCGTCCATAGCCGGCCACCAACCTGGCGGCGCGCGCCGGGCGGCCCGGCCGCGCACGCAGATCCACCACCGCCTCTCCGGCCGCGATCAACACCGCCGTCGACAGCTTGCCGCCGCCCTGAAGGGGACGGTCATGCGTGGCCCGGGTCAGGATATGGAAGCCAGGGGCAGGCACGCGCACCCACTTGGCGTAGATGTCGCTCTCTCGGTCGCTGACCTCGGTCACCATCGCGGCGGGTTTCAGCACGCCCTTGGCGGCCTGCGCCGTACTCAGCCAACGCTCCGATTCCTTGTCGGACAGCGATCGTTCAGCGTGGGGGATCTCCACCCGCCCGCCGCGGGTCCACACCCGCCCGGCGACCAGGCCCAGAACACCCCCCGTCTCGGCGTCCAGGCCCAGCATCGCGTGCAGAAGCGCGCCCCGGCCCCGGCCCTTGCCGATCTCGCCCAAGCCTCGCCGCCGCTCCGGCGTGGTGCTGAAGTTGATCTCGCTGGTGTCCTGGATCGCCAACACGTGGCGCCCCGCGCAGGCCGCCGAAGCCCCCGCGCCCCATCCCTCGATCAACCGCTCCACCGTCACCCGGGGGTTCGACAGAAATCGCCAAAAACCGATGATCCCGCGCCGCTCGCCGCCGGCCAGCCGGCGTAGGCAGACACTCTCTCGCGACACCATGCGGTCCAGAATCTGGACCCCCTTTTTTCGAGCCGTTCGTCACCGAACGTCCCCAAGGACATCGAAACAGACATCGCCGCGTTCTCCCCTGCGCGACACAGGGAGAATCACGCGTCGGTCACCCGGCGACACTCACATTCCAGTCATCAACCCAAGAAAAAAGATGTGTGCATCCCCTAG
>DATCCB010000026.1:0-71210 GCA_036511515.1 Caulobacteraceae bacterium | reverse complement strand
TCCCCCGTCGCGCTGCGCTTGCGGGGGAGGATTTTAACCTAAACTCCTGCCCCGCGAAGCGGGGAAGGTGTCGCGGCGCGATCAGCGCCGTGACGGAAGGGGCGCAAGGCGAACCATTCAACCGCCGCCCTTACCTGGGCAGCACCAGCATCGGGTCGACCGGCTTGGCCTTTTCCTGGGGCGTCGGGGCGTAACGAATCTCAAAGTGTAGCTGAGGCTGGTCGACGCCGCCGGTCTGGCCGACCTGGCCGATCTCGGCGCCCTGGGCGATCTGCTGGCGCATCTGGACGCTGACCTTTTCGAGATGAGCGTAAGCGGTAACCCAGCCATCGGGGTGCTTGACCAGGACGAGATTGCCAAATCCCGGCACCTGATCGCCTGCGTAGACGACATCGCCGGCGGCGGCGGCGCGGACCACCTCGCCCATGGGCGCGCCGATGTCGACGCCATCGTTGCGGCGGCCCATCCCCTTGATCCCGAAGGCCGACAGAATCGAGCCGCGCACCGGCCATATAAATCGCCCGCGCGCGGCGGCGGCCACGTCCGAGGCGGCAGATGGCGACTGGACCGGGGCCGTTGCCGCTTCGCGAGGCGGAGCGGGTGGATAAGCCTGCTCTGGCGTCATCGCTCGAGACGCCAAGGGCGTCAGAGGCTGAGGTTCGGGCCGCGCCTGAGTCTGCGTCTGGGTCCGAGACTGGTACGGCGATTGGCCCTGGGACTGATGCGCATAATAGCTCGAAGGCGCCGGAGCGGCAGGCTGAGGCTCGCGTTCCCGCCGGGCCAGCTTGGGCACGGAAGCCTGCGGACGGGTGTCGACCACCATCGCGCCGCGCACGCGGGTTGGCCCGCGATCCTTGAAGTCCACAGGCAGAGCAACTTTCTGCCCGGCCTTCAATGGCTTGCGGACCGACATCTCATTCAATGAGGCAAGACCTTCTGGCCCGACGTCGAACCGCTTGCCGATGGTGGTCAAGGTGTCTCCGGACTGAACCACATAGGCCTTGGCCACCGGCACCTTGAGCACGTCACCCGGTCGGATGGCGTAGGGCGCTTTCAGATGGTTCTCATCGACGATGATCTTGCGCGTGATGCCAAGTTCCCTGGCTATGGCGTCGATGTGGTCGTGCTTCTTGACCTCATAGTCGCGGAACATGCCGTGCGCCTCGACCACCTTGCCGGCGGTGATGTAACGGGGCGGCCCGGGCCTCATGCGCACGGGCGCCGGTGGTTCTGCCTCCGGCGGGGTTTCATAGGCCTGCGGCGGCGGCGAATAGCGCTCCGCGGGCGGTAGCGCCGCTAGGACGGGCGGCGAGGGCGCGGGGGTGGCCGGCAACGATACGGGGGGTGGCGGCGCCGGGGCGCTGGCGACCGGCGGCAGCGATTGGGTCTCCACCTGCGGTGTCGGGCTGGCCTGCGGCGCGGGCGCCTCCTCGACCATCGGGGCGGGAGTCGCCGGCGGCAGCGGCGCGCTCGCGGCGCGATCGTGGACCGGGTATCGGGGCTGGATCGGCGGCGGCTGCGTATAGCCGGTTCGCACGGGGTAGGTCGGGCCCGTTGCGCAGGCAGTCAGAATGCAGCCGGTGAGAAAGATCGCGGCCGCCTTGCAAAGTATCTGCGTCATTGCCGCTCCGCTGCTCATGCCAAAATCAGTCGGACCCATATGGTAAACCATCGATTAACTTATGGGCCCGTGGCCAGTTCTCCGCCCGCCTTCATATCGCTCAAAGTTCGCGCGCCACCCCATCGAGCAAGGGGACGAACCGCACTTCGCAGAGGACCTCCATGGCGAAGCCCCCGTTCCCGTCACCAGCATAGCGGCAGAGCTTCTGGATGGGCCCCTTGCCCACCGGCGCCACGAGAACCCCCGACGGTTTCAGCTGGTCGAGCAGGATTCTGGGCTCGCTTGGCGCCGCCGCCGTGACCAGAATGCGGTCGAAAGGCGCCTGCTCGGCCCAGCCGAGCCCCCCGTCGCCAAAACGAGTGATGACATTGGTCAGGTGCAAGGCCTTGAATCGCGCTTCGGCCTCGCGCAGGAGCGTTCTATAGCGCTCGATGGTGTAGACCAGCCGCGATAGCCGGGCCAGGACCGCTGTCTGGTAGCCCGAGCCGGCGCCGATCTCGAGCACGCGGTCGCGCGATTCCAAAGTCAGGGCCTGAGTCATCAGTCCGACGATGAATGGCTGGCTGATTGTCTGGCCGCAGGCGATCGGCAGGGCCGAGTCTTCCCACGAGCGATCCTTGAACAGATCGGGCGTGAACAGGTCGCGCGGCGTGCGCTCGATGGCGGCCAGTACGGCGGGGTCGGTGACGCCCTGGGAGCGCAGGCCCAGCACCAGACGCGCCAGCTGCGTCTGCCTCTCCGCCGGCTCCTTAGGCCGCCGGGTCATCCCTTCACGCGCCGCTTCGGCGGCGCACCGCCGATGCTGGCCTTCAGCGCGTGGACGCTCTCCATGTGGGTCAGGTCGATATGCAGGGGTGTGATCGAGATCCGTCCTTCATAGGCGGCGCGCAGATCGGTGCCTTCCGCAGGCTTGGATGGCTCGCGGCTGTAACCCAGCCAATAATAGTCCCTGCCGCGCAGATCGGTGCGCTGTTCGGCGAAGCGCGTGCGCACGTCGCGCAGACCCTGGCGGGTGACCTCGACGGCGGTCACGTCGGCCGGCGCCTTGGCTGGAAAATTGATATTGAGAATCACCCCGCTGGGCCAGCCCACCTCGACCAACCTTTCGATCAAGGCGGGGCCATACGCCTCGGCTGTCGCATAAAGCTCGCGCCCGTCGCCGCGCCACGCCCCGCCCATCATCTGGGAGAGGGCGATTGCCGGGACGCCCAGCGCCATGCCCTCGATGGCGCCGGCGACGGTGCCCGACATGGTCACGTCCTCGGCCGCATTGAGGCCGCTGTTGACCCCGGAGAGCACCAGGTCGGGTCGCTCGCCGTCGATGAGATACTGTATGGCGAGCATGACGCAGTCGGTAGGCGTGCCCCGCACGGCGAATCGTCTCGGCTCCAGCGTCCGCACCCGCAGCGGCTCCGAAAGGGTCAGCGAACGGGACGCTCCAGATTGCTCGGCCTCGGGCGCGCAAACCCAGACATCGTCGCAGAGCGTCCGCGCGATCGTCTCCAGCACCGCCAATCCCTGCGCGTGGATGCCATCGTCATTGGTGACCAGAATTCTCATGCGGCGGGTTTCACGGCCTCTTTTCGATGTGGGTCAGTCCGCGCATGTACGGATGGAGCGCCTGGGGTATGGCGATCGCGCCGCGTTCGTCCTGATAATTTTCCATGATCGCCACCAGGGTGCGGCCGACCGCCAACCCCGATCCATTGAGCGTGTGAACAAAACGCGGCGGCTTGCCATCGCCGGGTCGATAGCGGGCGTTCATCCGCCTGGCCTGGAAGTCCCCGCAGTTGGACACCGAGCTGATCTCGCGATAGCGGCCCTGGCTCGGCAGCCAGACCTCGAGATCGTAGGTCTTGCCCGCCGCAAATCCCATGTCTCCGGCGCACAGCAGCACGGTGCGAAACGGCAACTCCAGTCGCTTGAGTACGGCTTGCGCGCACTCGATCATCCGTTCGTGTTCGGCCTGGGACTGCTCGGGCGTGGTGATCGAGATCAGCTCGACCTTCATGAACTGGTGCTGGCGAATCATCCCGCGGGTGTCCTTGCCTGACGCGCCGGCTTCCGAACGAAAGCTCGGCGTCAAGGCGGCGAGACGCAGTGGCAAGGCCTCTTCGGCCACGGTCTGCTCGCGCACCATGTTGGCCAGGGAAACCTCGGCTGTGGGGATCAGCCAAAGGCCGTCCGTTGTCCGGAAGAGTTCGTCGGCGAACTTGGGCAGCTGGCCGGTTCCGAACATCGCCTCGTCCCGCACGAGCAAAGGCGGCGAAACTTCGGTGTAGCCGCGCTCCTGGGTCTGGAAGTCGAGCATGAACTGGCCAAGCGCGCGTTCGAGCCTGGCCAGACCCGCCTTGAGGACGACGAACCTCGCCCCCGACATGCGTCCCGCCGTCTCGAAGTCCATCATCCCAAGACCCGCGCCAAGATCGACGTGATCCTTGGGCGCCTGCAGGGCAAACGGTTCCCCATACCGGCCCACTTCCACATTGCCGCTCTCATCCTCGCCCGGTGGAACGCGTTCGCCCGGGAGATTGGGCAGGCAAGCCAGGATGTCGCGCAGTTCGGCGCTGAGCCCGGACTCCAGCTCGGCGCCACGCGCGATTTCACCCTTGAAGGCTTCCACCTGCACCATCAACTTCGCTGCGAGCGTCTCGTCCCTGGCGGCCTTGGCCCTGCCGATCTGCTGGGAAACTTCGTTACGCCCGCTCTGGGCCGTCTGCAGGGCCGTCTGCGCGGCCCGCAGCTTCTCGTCGATCGCCAGGATCGCGGAGGTCTGGGCCGCAAGGCCTCGCAGCGCCCAACCGCGATCATAGAGCGCCGGATCGTCGCGGATGGCCCGGATGTCGTGCATGGATTAGTTGGGGGCGCCAATCTGTCGGGGAAAGCGCCCTCCCCTTAAGGCGCGTCGGCAGGGGCGCCAAGGCCGGCTCTGCAGAGGTCGTCGCTCATGATCGAACTCGTTCACGCCACGCTCGTGGACCTACCCGTGATGCAAGCCATGGCGAGCTACTACGTCTACGACATGAGCGAGTTCTTGGGAGAACTGCCGGGATGGAATTTCCCCGACTCGGGTGCGTATGAGTGCGAGGACTTGCGACCCTATTTTGAGGATCCCAACGCCCGGACCTTCTTCATACGCGTGTCGAAGGAGCTCGCCGGTTTTGCAATCGTGAACGACAAGGGAAGCGACCCTGACGTTGCGTTCAACATGGCTCAATTCTTCGTACATCGAAAGTTCAAGGGCCGAGGCGTTGGCGCCAAAGCCGCCGGGGAATGCTTCAGCCGCTACCATGGCCTCTGGGACGTAATGGTGATCCCCGGCAATAGCGGCGCCCACGGCTTTTGGAGGCGCACCATCGGCGCCTTCACCAACGGCGTCTTTGAGGAACAACGCCGCCCTGTGGCGCACCTTGGCGACTCCGCACAAGACGTCTTCCGTTTCCGGACGCCGTAGATAAGGCAAAAGAGGTCGCGCGGGAGCAGCGTTTCGCAAGGAATTGGACTCGTCGTCGGCGTTGGGCGCTTGGAGATTCGAGATGCGGAATCACGACGTCGGTAAGATCAATCAGGACGGCTGGGACCGCCGGGTCGACGAGGGGGATGTGTGGACGCGCCCGGTATCTGCCGAGGAGACGGACCGCGCGCGGACGGGCGACTGGGCGGTGTTTCTGACGCCCAACAAGCCGGTCCCACGGGACTGGTTCGGCGAGGTCGCCGGAAAGTCCATTCTCTGCGTGGCTTCGGGCGGCGGACAGCAGGGACCGATTCTGGCCGCGGCCGGCGGTCGCGTTGTCGTCTTCGACGCCTCGCCCAGGCAACTGGCGCAGGATCGGGCGGTCGCCGACCGCGACGGCCTTTCGCTCCTCACCCAGCAGGGTTTCATGCACGACCTGGCCGCCTTCGCCGACGGCCAGTTCGAGATCGTCTTTCACCCCGTTTCCAATTCCTACGCGCCGGAGATCGAGCCCGTCTGGTGCGAGTGTTTTCGCGTCCTGAGGCCAGGCGGCGTGCTGCTCGCCGGATTCATGAACCCGATCGTCTACGTCTTCGACGAAGACGCACGCGAGCCGGGCGACCTCATTGTCCGGCACGCGCTGCCGTACGCCGATATCGTCGACCGCACGGCTGAGGACCTTCGAAAAATCATCGCGACGGACCATACGGTGGAGTTCAGCCATACGCTTGAAACCCAGATCGGCGGCCAGCTCCAGGCCGGCTTCGTCCTCACTCACCTGTTCGAGGATAAGGACCTGGAAGCGCAAAATACGCGGCGTTCCCGGTATTTTCCGACGTGCCTGGCGACTCGGGCCCTGAAGCTTTGAGCCGGCGCCACTCGGGCGTTTCGGTTCTCTGGGCGCGTCTCGCTAAAGAAGGTGAGCCCGCTATCGCCTTGTGAAGGTGAAATCGCAGGTTCGCGTCGTAACCCAATATCCGGCGCCGCGGGTGGTCTCGAAATGGGCCGTCACCGCATGGTGGTAGGCAACGCCGCGCCCTGTCTGGTTGACATTGTATGGGGCCGAGCCGGTCAGGCCGCGGGCGTCTAGGGCGGCGGCGCCATCGGGTTGGATCGGGCCGTCGAGGACCATCCACCCAGGCTGACCGGCAACGCCGTTCTCGCCATGCAATCTCCCGTTCTCAACATTCGCCGAGAAAGCGAAGGTGAAAAGCAGGGCGCCGTCCGGCGATCCGGGGCAGACCAGCGTCACATCCCATTTGCCGTCGAAGCGGCCAGCATCGGCCGCCCGCGCCTGCTCTGTCGCCAGGCCAAGCGTCCAGAAGAGCGCGCAACCGAGAACGACCCTGGGCCTCATCGCCATGATCTTCCTCACACCGCTGCGGGCGTGTTTGCCCGGGCCGCATCGTCGCGTTTGCGGCGCAGTTCGATCAGAGCCACGCACCAGATGGAGATTTCGTAGAGAAGGCAGATCGGCAGGGCCAGGGAGATCATGCTGATCGGGTCTGGCGGGGTGACGATGGCGGCGACCACGAACACCCCGACAATGGCGTAGCGACGTCCGGTGCGTAGCAGCTTGGCGTCGACAATCCCCGCGAGACCCAGGAGGGAGACGATCACCGGCAGCTGAAAGCACAGTCCAAACGCAAGCAGCAGCGTGGTGACGAGAGACAGGTAATCGGAAACCTTGGGCAGCAGCTCGACGGAAATCCGCCCCGCGTCGACGATCTGCTGATTGAGCGAGAACCACAGAACAAAGGGCAGCATCAGGAAATAGACAAAAGCCCCGCCGATGGTGAACAGCACCGGCGAGGCGATCAGGAACGGCAGGAAGGCGAAGCGCTCACGCCGGTAGAGGCCCGGGGCGACAAAGCGATAGAGCTGGTACGCGAGGACCGGAAAAGTGATCACGATCGCCCCGAATACCGCGAGCTTCACCTTGGTGAAGAAGAACTCCAACGGCGCGGTGAACACCAGCTTCAGGGGCGCCGTGCTCGCCGGGATCGCCTTGAGGCCCACCAGCGCCATCAAGAGGTCGATCGGTCCATAGTGCACGCCGTGCCCCTTGCGAGCGGCCATCAGACCCGCGCCGACCTCGAAGGGATGCAAAAGCAGGATGTAAATCTGCCTGGCGAAACCGAAGCAGAGGAGAAAACCGACGACCAGCGCGAAGGCGCAGATGATCAACCGTTTGCGAAGTTCGATCAGGTGATCGAGGAGAGGCGCGCGGGAGGCTTCGATCTCATTGTCGTCGTCGGGGCTGGCGCTCAAGCTGCGCCAGCCTTGGCCTTGCGCGCGCGCGCAGGGCGCCCGGCGGTCTTGGCCTTGGTCGATGGACCGGCGCGAGACGCTTTTCGCGGCGGCGCGGGGTCGGCCGCGATCTCCGCAGCCGCCGGCTCAACGCTGACCGGGGGTTCGGTGACTGCGGGTTCGAGGGCCGTCGACGGCGGGAACCGAACGTCGCCGCCGCGCAGGCTGGCATGGATGTCGTCGAATACCGCCTGGGTTTGGCCGTCGTGCACCGCCGCCGTCGCCGCGCTCAGCGGCGTGGCGCGTCGCATGGCCTCGACTTCCTTGCGCAGTTCGTCAAGTTCCGACTGCCTGGCGAGCTCGTCGAAGCTGGCGCGGAATTCGGCCGCCATGCCGCGCATCTTGGCGACAAAGGCGCCCAGCTTGCGCATCAGTATCGGCAGATCCTTGGGCCCGACGACCATCAGCGCCACGGCGCCGACGATGACAAAATCCAGAAGCCTGCCTTCAGGAAACATGGTTGACCGTCATGGCCGATTTCCCAAAACGGCCAGAAATCAGCGGACGATGGGATCTTTTTCGGGCGCGGGCTGCGGAAGCGGCGGCTGAACGGCGGCGGGAGGGACCGGTTCCTCGGTCTTCAGACCGTCCCGAAACGCGCGAATGCCCTTGGCCGCGTCGCCCATCAGCCCCGAGAGCTTGCCGCGGCCGCCGAAGATCAGCAGCACGACCACGGCGATGATGACCCAGTGAATAGGGCTAAGGCCGCCCATGGCTAATCTCCGTCTTCTCGGCGCCAGCCTTGCACGCTCGCGCTCATCGCAATCCGTCGGGACAATATAGGCAGTTCATCCCCCCGGCGCCACGCAGCTCTCAAGCCTCGCCGCCGTCGAGGAAGTCGCGGTGAAATTCCGGCGGGGCCGGCTCATCGATGGGATCGTCGTCATCGGGCGCGGCGCTGGGGTCGGGCACGCTGAAGTCGGGCGGCAGGTCGGGGTCGACAAGGCCAATGGCCAGCATCTCCGCCGCCCCTGGCAGATCGGCGAGACTGGCCAGCCCGTAGTGCTCGAGGAACCCGTCGGTGGTGCCGTAGGTGACCGGGCGTCCAGGCGCGCGCCGGCGCCCACGCATGCGCACCAGACCGAACTCAAGAAGGGCGTCGAGCGTCCCGCGACTGGCCTGCACGCCGCGAACCGCTTCGATATCCGCCCGGGTGACCGGCTGATGATAGGCGATGATCGCCAAAGTCTCCTGGGCGGCGCGCGATAGCCGCCTTGGCTCCTGCCGCTCGGTGGTCATCAGAAAGCTGAGGTCGGCGGCGCTCTGGAAACGCCAGCGGCCCGCCACGCAGGCCAGGTTGACGCCTCGGTCGGCGTAGCGGGCGGCGAGCATCGCCAACCCCGCCTCGACGTCCGAGCCGTTCGGCATCCGCGCCGCCATCTCCGCCGCGCTCAGCGGCCCGGAAGCGGCGAACAGCAAAGCCTCGATCATCCGCTCGGTATTGAGGTGGTCGCTCATGCCGTCGCCTTGCGCGCGCGAAGATAGATCTCAGCGAATGCGCTGAGCTGGCGCGCTTCCAACGCGCCTTCACGCACCAGTTCAAGCCCCGCCGCCAGCGTCGAGGCCAGATAGGATGCGCGGCTGGGACCCGTCTCGGCCTGCATCGGGGCCACGCCGGTCAGCGGCGTCCAGCGATCCAGGTCTTCAAGCAGGCCCCAAAGTCGGGCGCGCGCATCGTCGAGCGGGTAGGCGTCGGGCGGCGTCGGGCGATAGAGCCGGCGCGTTTGCCGGCGTCTTTGTCCGATATAGGCGCTGATCAGCCCGTGCAGATCGCCCTGCAGGCGATGGGTCGAAACCACCTGGAGGGCTTTGGGATCGCCCCTGGCGAACACGTCGCGGCCGAGGATCGCGCCGCTCGACAACGCTCGCGCCGCGCGCCGCACCGCATCGAGCCTGGCCAGACGCAAGGCCAGGGCCGCGGCCATCGCCTCGGGGGCGGGCTCATCCTCCCGGGCCTGCTCGTCCTTTGGCAAAAGCAGCCGGGACTTCAGGTAGGTCAGCCACGCGGCCATGACCAGGTAATCGGCCGCAAGGTCGAAACGACGCCGGTGAGCGTCGCGGACGAAGGCCAGATACTGCTCCGCCAGTCTGGTCACCGACAGCTTCAAGAGGTCGACCTTCTGGCTTCTCGCCAGGGCGAGAAGCACGTGCAACGGCCCCTCATAGCCATCGAGGTCGACGATCAGGGCTTCGCCGTCATCGGCTTCGCCGAGCGCGTCGGGAAAATCGCTAGCGGCGGGCAAAACCTCTTTCACGCCGCGCGAGCCTTTGCGAACATGGCGTCGAACCTGGCCCATTGCGCGGGCGCATCGAACGGCTCCTTCGAGCTGGGAATGCGCGCCAGGGCCGCGCCGGCGCGGGCGGCCGATCGTCCGGCCAGCGGCCCCGCCGCGGCCGCGACCTCGCGCATCTGAGCAAGCTCGCCGTTGCAATGCAAAACCACGTCGCAACCGGCCGCCAGCGAATCCGCCGCCCGTCGCGCCGGGGTCCCGCTCAGCGCTTGCATCGACAGATCGTCGCTGATCAGCAGGCCGTCAAAGCCGATGGCGCCTCGGATGACACGCGATATTACTTCGGCCGAAGTCGTCGCCGGTCTTTGGGCATCCACCACTGTAAAGACGACGTGCGCGGTCATCGCCATAGGCATGTCCGCCAGGGCGCGGAACGGAGCAAAGTCGCGCGCTTCGAGTTCGGCCCAGGTCGCGTCGACCACGGGCAGGGAAAGATGGCTGTCGACGCGCCCGCGCCCGTGCCCCGGGATGTGCTTGATCACCGGCAGCACGCCGCCGGCGATCAGGCCCTCCGCGGCGGCCCGGCCAAGCGCGGCCACCCGGTCTGGATCGCGGCCGTAAGCCCGATCCCCAATGATCGCGTCGGCATCCGGAGCCGGCACATCGAGCACCGGCAGGCAGTCGACGCTGACGCCAACCGCCGCCAGGTCATGCGCCATCAGCCGCGCGCCAAGCCTGGTGATTTGACCGCGCGTCAGGGGGTCAGCGATCGCGCCATAGCCGCCAGCGGGGGGATAAGCTCGCCAATGGGGAGGGCCCATGCGCTGGACACGGCCCCCCTCCTGATCGATCAGCACCGGCGCGTCAGGCCGACGAACCGTGGCCCGCAGCGCGCCGGTCAGGTCTCGGACCTGATCGGGGTTGTCGATATTACGCTTGAACAGGATGAAGCCCCAAGGCTGGCTATCAGCGAAAAAGGTCTGTTCCTCCCTGCTTAGCGTCAGACCCGCGCAGCCCAGGATGCAGGCCTGGCTCACCGCACGAAGCAGGTTTTGCCCGCGGCCTTCAGCCTGTCGCAGAGGGCCTGGGCCTCGAACCGCGAGGTGAAACCGGTAATGGCCGCGCGATAGAGCGTGGTTCCGTTGCGCTTCATCACATCGACCCGTTTGTTTTTGCCCGCCATGACGCCGGGCGCGACGGCCGCGTCCTGATTCCACCCCGCATCGGCCAGGGCGGCCGATGAGAATGCGCCGATCTGGACGACCGCGGAACCCTCACGGGCCGGCGGAGCGGCGTGGGTCTCAGCCGACTGGGCGATAGAGGCAATCGTCAGCGGTTTAGGCGCGTGCGGGGCCACGGCGGCTGGCGGCGACGCGACGACCACTGTTGTAACAGGCGCGGGCCGCACGGGCGCCTGCACGGGCGGGGCGATTGGCGCCACCGCGTTGGCGGCCGGACGCGGTGTCGGCTGCTCGGGCGGCGGCACAAACGCCGGCGTCACCGGCGACGCATTCGGATCATCGCGATAGACCGACAGCCCGGCGGCTGGATCCTGGGGCTGCGCCTGCGGCGGCGGGGCCATGCGGACGTCGCCGATGGGCGCGCCAACCGGCTGCGGCGGCGCCCCTGGCGTGCGGGCGCCGCCACGGTAGAGAAAGAACCCGCCGCCAACGACAAGCGCGAGCATGAGCACGCTGACGATCAGCACCACCGGGGTCGGGCCGCCTCGGCGGGGCGGGTTGAGGCGGCGCGGATCGAAGGCTAGCGGCGGCTCCGATGACGGCGTGTAGGGGCCGCGATCATAGTCGGACATATGCAAACTCCCGCGCGCGGCGATTACGGAAAAAATCGAATCGCGCCATCCAAGTCTAGCCAACCGGCGCGGCGATCAGAATTCCCGCGAGGGCCAACCGTAACTTGGCCCGACAATGGGGCGAGACGATAGCCGTCGCGTCAGCCCCACGGCTCGATCTGAAACAACCGCCGGTGCTCTTCGATGGCGTAGCGGTCGGTCATGCCCGCAATGTAATCGCACACCACGCGCGCCCGGTCGCTCTTATCCAGGTCCCGCAGCCGCTCGTACCAATCGCCTGGCATCACGTCGGCTTCGTCGATGAACAGGACGAACATCTCCGCCAGGATGCGGCGCGCCTGGCTTCGCGTGCGGTTGACGCGCCAGTGGCGATACATCCGCTCATGCAGAAAGGCCCGCAGCCGGGCCAGATCCTCGGCCATCGGGGCCGAAAAGGCCGCAAGGGCGTGGCCGAGGCCCCGAACGTCGGCGGGCGAAGACACCTTCGAGTCGTTCGCCCGCGCCAGGGTTTCGGCGATCACGTCGCCGACCATCTCGCCGATCATCCGGCGCACCGTCTCCAGACGCGTGAGCCGCTCGTCGAGCGCGCTATGGTCGCGCCGCACGCCGGCCAGGACCGGACCGATCAAAGGCATCTCGGCCAGTTCGTCCAGACCAAACAGGCCCGCCTCGAGGCCATCGTCGACATCGTGGTTGTTATAGGCGATGTCGTCGGCCAGGGCGGCGACCTGGGCTTCCGCCGATGCCCAGCCTTCGAGGCCAAGCGGGAACTGGCGGTCGTAGTCGACGATTGCGCTCCAGGATGGCCGATCCAGCATGCCGGCCACCGGCCCGTTGTGCTTGACCACGCCTTCCAGGGTTTCCCAGGTCAGGTTGAGCCCGTCGAAATCGGGGTATCGCCGCTCGAGTTCGGTGAGCACGCGGAACGTCTGCACGTTATGGTCGAAGCCGCCCCACGCCTTCATCTGCCGTTCGAGCTCCTCTTCCCCGGCATGCCCGAACGGCGGGTGGCCGAGATCGTGGCCAAGAGCGATGGTCTCGGCGAGGTCCGCGTCCAAGCGCAATACGGTCGCGATGGTCCTGGCGATCTGGGCGACTTCGAGGGAGTGGGTCAGGCGCGTGCGATAGTGATCGCCCTCATGAGCGACGAACACCTGGGTCTTCTCTTTCAAACGCCGGAAGGCCGAGGTGTGGATGATGCGGTCGCGATCGCGGGCGAAGGGCGTGCGGGTGGCGCTCGGCGCTTCTGGGTGGCGTCGGCCGCGCGACGCGGCCGGGTCTTCGGCCCATGACGCACGCGGCGTCGAACCTCCCTCGGCGCCCATGGTTGCCTCGCATTTGCCATCGCCCCTTTGCCTAGGGGCCAACTCGCCCTCATATAGAAGAACCAGAGACGCCCAAAGCCATGACCACGGAAGACCTCACCCTGACACCGGCCGCCGCGCGGCGCCTGCACGCCATCGCCAAGAGCGAGGGGCGGCCGCTGATGCTGCGCGTGGCCGTCGAAGGCGGCGGATGCTCCGGCTTCCAATACCGGTTCGACCTGGTCGACGCCGCCGAACCCGACGATCTCAAGGTCGAACGGGACGGCGCCGCCGCCCTGGTCGATGTGGTTTCCCTGGCCCTGCTCAAAGGCTCGCAGATCGACTTTGCCGACGAGCTGGCGTCAGCGGAGTTCAAGGTCCGCAATCCCAACGCCAAATCCAGCTGCGGCTGCGGCGTCAGTTTTTCCCTCTAGGGGGGCCACGCCCGAGCGGCGTCGAGGGACGGAGTTAGTTTGGTCTCACTGCGTCTTTTGCTTTTGGCGATGGCAGCCTGCGCATCATCGTCGGTCGTCCTATGCTATCCTAGCAGCGCCCTCCAACCTGATATTCGCGACGCAGCGCGGCTCCCCGTTGTCGTAAAATCGTTCGAACCGAAAACGCACGGGGCGCGACCCAATCCTGAGCCGGGCGGCGCCTATCAGTGGCGATACGGAGAGTTGGACTACGACTCGGGCTTCGAAGTGAGATCGTCCGACCCCCGCTTCGGACCATTCGTCGCCGCCTTCGGAGGCAACGCGGAATTGGAAACCGCCGCCGGCCGCCTGATTCGGTACGATATCGAGTGGGTTCAGGGGGGCGGCGCCAAAACCCTCTACAACTTCCGACTGGTGGATGACCCCGCGGCTCTGGGACGCATCGGCGTCATGGACGACCGTCGGCGGGCATTGCGCGCCCTACCCCACATCCAAGGCTATCGTTTTGTCAATGAAACCTCGACCCCACACTGGGGCTGGATCGGACTCTGGCAAAAATCGTCCGGCGCGCCGGAAACCTTAGTGATCGTCTTCTCGGGGCGGAAGAACGGCAATGCACCCAGCATTCGCGTCTTGGCGAAGCTCCCGCTTCGTCTGAGCATCATCTCCGGACTTCCGGGCATCGACTCCAATGCCATGACCATCGATCTGGCGTCCGACGCCAGGAACGGCGCGCCTTTGAGGCTAATCAGGTTGACGTGGGATTCCGACCGTCTTCATTGACGGCCATGTATGCGACATATACGACTATTCTGCATGAAAAGCCCCCTGCGCACCTTTTCCACAGTGGAACTGCTCCGCGATCTGAAGTCCGTCACCCATGCCGCGGCGCGGGAGCCCGTGGCGATTTCCCAGCATCGCAAGGTCCGGTTCGTTTTAATGGCTGTGGAAGACTTCGAGCAGCTATCCGCTGGCCCACGCGATCCCAGGCGCGCGTTTCGGACTGAGGACACGCCTGACGACCTTGCGGCAATTTTTTTACCCGCACTTGGCGCCATGATTGATGGAGACAAATCCAGCGGTGGGGCTTGATGTCCCGCCGACCGGCGCAATCATCGAGTACCCCTATCTTTGGGCTTCGCAAGCAAATGCCGGCGAAACAGAGGGCAGAAAGGACCGCCCTGTCTGTGTGACCCTATCGGTGTTCGAAGAAGCGACGAACGCACACCATTTGCTGCTCCTGGCCATTTCTAGCCAGCCGCCCAGACCTGGCCAGCAAGCCATTGAAGTTCCGCGGATGGAACGCCGGCGCACTGGCCTCCTGCGCTACCCCGCGGCATGGGTGGTGACCAGCGAGTACAACTACGACATTGCCGAGCGCAGCTTCTATCTTGAGCCAGGCGCACCGGTGATCGGCGTGTTCAGCTCGACGTTCATGAGATGCGTCGCGACGGCGCTTCGCAGTACCTTGATGCGCGGTCTTGGCCGCGTGGATCGCGATCGGTGATCGATCGACTCGGCGCGATTGCGAGCGACGGCGAGGCGGCGCCATAACAGCGCCTATGCGTATCGCCACCTGGAACGTCAACTCGGTCAACGCCCGGCTGGAAACGGTGGTCGCCTGGTTCGAGGAGGCGCAGCCCGATGCCGCCTGCCTGCAGGAAATCAAGTGCGTGGACGAGAAGTTCCCCAGCGAGGCCTTCGAACGGCTTGGCTACAACGTCGCCGTTCACGGTCAGAAAGCCTACAATGGCGTCGCCTTGCTATCGAAGACGCCCCTGGAAGACGTCACGCGGGGCCTGCCGGGCGGCGAAGGCGACGATCACGCCCGCTACATCGAGGCGGTGATTTCCGGGCCAAATCCGGTTCGGCTGGCCTCGATCTATCTGCCCAACGGCAATCCGATCGGCACGGAAAAGTTCGCCTATAAGCTCCGCTGGCTCGAGCGCCTGAACGCCCATGCCCGCCAGCTGCTGGCTCTGGAAGGGCCGCTCGTTCTGGCCGGCGACTACAACGTCATTCCAGAACCCGAAGATGCCGACAATCCCGCTTCGTGGGCCGGCGATGCCCTCTTCCAGCCCGAAAGCCGCGCCGCGTTCCGGGCGCTGAAGTGGCTGGGGCTGACAGATGCCTACATGGCCGCGGACGGCGCGCCTGGCGGCTATACATTCTGGGATTATCAGGCCGGCGCCTGGCAGCGAAACCACGGCATCCGAATCGACCACCTGCTCTTGTCGCCGCAGGCCGCCGACCGCCTGGTCGGCGTCGCCATCCACCGCGAAGTGCGCGCTCGCGAGCGGCCATCCGACCACGTGCCGGTGGTCGCCGAACTGGCGTTCTGAGGCGGACCGGTTTGACAGCTGCGGCCAGCGCTCTGCCCTAGGCAAAACTAGCCGAGGGCGAATTCGATGCCGGCCCTGGCGTGGATGAGCGTGGTATCGAACGCCTGGACCGGCAAATCGCCCGGTTGGACCAGCAGGCCGAATTCAGTGCATCCAAGGATAACCCCGTCGGCGCCGTCCGCGGCGACGGCTCGCACGACAATATCAATGAACGTCTGGCGCGAGGCCTGCTCGAAGCGGCCACGGACCAGTTCATCAAAGATGATCGCGTGGAGCGCCCGCCTGTCGGCGGCCGGCGGAGTCACCGCCTCGACACCTCGAGCCCGCAAGCGCTCGCGGTAAAACGCCTCTTCCATGGTGAAGCGGGTGCCCAAGAGCAGCGGGCGCGCACACTTCGCGGCGCGGATGTCGGCGGCCACGGCGTCGACGACATGGAGAACGGGAATGGCTACCGCAGCGGCGATCTGGGGCGCGACCAAATGCATCGTGTTGGCGCAGATGATCAGCGCCTTGGCGCCGGCGCCCTGGAGACCGCGCGCGGCGTCGGCCAGGATCCGCGCCGCCGCGTCCCACTCGCCGGCCGCCTGGAGAGCGGCAATCGGGGCGAAATCCGCCGACCACATCAACAAGCTGGCGGAGTGCTGGCCGCCTAGCCGCTCGCGCGCCATTTGGTTGAGCAATCTGTAGTACACGGCCGTACTTTCCCAGCTCATACCGCCCAAAAGGCCGAGCGTGTTCACCGGTCGAAGGAGTCGATCAGGGGGCATTGCCAAACCGTGTCCGAAAGGCGGTTGCTAGAGGTCGGCGTAGACGCGGCGCTCCCCACGCATCCCCGGATGGGTGACGGCGCCCAGGTGCGCGGGGCCAACGCCTTGGGCGAACTTCCACAAAGCGTCCGAGCCATAGAGGGTTTCGCGGGGAGACCAATGGCGTTTGCGGGTTTCCAGGTCGATGGTCCCGGCGTCGGCGTCGATAACCGCACCGGCTGCGCGGCTGTAGCCTAAGACTTCAATGTTTTTCTGCGCTCCGCCAAGTCCTTCGCGAGATCGCGGGCACCGTGGAACACCGCCAGGATGATCACTGCCTCGCTGCCGACCTCATAGACAAGGAGGTAGGGAAGGCCAGTGAGCGAAAGTTCACGCGTGCCGGCGAGCCGGCCAACGCGACCCATCTGGGGAAACTCCGCGAGCCGCTGACAGGCATCTTGCACGGCGCGGTAGACGCTCTCCGAAGCCGCTGGATTGTCGAGTGCGATATAATCGACGATGTCTTCAAGGTCGCGGGCGGCGGGCTCGCCGAAGAGCAGCAGCACGCGTCAGGACCATCCATGCTTGGCGGCGATGGCGCCGAAGGCCTCTTCCGCGGTTCTCACCCGGCCTTCTCGCGCCGCGGCGATGCCTTCCTTGATCTTGTCGATCTGCCACCCATTGGCCGCAAGATACTGTTGGAGTGCCTGATTGACCACGTAGTTGCGCGATCGATCCATGGCTGCGGCCAGAGTATCTATCCTGCTCACGGTATCCTTGGTCGCGCGAACCGTGATCGGTTCAGTGGCCGTCAACGCGACGTCTTTCATTAGGTGTGATCTCCTGTAGTCGAAAGTAATCCTAACATGCAGCGCGCGTCTCTTGAAGCGCCCTTCGCGTCACCCTCACAAGTCCGCATAGACATGCCGTTCTCCCGTCATCCCTGGATGGGTGACGGCGCCCAGGTGCGCGGGGCCGACGCCTTGGGCGAACTTCCACAGGGCCCCTGAGCCATAAAGGGTTTCGCGGGGAGACCAATTGCGTTTGCGGGTTTCCAGTTCGACAGGGTCGACCTCCAGTTCGATGGTCCCGGCGTCGGCGTCGATAGCGATGATGTCGCCGTCCTTGACCAAGGCGATCGGGCCTCCATCCTGGGCTTCGGGGCCGACATGGCCGATGCACAAGCCGCGCGTGGCGCCCGAGAACCGTCCGTCGGTTACCAGGGCCACCTTGTCTCCCCTGCCCTGGCCCGATAGCGCGGCGGTGGTCGACAGCATCTCGCGCATGCCGGGGCCGCCCTTGGGGCCCTCATATCGGATGACCAGGACATCGCCGTCGCGGTAATCGCCCGCCGCGATGGCCGCGAAACAGGCTTCCTCGCCATCGAACACCCTCGCCGGCCCGCGATGGGCGCGATGCGAGGCCATGCCGGCGACCTTGACGATGGCCCCGTCGGGCGCGAACGTTCCCCACAGTCCGACAAGGCCGCCGGTCGGCGACAGCGGACTTGTGACCGGTCGGATGACGTCCTGGTCGGTGCGTAGCGTCACCTGGGCCAGATTGTCCCGCAGCGTCTTGCCGGTGACGGTCATGCAGTCGCCATTGAGGAAGCCGCCGTCGAGCAGGGTCTTCAGCAGCGCCGGCACACCCCCCGCCTCGCCCATGTCCTTGGCGACGTAGCGGCCGCCCGGCTTCAGGTCGGCCAGATACGGCGTGCGGTGAAAGATCTGCGCCACGTCGCGCAGCGTGAACGCGATGCCGCACTCGTGGGCCATCGCCGGCAGGTGCAGGGCCCCGTTGGTCGATCCCCCGGTGGCGGCGATGACCACGGCGGCGTTCTCGAACGCCTCGCGTGTGCAGATGTCGCGCGGCCGGATGTTGTTCTCGATCAGCCGCACGACCGCCTCGCCCGACGCCACGGCGTACTGGTCGCGGCTCTCGTAGGGCGCCGGCAGGGCGGACGACAGCGGCAAAGCCAGTCCGATGGCTTCGGAAACGCAGGCCATGGTGTTGGCGGTGAACTGGCCGCCGCACGCGCCCTCGCCCGGACAGGCGTGCTGCTCGAGTTCGCAAAGATCGGCCAGCGCCAGCTTGCCCGCCGAATGCTGGCCAACCCCTTCGAACACGTCGGCGACCGTCACATCGCGCCCGCGCCAGCGGCCCGGCATGATCGAGCCGCCGTATAAAAATACCGACGGCACGTTGAGGCGCAGCATGGCCATCATCATCCCCGGCAGGCTCTTGTCGCAACCCGCGACGCCGACAAGGGCGTCGTAGCCGTGGCCGCGCATGGTCAGCTCGACCGAGTCGGCGATGACCTCGCGACTGACCAGGGACGAGCGCATGCCCTCGTGGCCCATGGCGATGCCGTCGGTGACCGTGATGGTGCAGAATTCCCGCGGCGTCGCCCCGGCGGCCTTGACCCCGGCGCTGACCGCGTGGGCCTGGCGCATCAAGGCGGTGTTGCACGGCGCCGCTTCGTTCCAGCACGAGGCGACGCCCACGAACGGCTGGGCGATTTCCCGCGAGCCCAGGCCCATAGCATAATAGTACGAGCGGTGCGGGGCCCGCGCCGGCCCTTCGGTGACGTGGCGGCTGGGCAGCCTCGATTTATCCCAGGTCCCGTCGGAATTTCTGGTCATGGCGGCCTCTAAAATAAGGGGACGAACGCGATTGTTGCCGACTCACCGCCGCGCGAAATTGGCCAGGTCGCTGGCGGTGTCGCGGCTGATGTCCGGGCAGCAGATGGCGAAGATTTCGGTGCCGTGAACCGTGCCCATCACCTGGCGGCATCTGGCGGCGACGCCACTGGCGATCAGCAGGCGATAGAAGTTGATGCCTTCGTCGCGCAGAGGGTCGCACTCGTTGACGCTGATCACCGTCAGCGGCAGGCCGCGAACATCATCGGCGGTGGCGAAACCGGGCCACGCCAGCGGGTTGCGCGCTTCGAAGGCGTCGATGCCATAGGCCATCGCGCCATGGTTGTTGTGCAGATCGAGGAAAATACCGTTGTTCTCGGTCGATGAAGCACTGGCGGGCGACGGCCATTGGCCGAGGATGTACGGGCAGAGGGCGTAGAGCCCCTTGATCAGGCCCAAGTCGCCGTCCTGTTTCAGCTTCAGCCCCGTCGCCAGCGTCAGATTGCCGCCGCCGCTCTCGCCGGCGACGACGATCCGGGCCGGATCGATGTTCAGCGCGGCGGCATGGGCGTGCACCCATTTGAGGCCGGAAACGCAGTCGTTCAGCCCGGCGGGAAACGGGGCCACTTCCGGCGCCGACGACGCGCGCAGGGCATTGCGGAAATCGACCATGGCCACTGCCACGCCTTGCGCGGCGATGATCTTGCCCCATGCGCGGTACATCCCGTCGAAGCAGGACATGGTGACCATGCCTCCGCCGTGGATGTAGTAGACGCACGGTAGCCGTTCGGCGTTGTCGGGGCGAATGAACTGGATATTGACCCAGTTGCCGTCCGGCGCCGACTGGAAGCGCTCGGTACGAATGCTCAGTCCGGCCGATGGCGCGACCGCTTCGGTGTCGACGGCGTCGACCATCGCCTTTTGCATCGCCGCGCGGGCCTTTCCGGCGTCGCTCATCTCATCGGCCAGCAGTTCGTCGCGGCTGGCCACGTCCTTGGGCGTCGGCGCCTGGGGCATGGCGCCGAAGATGGCCTTGATCCGAGGATCGATGCGCGGATCGGCGGCGAGTTTCGAAGGCATCAGAGAGCCTTTTCGACAGCGGCGGTTATCGACTCATCGAGCGGATCGGTGCGCGAGCCGAAGGCGGTGATGGCCCGACCGTCACCGCCGACAAGAATCTTGTGGAAATTCCAGGCGGGAACCGCAGATGCCCCGAGCTCATCCTCGGCCCAGGCGTAAAACGGATGGCACCCGGCGTCCTTGACGTCCACCTTGGCGGTCATCGGGAAATCCACATTGAAGCGGGTGGCGCAGAAGCTCTTGATGTCCGCTTCGGTCCCCGGCTCCTGGCCGGCGAACTGATTGCAGGGAACGCCGAGAACGACCAGACCCTTGGCCCGATAGTCGCTGTAGAGTTTCTCCAGGCCCTCGTACTGCGGCGTCAGCCCGCATTTCGACGCGGTGTTGACCACCAGCACCGGCTTACCCTTGAACTCACTCAGCGGCAGCGGCGCGCCATCGATGCTGGTGAAGCTGAAATCGTGGGCTGTTGGCATGGGATGCGGTTTCCTGGTGGGAGGGCGGGTTCTAGGATTATCGGCCGACGGCCTGTTCGACGGCAAGGGCCAGATCGAGGGCGCGCGCGCCATCTACCGCATCGGCCAGCGGCCGGGGCGCCTCGCCGCGAACCGCGGCCAGGAAGGCGCCGAGGCTGGCCCCCAGGCGATCCCTGCCCGCGGGCGTTTCGCCGTAGGCTTCGTTGAGCTCGAAGCCGGTGGCGTTCGTGAAGCGGTGGCGCAGAAAATCGATGGTCAGGTCGCCAGAGGGATAGACCAACCGCATGGTCCGGCGCCGGTCTTCGGCGACGCGGGAAGCGGTCAGCACGGCGGTGAAGCCATCGTCGAAACTGACCTCCGCCTCGACGGTATCCAACAGCGCGTGGGTCGCGCAGGCCCCCTCAGCCTCCACCGCCAGCGGTGCGCCGCGCGACAGCCGCAACGCCAGATCGAGATCATGGATCATCAGATCGGTGACCACCGAAACGTCCAGGTTGCGCGGTGATGGGGGCCCCAGGCGCGCCGCCTCCATGCGCAACGGAGACTGGGGAACGTCGAAGAGGCCCATGGCCTCGAAGGCAGCGCGCTCGAGAAATCCGCAGGCGACCACCAGGCCGCGGCCGGCCGCTTCCGCGACAATGGCGTCGGCGTCCTCGAGCGAGGTGGCGATCGGCTTTTCAACATAGATCGGCTTGCCGGCTCTCAGGCAGGCCAGGGCCGCGGGCGCATGGGCGGTGGCCGGGGACACGATGGAGACCAGGTCGACCGCCTCCAGAAACCGCGCCAGATCGTCAAAGGCGATAGCGCCGAAGCGGGCCGCAAGGGCCGACGCCCGGTCGGCATGCGTGTCGATCACCGCGCTAAGCCTGACCCTCGCCGCCTTGACGTACTGGCCCGCGTGATAGCCGCCAAACACCCCCGCCCCGATCACGCCTGCCCGCAGGATGCTCGCCATCCGCCGCGCCTAGCACGCGCGCCGCGTCCGCGCTAAACGAAGTTGCACGCCGCCTGACCGTCCTGAAGGAACGCCATGACCACTTCGCGCGAGATCCGACTCAAGAGCCGCCCCTCAGGGGTTCCGACGGCCGAGAACTTCGAGCTGGCCAGCGTCGATCTGCCGGAACCCGGTCCAGGCCAGGTCCAGGTGCGCAACAGCTGGATGACGGTCGATCCCTACATGCGCGGGCGGATGAACGACGTGCAGAGCTATTCGCCGCCCTTCCAGCTGGGCGAAGCCATGCAGGGCGGCGCGGTTGGCGAGGTTGTCGCCTCCAACGACCCCTCGCTCAAAGCCGGCGACGCTGTGCAGAGCTTCTTTGGCTGGCGAGAGGCCTTCAACGCCCCGGCCGGCGCGGTGCAGAAACTTGAAACCCATGGCTTGCCGCCGCAGGCCTTCCTGGGCGTCGCCGGGATGCCGGGCCTGACCGCCTATGTCGGCCTCCTAAAGATCGCGGCGCTGAAGGACGGCGACGTGGTCTTCGTCTCGGCCGCCGCAGGGGCGGTGGGCCAGGTGGTCTGCCAGATCGCCAAGCTGAAAGGCCACACGGTGATCGGCTCGGCCGGCGGACCCGAGAAGGTCGCCTATCTGAAGGAACTCGGGGTCGACCACGTCATCGACTACAAGGCCGACGGTAACCTCACCGCGGCGCTGATGCGCGCCGCGCCGCAGGGCATCGACGTCTATTTCGACAACGTCGGCGGCGAGCACCTCGAAGCGGCGCTGATGGCCGCCAAGCCGTTCGGCCGCTTCGCCCTGTGCGGGATGATCTCCCAATACAACGCCACCGACTTGGGGGCAGGCGTGCGCGGCCTGATCATGTGCGTCGGCAAGCAGCTTCGCCTGGAAGGGTTCATCGTCTCCAGCCACGGCGACATGCAGGCGGCCTTTCTCAAGGACATGTCCGGCTGGATCGCCCAGGGCAAGGTCAAGGCGCGCGAGACGGTCGAAAACGGCATCGAGCGGGCGCCGACGGCGTTCCTCAAGCTGTTCAAGGGCGAAAACATGGGCAAGATGCTCGTCAAGCTCTAATGTGCTGGATTTGAAGTTCGCCGCCTCCACGCGCCAACCGCTGAGCGAACTTCAAATCCAAAAAGCACACTAGAAAACATAGGCTTGCTAGTGTCCTTATCGATTCCAAAGTTCGCTACAGGCGGCCGCAAACGCATGCGAACTTCGGAATCGGGACACTAGCCGGCGCTCGCGTTGACATCCGCGGCGCAGCGGGCTCCATTCCGCGCCGCCTTCGAGCCTTGAAAGACCCTCCCATGGACTGGACGAGCGGCTACGTCTCAGAGATCGACTATACGCACGGATACTATCGCGAGCTCGCGCCGGGTCTGATCGACTTTGCCCTGCTGCTCAGCGGCTACGAACCGCCCAGCCGCGCTTCGATGCGGTATCTGGAACTTGGTTATGGCCAGGGGCTTTCGGCCAATATCCACGCCGCCGCGGTCCCCGGAGAATTCTGGGGGGCCGACTTCAATCCAGCCCATGCCGCCAATGCCCAAGCCCTGGCGGAGAGGGCCCAGTCAAAGGCGCTGTTCTTCGACGACAGTTTCGCCGATCTGAATGCCCGCGAAGACATGCCGGCTTTCGACTACCTTGTCCTTCATGGCGTGTGGAGCTGGGTTTCCGAGGACAATCGCCGCGCCATCGTCGATATCATCCGGCGGCGCCTGAAGGTCGGTGGCGCGGTCTATATGAGCTACAACACTTTGCCCGGGTGGGCGGGGGCCATGCCGCTTCGCCACATGATGACCCTTCATGCCGAGACCGCCGGCAGCGACGCGCAAGGCGTCGTCGGCAGAATCGACGGTTCGATCGCCTTTGGCGCCAAACTGGCCGAGGTGGGCGCGCGTTACTTCGCCGCCAACTCCACCGCCAAGGCGCGGCTGGACGCCATTGCTGGCCAGAACCGCAACTATGTCGCGCACGAGTACTTTAATCGCGACTGGGCGCCGATGTATTTCTCCGACGCCCACGACTGGCTGTCCGAAGCCAAGCTGAACTACGCCTGCGCCGCCGGCGCCATGGAACAGATGGACGGTTTCAATCTGACGCCGCCGCAACGGGAACTGATCAACACCTATCCGCCGGGCGTCCTGCGCGAGACCGTCCGGGACTACCTGCTCAACCAGCAGTTCCGCCGCGACCTCTACACCCGCGGAGCACGGCGCCTGTCGCCGCTGGAGCGGGTCGAGCGTTTGCATGAGGTGCGCGTCGCCTTGACCGTGCCCGCGGAGCAGATCCGCTACGAAGTCGAAGCGCAGCTCGGCAAGGTGACGCTGAAGAAGGATGTCTACGAGCCGATCGTCGAGGCGCTCGCCGCCGATCACTCGGCCCCCAAGCGCCTCAGCGAGATTGCCGACAGCCCCAAGCTCGCCGCGTTGCCGCCGGGCGCCTTGATCGAGGGCCTGGCTGTGCTGATCGGATCTGGACGCGCCCATCCAGCCCAGAGCGATGAAGAGATCGAGCAGGTGGCGCCCAATTGCGCCAGCCTCAACGGGTTCCTGATCGAGCGGGCGAGAATAGCGGGCGATGTAACCTGGCTGGCGTCCCCGGTGATCGGGGCCGGCGTCGCCGTCGGCCGTTTTGAGCAGATGTTCCTGGGCGCCAGGGCCAAGGGGCTCAAGACCCCCGCCGACTGGGCCAAGAACGCCTGGGACACGCTGGCCAAGCAGAACCAGTCGATCATCAAGAATGGCGAGATGTTGAAGACGCCCGAGGCCAACCTCGAGGAACTGAACGTCCAGGCAAAGGCGCTGAATGACGGGCGACTGTCTCTGCTTCAACGCCTGCGGGTGACGCCCTAGGTGCCGCGTCTGTTCAACGCCTATGTGATGGTCGACTGGAGCGCGGCCGCCAAGCCGACCACCGGGGCCGATAGCGTCTGGATCGGCGTGCTCAAACGCGACGTGCGTTTCCGCATGGCCGTCGAAGCGCACAATCCAGCCACGCGCGCCGAGGCCGAGAAACTGCTGGTCGCCATCCTCGATGACAGGGCCAAGCGCAGCGAGCGAACCCTGCTCGGGTTCGATTTTCCGTTGGGATTTCCGCGCGGTTTGGCGGCGGCGTTGAAACTGCCGGGCGACGAGCCTTGGCGGTCGGTCTGGAACCAGATCGATCGCATGGTCACCGACAAGCCCAATAACCTGAACAACCGTTTCTCGGTCGGATCGGAGATCAACCGGCGCCTCACCGGGGGTCCGTTCCCGTTCTGGGGTTGCCCGCCCAAGGATGCGCTGACCACGCTGCAGCCAAAGCGCGGTCGCGGGCACGGTCCAGGCGACCTGCCGGAATATCGGCACACGGAGGTCGCCGCCAAAGGCGCCAGTCCCATCTGGAAGCTGGCGTTCCCTGGATCCGTGGGCAGCCAGGCGATCCTGGGCATCCCGGTCGTCCGTCGCCTGAAACAGGCGCTGGGCGACAAGCTCGCCGTCTGGCCGTTCGAAACGCGCTGGAAGGCCCTTGCCGAAGCGGACCTGACCGGGGTCGATGTCGTCGTCGCCGAGATCTATCCCTCGGTGTTCACCCCTGCGCATGTCGTCGGCGAGGTGCGCGACCTGACCCAGGTGCGTGGCGCCGCCGAACACTTCGCCCGCCTGGACGAGGCGGGCAAGCTGGGCGAGCTCTTTGCTCCGGCCAAGGCGACGGCCCCGGACGTGGTCATCGACGCCCAGCACGAGGAAGGCTGGATACTCGGCGTCTAGGGCGAGTGCCAACCAGGTTGATCGCCGCCGCGCCCCCTCCACCACCGGCTGCGCCGGCGGTCCCCCTCCCCCGCGGCGCTCCGCTTGCGAGGGAGGAATTTGGTAAACTCCTGCCCCGCGGAGCGGGGAAGGTGGCGCGGCGCGTGTCGCGCCGTGACGGAAGGGGCGCAAGGCCGAACCAGTCTGGTCGGAAGAGTGCTCTAAAGCCGTTTCGAAAGCATCCAGAAGCGCGCCAAAAGCAGGCTGGCGGAAAGGTAGCTGGCCAGGATGATCGCCCAGATGATCCCCGGCAGGCCCATATGCCTTGGGATAGCCAGGTACCAGGCCAGCGGTGCCATCAGCACGGCATAGCTGAAAAAGTGGGTCGCCGTCGGCGCCAGAACATCGCCACGCGCGCGCAGCGACTGGGCGACGACCACCTGCAATCCGTCCGGAACCAGGAACAGGCACGAGAGCGTAAGGGTGACTGTCGCCATGGCCACCGTGGTCGCCTCATGGGTGTAGGCGCGCGCGATCAATCCGGCGCCGGGCCAGATGATGAGCGCCATGACCAGCCCAAAGACTATCACCACCATGAAGCCGACGACCGAGGCGCGGTTCAACGCGCGCAGATCCCGCGCGCCGTGGGCGCGGCCGACCAGCACCGATGTCGCGGTCGAGAACCCCAGCGGAACCATGAACACCAGGGAAACGACGTTGTTCTGGATCGCGTAGGCGGCGACGGTGAAGGCGCTGATCCAGCCGGCAATGATGTTCATGCCGGCGAATGAGGCGACCTCGAACAGATTGGACGCTCCGGCGCCATAGCCGATGCGGCGTTGATCGCGCTCCGCCGGCCGGTCGCGCGCGGGTTTGTCGAATACGCCCAAGGCGCGAGCGTCAGGCATTCGAACGATGTAGATCAAGGTGGCGAGCGTCAGGACCGCGCGGGAACTGAACGTCGCCCATCCCCCGCCTACCGCGCCCAGAGCCGGCAACCCCAGATGTCCGGGCACCAGCACAAGGTCAACGACCAGATTCACCGCATTGGCCAGCCACATCATGGTCATGGCCGGCTTGGGGCGCCCCAGACCCTCGAGCCAGGTCGCGGCGGTGAATGAGGTTGTGAAGGCGGGCAGTGACAGCGCAAAGATCACCAGCACCCGGCTGGCGCCGTCGGCCAGGCTTCGCGCCAATCCAATCTCATGCAGGAAAGGCGGGCCGGCGACGGCGACAAACGCCGCGGAAACCAGGCCGATCCACAGGCCGTAGGCGAGGCCCCGGCGCAGCGCGGCGCCGGCCTTGCGCGGCTCGCCCTCGCCGATGGCGCGCGAGGCCATTACCTGGACTCCCGAAAGCAGGCCGATGGCGACGGTGACCACGACCGCCGTCGGGGCCCAGCCAAGCGCGTGGAAACCCAGCTGCACGGCTGAATAGCGGCCAACCACCAGGGCGTCGGTGAGACCCATGGTCATGATCCCCACGCGCGAGATCACCACCGGCCAGGCCAGCAGCCACAGTTCCGACAGATCGGCGCGTACGGAAGCCGGAGCCGCCATCGATGGAACCCTGCTGGACAAAAGGCGCGGAAACTGGCCCGGCGCGCGCCTTAACACAAGACGCCTCGACCCGGGTCATGGGCAGGTGTCGGATGGACCCGCATGCATGGCTTCTGGTAAACTTGAGCCAAACGGGGGAAGCTTCGAAATGACCCTGACCGGAACGCTCACCGCCGAACCACAGACCCAGGAGATCGTCCACAGGGCGTTCTGGGAGGAAAATTTTCCAAACCTCGCCATCAACAGCCGCCTTGCCGGCGCGGCGGTCGAACAGACAGCCCTGTCCGCGGCCGAACTCTCGCGCGCGGGAGAACGGATGCGTGAGGAGGGCTATTTCCAAGCCAAGGACGCGACCCTCGCCCGACTCGCTCCGGTGTTGGCCGAGGCGGTGATCACCTGCAAGAGGCTCGACATACCCCCGGCGTTCATTTTCATCTTCGATGAGGTTTGGGAGTGTTTCCAAGCCTTGCACCCGGTGCTGAGCGCCTTCCTGGGGGCCGACTACAAGGCGCTCCCCGATTTCTGGACCTGGCATGTCGATCCGAAGGCCGGCGAAAGCGGATGGCGCCCTCATCGAGACAAGGGTCGCGTCTCCCTGGCCCCTGACGGTTCGCCGCTCTCGTTTTCGGTCTGGATTCCGTTCACCGAGGCCATGCCTCAGAACGGCTGCATGTATATCCTTCCGGCAAACCGCGACCCCGTCTACAACACCGCCGAGGAAGGCCAGTGGCGGATCGACATAGCCCGCGTTCGCGCCCTGCCGGCCAGGCCGGGTGAGTTTCTGGTCTGGGACCAGGCTCTGCTGCATTGGGGCGCCGAATCCAGCCGCTTCGCACCCCATCCGCGGATCAGCGTGGCCATGGAATTTCAGCGCGGAGACATCCGCCCATTCAACCAGCCGCTCAGCGAACCGTTCGCCAATCACAGCTTCGAGATGCGCCTGAAACTCGTCGCCAAGCAGATCCTGCAATACAAGCACATGTACCCGCTCGCCGCCCGTTTCGAGACCCTGGCTCAAGGCCTCCTCGCCAGCTGAGGTTCGCTCAGGTGGAAGGGTCAGGCTTGCAGGCGATGTAGAGGCTGCCTATTCGGCCGCTCGCGCCAGGCCGCCCAGCCGTTCGGCCTTGAGCTTCTCGGCGACCAGGAAGGCAAGTTCCAGCGCCTGCTCGCCGTTGAGGCGCGGATCGCAATGGGTGTGGTAGCGATCGCCCAGTTCGCCCTCGCGCAATGAGCGCGCGCCGCCTACGCATTCGGTGACGTTTTGGCCGGTCATCTCGAGGTGCACGCCGCCCGGATGCACGCCCTCGCTCTGGGCAATCTCGATGAAGCTTCTGACTTCTGACAGGATCTTGTCGAAAGCTCTTGTTTTGTATCCATTATTAGCTTTGACAGTATTCCCATGCATGGGGTCGATGGCCCAGACCACCTGGGCGCCGGCGCTACGCGTGGCTTGCATGAGGCGAGGCAGCCGCTCGCCGATCCGCTCGGCGCCAAAGCGGCCATAGAGGGTCAGGCGGCCGGGTTCATTGGCCGGATTGAGAGCCTCGACCAGGGCCATCAGCGCGTCGGGCTCGAGCGTGGGCCCGACCTTGAGGCCAATGGGATTGTTGATGCCGCGCGCGAATTCGACGTGCGCGCCGTCCAGCTGGCGCGTGCGCTCCCCGATCCAAAGCAGATGGGCGGATACATCGTACCAGTCGCCACTGGTGGAATCGACGCGGGTCATGGCTTCCTCGAAGCCAAGAAGCAGGGCCTCGTGGCAGGTGAAGAATTCAACCCGGTGCAGATCCTGATGGCTCTGCGGCGTCACCCCGATGGCGGCCATGAAAGTAAGGGCCTCGGAGATCTTGTCGGTGAGTTCGCGATAGCGCGCCGCCTGCGGGCTGCCTTCGACGAAACTCAAGGTCCAGCGATGGATGTTGTGCAGATCGGCGTAGCCGCCCCCGGCGAAGGCCCGCAACAGATTGAGGGTCGCCGACGACTGGGCATAGGCCTTCAGCAGGCGCTGCGGGTCTGGCGCGCGCGCCACGGCGTCGAACTCCATGCCGTTGATGTTGTCGCCGCGATAGGCCGGCAGGGTCACCGCGCCAATGGTTTCGGTGGGATCGCTGCGCGGTTTGGCGAACTGGCCGGCCATGCGCCCGACTTTCACCACCGGCTTGCCGCCGGCGAAGGTCAGCACCACCGCCATCTGCAGGATCAGTCGAAAGGTGTCGCGGATGTTGTCGGCGGAAAATTCCTTGAAACTTTCGGCGCAGTCGCCGCCTTGCAGCAGGAACGCCTTCCCCGCCGCGACTTCGCCCAGCAGGGCCTTTAGTCGTCGCGCCTCGCCGGCGAAGACCAGAGGCGGCATGCGGCGCAGCTCGACATCGACCTGCGCCACAGCGTCCGCATCGGCATAGTCGGCGGGAATATGTCGCGCCGGCCGCTGCCTCCAGGAGGCCGGCGTCCAGGGATTGTTCATGACCAGAGCCTTGTTGAAGCGCCGCCGCTCTATCTCAATGGCGAGATGAAGGCAAAGACGCCGCCCGGTTGCTTGCGCTCAGCCGCTCATTGCCAGGTCGGGTGCGCGATAGGGTTCGTGCATCGTCACCAGTTCCTCCGCCGCGGTCGGGTGAACGGCGCAGGTATCGTCCCACTGCGCCTTGGTGACACCCATCTTGATGGCGATCGCGGCCATCTGGATCATTTCCGGGGCGTCCGGGCCGACGATGTGACAGCCGAGCACCCGGCCCGACGCGACGTCGACGACCAGCTTGACCAGCATGCGTTCCTGGCCGCCGTAGAAGGTGGCTTTCATTGGCCGGAACACCGAGCGGTAGATGTCGATCTTTCGGCCGCCATGGCGCGCGTCGGCTTCATTGAGACCCACGGCCCCGATCGGCGGCTGCGAGAAGACGGCGCTGGCGACGTTCTCGTGGTCGAAGCGGGTCGGCTTGGCGTTGAACTCGCTTTGCGCGAAGGCCGCCGCCTCGCGGATCGCCACCGGGGTCAGGTTGATCCGGTCGGTGACGTCGCCGACCGCCCAGATATTTTCCACGCTGGTGCGGGAATATTCGTCGACGGTCACGGCGCCCCGGCTATTCAGGGTGACGCCGGCGGCCTCCAGGCCCAGGCCCGCCGTGTACGGTTCGCGTCCGGTGGCGAACATGACCACGTCGCTGGCGTCCGCGTGGCCGTTGGACAGGTGACTGATCAGGCCGTCGGGGTTCTTTTCCAGACGCTCGTGCGAGGAGCCTAGAATGACCTTGATGCCCCGTCGCTCGAGTTCGCCCTCCAAATGCGCGCGCACATCGTTGTCGAACCCGCGCAGAATGTTGGCGCCGCGATAAAGCAGGCTGGTTTCCACCCCCAGGCCGTTGAAAATGCCGGCGAATTCCACCGCGATGTAGCCGCCGCCGACGATCAGGATGCGCGTGGGCAAACTGGGCAGGTGAAATGCTTCATTGGAGGTGATTGCGTGCTCGATCCCTTCCAGGGCCTGCGGCAGGACCGGACGCCCCCCAGTGGCGATAAGAATCTTTTCCGCGGTAACGCTGCGTTCCTTCCCGACAAGCTCGACCGTGTGCGCATCGGTAAGTCGCGCCCGCGCATGGACCAGATCGGCGCCGGCGTTCTGCAGATTGGTGACATAGATCCCGGAAAGCCGCGCGATCTCGTTGTCCTTCGCCGCCAGGAATCGCTGCCAGTCGAAGGAAGCTTTGGCCATGTCCCAGCCAAATGCCTGGGCGACTTTGAAGCTTTGTGAGAATTCACTGGCATAAACCATGAATTTCTTTGGAATACAGCCTCGGATGACGCAGGTGCCACCGACCCGGTCCTCTTCGGCGATAGCCACTCTGGCGCCGGTCATCGCCGCCCGCCGCGCCGCGCGCACGCCCCCAGAGCCGGCCCCGATGACAAACAGATCGTAGTCGAACTTGGCCAAGGTCGCAGCTCCTTCAGCGGTCCAGGGAGATCACGCCGGCGTCGCCGCCGATCAGGGCGCGGTCGGCCAGGCCCAGAAAGAGGCCATGGTCGACGACCCCGGTGACCGCCTTCAGCGTGTCGGCCAGCGCCTGGGGATCCACGATCGCGCCGCAGGGCGCATCGTAGATGACGTTGCCCCCGTCGGTGATCACAGCCGCCCCGCTCGCCACGCGCAGGCGCGGCGAGGCATCGATGCCCGCCCCGCGCAGCGCCGCGCAAATGCGCCTGGCCGTTGCGGCATGTCCAAAGGCGACAACCTCGATTGGCAGGGGGAAGGCGCCCAAGCGCGTCACCTGCTTGCTCGCGTCGGCGATCACCAGGCAGCGGCTTGAAGCGCTCCACACCAGCTTTTCGCGCAGCAGCGCCGCGCCGCCACCCTTGATCAGCGCCAGGCCGGGTCCGATCTCGTCGGCCCCGTCCACGGTGAGGTCGATGGTCCCGACGTCGTCCAGCCCAACGACCTCGATGCCCAGGGACCTCGCCAGCGCCGCCGTAGCTTGCGATGTCGGAACGCCGCGCACGCCAATGCGCCGCTGCGCCAACGCCCTGACGAACCATGCGGCAGTCGTCCCGGTGCCGAGGCCAACCAGCATCCCTGGCTCGATCAGCGCCGCCGCAGCCTCGCCCGCCGTGTGTTTCTGCTCATCGGGCGTCACGCCTTAGCCTTCGCCGCGCGCTTGCGGAATCGGAACGCCGCCGCCCAGCCGGGCTTTTCCACCTGGGAGGCGCGGCCGAGGGCCAGGGAGTCGGCAGCCACATCGCGGGTGATCACCGAACCCGAGCCGGTGTAGGCTCCGGGGCCGATCGTCACTGGCGCGACAAGGGCGCTGTTGGAGCCGATGAAAGCCCCATCGCCGACGTGGGTGTCGAACTTGTCGAACCCATCGTAGTTGCAGAAGATGGTTCCGGCGCCGATGTTGGCCCCCGCTCCCACCGAGCCGTCGCCCAGATAGGCCAGGTGATTGGCCTTGGCGCCGGCGCCGACGGCGACCTTCTTGACCTCGACGAAGTTGCCTATGTGGGCGCCCTGGCCGATCTCGGCCCCGGGGCGCAGGCGCGCGAAGGGTCCTATGAGAGCCCCCTCGCCGATCTGGGCCCCCTCCAGATGACAGAAGGCGCGGATCACCGCGCCCGTGGCGACCGTAACGCCTGGGCCGAAAACGACATAGGGTTCGACGGTGACGCCGGCCGCCAGCCGGGTGTCCCAGGAAAAGTGAACCGTTTCGGGGGCCGTCAAGGTCACACCCGCGGCCAGCGCCGCCCTGCGAGCACCGGTCTGAAAGGCAGCCTCCGCCGAGGCCAGTTCGCCTTGCGAGTTCACTCCGGCGACCTCGTCTTCGCTCGCGAAGGCGACGCGGACGGCCAGCGCCGCCTCGGTCGCCAGGCCGACGATGTCGGTGAGGTAGTACTCGCCCTTGGCGTTGCCGGCGCCGACCTTGCCAAGCAGATCGAACAGCAGCCGGGCGGGCGCGGCCAGGACGCCGCTATTGCACGCCCTGATGGCGAGGTCCTCAGGTCCCGCATCCCTGGCTTCGACGATGCGCAGGAGCACATCGGGGCCGCCCAGCACCAGGCGTCCGTAAGCCCCGGGATGAGCAGCCTCGAAGCCCAGCACGGCGATGTCCGCGCCCGCGTCGCGCAACTCGAAGAGCGAGCAGGCCCCCTTGGCCGTCAGCAACGGACAGTCGGCGTAGGTCACCAAGACATCACCGGTGAAGCCGCCCAGCGCGGTCCTCGCGGCCAGGACCGCATGGCCGGTGCCGAGCGGCGGATCCTGGACGGCGATCGCTGCATCGCCCAGCCGCGCCGCCACATGGGCGCGAACCAGAGGCGAGTGATCGCCGACAACGACGACGATCGGCGCGCAGCCCAGCGCCTGCGCCGCATCGATCGCGTGGTCGATCAGCGTCCTGCCGCCGACGCGGTGCAGCACTTTGGGCGTGGGCGAGGCCATGCGCTCGCCCTTGCCGGCGGCGAGGATGACGGCGGCTCTGGCCGGCGCGTCGCTGGCGGTCATGATCGAATCCTTGCGCGAGTGGCGAGCCTTGCCATTAAACGGCGTTTAGCCGAAACGGCCATCGGTTTTCGTTTTCGGAAGCGTTCGCCTTGCCGCGCCCATCGGACCATGCCGACCTTCGCGCTCTCGACGGCGCCACCATCGCCTTCGATCTCGACGGCACGCTGGTCGATACCGCCCCCGACCTGGTCGCCGTGCTGAACGGCCTGCTGGCCGAGGAGGGCCTGGCGCCCCTGCCCCTGACCGTCGCCCGCCCGCTGATCGGGCGCGGCGCGCGCAGGCTCATCGCCCGCGGGTTCTCTGCCGCCGGAGCCCCCGATCCAGAGCCGCGAATGGACGCGCTGTTCAGCCGATTTATCGCCGCCTATCGCGGCCGTATCGCCAGGGAAAGTCGCCCTTATCCGGGCGCGCTCGCCGCTCTGGACAAGCTCATGGAGGCGGGCGCGAAGCTATGCCTGTGCACGAACAAGCCGACGGATCTCGCGGCCCTGCTGATGCGCGAACTAAGCCTCGAGGAACGCTTCGCCGCCATTGTCGGCCCGGACGCCGCACCTGCCGCCAAACCCGATCCGGCTCACCTGATCGCCGCGATCACCAAGGCCGGTGGGCGGCTGGACAAGGCGGTCATGGTTGGCGATTCCGAGGCCGACGCCCAGGCGGCGCGCGCCGCGGGCGTGCCCCTGGTCCTGGTCAGCTTCGGCTACACCGAGGTCGCAGCGGCTCAGCTCGGAGCCGACATCCTCATCGATCATTTCGATCAGCTTCCAGCGGCGTGCGCGCGGCTCCTGCGACCTTGTCGGCGCCCGCCCCAGCCGCTATAGGCCGATGCCCTCGAAAAGGGCCAACGGACGCGTAGCTCAGCGGGAGAGCACCTCGTTCACACCGAGGGGGTCGCTGGTTCGATCCCAGCCGCGTCCACCACGTGCCAATTGCGGCGAGCGTTCGATCCTTCAGTCTTCGCGGCGCGCCGGCAGGTCACGTCCGTTCTGATGCAGAACCAGACCGGTGACACCCCCATCCGGGCCGATCTCGAAGGTCGCTTGCGCATCCACGACTCGCCAGAAGACCCGGGTCGGGCTTTCCGGAAATACCTCGAACGGGCCCTGGCCGGTCAGTTGGGCGAACAGGCGCGCGCCGCGCCTGGTTACGACAAGCGAGGCCTCGGGCGAGAACCGGTAGCGTCCCGCGAACCTTTCCAACGCCTCGGCGCCAAGCGCGGCGCGGACGCGCTCGCCCGACGGGGCCGCCCTGGCTCGCCCGGTCAACAGGTGAAATGGGACATCGTCATAGCCGGTCGAGGCGCAGTTGGTCAGCAACACCACGCCCCTGCGCCGCTCGCGATCGAACACCACGAAGCATCGATAACCGCCAGTGGCGCCGCCGTGCCAGACTGTGTCGCCGGATGGGTCCGTTGAAATGACCCAGCCGAGCGCCTGGAGATCGCCTCGCGCCGCTGGTCGGCGGGGGTCGAGCTGGGCCGCCATGGCGGACTTCAGCGGCGTCTTGAGGTAGCCGAGTTCGGCCGCCAGGAAAGCCAGCAGATCGTTGGCGCTCGAGCGCAGCGCCCCGGCCCCCGCGAGAGCCTGAAAATCCCAGTTCGCGACCGGCGCCAGGGTCTGGTCATGGCCGACCGCCATCCTTTTCCGCATGTCCGCAGACAGGGTGATGGCGGTGTTCGCCATGCCGAGCGGCCCGGTGATCCTCTCGCGGATCAGGGTTTCGTAGCTGACGCCGGCGCGCAGGCTGAGCACATGGCCGAGCAGCCCAAAGCCGAGGTTGGAATAGGCATGGGTCTCGCCGATATTTCTGCGCAGCCGGTAGCCGCTCAGGAACCCATGCAGCTGTTCGACGGTGTAGTCGGCGTAGGGGTTCGACCAGTCGCTCAAGGTCATGTTTCCTGGCCGCCGCGGCAGGCCCGAGGTGTGGGTCGCCAGATCGATCAGGGTGATCTGCCGCCCGCCGCGCGCCGGCATGCTCACGCCGGCGGGGAGGTATTTCACCACCGGATCGTCCAGGGTGACCTCGCCTCTTATCACCATGTCGGCCAGGGCCAGGGCGGTGAAGGCCTTGGTGATCGATCCGATTTCGAACACCGTGTCGCCGTCGGGGACTCGGTCATCGGTCGAGCTCATCGCTCCGTGCGCGACGACCCGTTGGCCGTGCTCGTCAATAATGCCGGCCACGGCGCCCATTCCATCGCGCCTGGCGTCGATGCGATCGGCGAGGATCTCCCGGATCTCGCCGTCGTCGGGGATTGTCCAGGTCGAGTTCTTCACCGCGCCGAAGAGAGCCGGCTGTGCAGGGCCGCCGCCGTAAGCCGGGCGAGATTGCCACCGGAGAAAAAGGCGTCCGCGGTCACCTCGAGCGCCGCCCAGGGCGGAAACGCCACCCGGCCGATCGCCTCGGCGGTTTCGGCCTCCGCCTCGCACAGGACAAGCCCGGCTAACGGACCCTCGAAGACATCGACCGCCAGGGTGTTTTGCCGCCAAACAAGATCATGGCGCCGCTTGCGCAGGGCTCGCCCGGGCAGTCTGGACAGAACCGCGTGTTCGGAAGCTGAGAGATAGATATTGACGATCGGGCCTGACGCTGGGTCGGCGGAGTGGTACTTCTTGCATAGCTTGAACGCGCGAGCGCCGTCCGCCTGAATGACGGTCCTCAACCGCAAGCGGCCCTCCGAGATGTAAAGATCCTCGATCAGTCGGCTGCGCGCCGCCGAGAGGTCTGGGCATTCGGTGACAAGGAAGCGCCGCTCATTTTCCAGTTTCGCGTATTTCGGAATCTGCACCGCCATTGCCTTTGCGGCTGAACCTGACGGCGAGGTGGTGATCATAGCGCTAGTAGCGACGCCCAGGTCAGCAACCATCGTCGTGTGGTCGTATTAATCGCCGCTCTCGGGTCCCTCAACGCCCTGTCCGGGATTCAGAACAATCTACTTGGTCAGGTGGTGCAGTCCCGTGAATAAGGCGGTGCCGGACGCGCCAATCAGCATCATGGTTTGAATATAGGTCTGCACCATCCGGGCGTTCTTTTCATAGTCTGCCGCCCGTCTGAATCCCCCAGCAAATGTGTTCACGACAATGCGGGAAACGCGCGATGTTAAACCATCGTCCGGCCCGGTCTTCGGCCTAAACAGATGCGATATCAGAACCCCTGCAATGAAGCTGAACGAAATGCTGAGCGCATAAGAGATTTCGGAGAAGGTCTCCCTTACCGATGTGTAGATCGGAGAATGGTCGACGAGATAATCCAGTACATCCATAGTGAATATCGCCGATAGGCCGAGGCCTAGTCCGATCAACGTGTTGGCCTTCCACGACCTTTGTAAACTCCGCCGATCCGTCGATGCCGAGGCGACGACGATGGCGATCAACGAAACTCTCAAGATCCACGGGCGGGTGTCGAGCCAGACCTCAGTGACGACGTAGGCCAGCAGCAAAAGGATGAAGGGAAGCGCGAATGTGCGGCCAAAGCCGGCGAGACGGGTCATCGGCGACGCCGTCTCGGCGGCGACGGCGGGCTGCTGATTGCCGCTCGGGGTGACGCGGTCGGTAGGGTCAGTCAGGGCGCTGAGGCGCTGTATTTCGCTCTTCAACTGTTCGATCTGATCGGATGCCGCCCGAAGGCCTTCGTTGAGACCCTTGATGATCGAGAGTTCGCCGCCGCAATGCTTGCAATGGATAGCTTCGTCCCTGATGTCCTCAGCGCAGAATGGGCATCTCATAGGACGATAAACCCCCGGCGGTGGTCTTAAGCTTATTATCAAATAGAGTTATCAGGATCGTCGCGTCGCCGCCATATGAGCAGCCGACAGACGCTCGCGCGGCGCCTGCAGCTTCCTTGACGCGCATAGGAAACCTGACAAGAATGTTTACGCATGCATCCAACAGGATTTTGTGACGTGCGCCCAGGATTGTGCGTTTCGGCGATGTTGTTTTGCGCCGCCATCACCGCCGCGGCACCGGTCATCGCGGCGCCGGTCGTGCTGATCACGGGTGCGGAGTCCGCCCTGCCGAATGCGCCGGCGACCGCGGGAGCGCCCAATCCGCGGACGCGGGGCATGTTCCGTCCGCCCGACATCGTGCAGATCTCGCCGGCTCCGAACGGAATGGCGAGGCGGGCGCCGTTTCCCTTCAAGATCGAATTCACCCCTCACCACGGGTCGGCGGTTGACGTCTCGACGGTGAAGCTCACCTATATGAAGGTCCCGCCCGTGGACATCACCCAGCGTTTTCGCTCTTACCTTTCGTCCAGCGGCATATTCATTCCCGCCGCGCAGCTGCCGCCGGGCGTTCACACGATCCGGATCGAGGTCGCGGACTCAGATGGCTACCCCAACACCGCGCTCGTGACGCTGAAAGTGCCGGCCAATTGATCCAGGGCCAGGATCGGCTCGTCAGTCGCCGGGATCGCCCATTACCACGAACGGCGCCCAGCTGAAGGGGTCGGCGGCGTCGAGTGCCTTGTCGTCCAGGATCGCGAGACTGGCCTCGCGCATGGCTTGAGCGCGCGACATCCCGCTGCGCTGCCGCGAGACGACGTCGGGGATAAGCCGGGACGCCACGTCGTCGCGCACCCTCCAGTGCGAGACGATCAGCGCCCTCGCGCCGGCGTAGAAGAAAGCGCGCGCCAGCCCGGACACCCCCTCGGTATGTCGGGGATCGGGACTGGCTGTATTGCAGGCCGAGAGAATGACCCAGTCCGCGCCGAGCCGCAGCGCTGCCGTGTCGGACGCGGTGAGCAGGCCATCGTGGCCATGCCCGTCGCCGCTCAGCACGAGGGCCGGCTCGGTGAGGCCCAGGTCACCGGCCACCAAGCCATGGGTCGAAAACGACAAGATGCGCACCTTCGCCAGCCGCCCGTCGTCGTTGCGCCGGAACAGCTCCGCCCTCGAGGCCTGGTCGCCAAGCAGAAGGCTGTCCGGCTGGGCGTTGAGGGCGCGCCTCAGGGCCTCGCCCTCCGCCCTGGTCCCGGGCAGCGGTTCCAGGTCGGCAAGGGCCCTGCCGCGATCATCGCGACTGACCAGCGTCAATTCAAAGCTCATCGGCAGTTTTGCCGCTGCCGGCGATGGACCTGACTCGCTGGCGAAGTCCGGATCGGCGAAGGCCAGCAGCGGAGACATCGCCCGAGGCCGGGCCTTCGGCAGACTCTGGCGCAGCAGGCGCAGCGAAGCCACGTTCGGCAGGACGGCGACCGCCTTTTCGCGCAGCAGCCAATGGGTGTTGCGCAGGGCTTCCGGATCGTCGTCCATCGCCCGTCCGCCTTCGGGTGGCGCGGTGACGAGCAGGCCGGGCGGCAAGCTGTTCAACGGTCCTGAAGGCACGAACAGCAGCGTCGCTTTGTCGGCGATAACCGCCTGGATCGAGGGCGCGCCCAGCAGGGCCTTGTAGAGCGCATAGGAGGCGGTCCGGTCGAAGATGTTGGCGCGCGGCGGGGCTCGGCGAGCGCCGGAGTCGACGCCGTATCCGAACGGATCGATGTCGGTGCGCAGCGCTCCAACCCGCTTGCGCAGCTCCTCGCCGGTCAGATCGATGGCGGCCCAACCAGTCTTTTCCCGACTGACCGCGAACACCAATCCCGTCTCGCTGTCGCTGGGCGGCGCCATGAAGACGATCAGCGCCTCGTCGGCGTGCAGCAGGGCCGGACCGGCGCCGCCGGCGCCTTGCAACTGGTCGATCGGCACGGGATCGGGATTGATCAGCGCCCAGTAGCTGGGGAATTGCGCGCGAAGTTGCGCATTCACCGCGTCGACCCGCGGGTCCAGCGCGGCCAGCCGGACGCTAAGGGCGTCCAGATCGGTCTTCGAAACGTTCGCTTGGCCGGCCATCTCAGCGAAGCGCTGCTGCAGCGACGCACGTTCGCCAATCAGCTTTTCGCGTTGGGTGACCACGTCACCGAGGCCGAGCGCGCCCGCGCTGAGCCGCGCGCCCGCCCGGGCGAAGACGTCGCCTTCGCTATCCTTGTCGGCGTTCTGCGCGGCGAGGAAGGCTTCGGCCGTAAGCGCGTCCGGACGGTCGCCGGCCGCCGCCCCGCCGCCTTCGGCCGCCCAGCACCTGAGCGCCAGACTCAAGCTCGCCGAGGCGTCCCGGCTCCAGTCGGCTTTTGAGTAGCTGTCATTGCCTTGCAGCGCTTTCGATTCTTCCGCTTCGATGCCTGAAACCGCGAGACGCAGTTCCGAAACGGCCTCGGCGGTCTTGTCGCGATCGAGAAGAAAGGCACCGAACTCGGCGCGAAGAAGCGCATCGTCGCTCTTGATCGCCTCACGCCACACAGGCTCGGCTTCGTCGGTCTTGCCCTGTCCGGCCAAGCTCCTGGCCAAGTATGATGAATAGTACCCGTCCACCTGCCTCTGCATGGTCAAGGCACTGTTCAGCGCGACCGCGCGGCGGGCATAGGGCTCTGCATCTGCGTAACGGCCTTCGTCGTCAAGCAGCGAAGCCAGATCTCCGAGATGGATCATGGTGTCGAGATTGAACGTGTCCCTGGTCAAGGATTCGAGATAGGCCTTCTCGGCCCCCGCCTTGTCGCCGTTGTTTTTCAGGGCGTCCCCAAGCTCGCTGATGTCCGAACCGACGGCGTTGTCGCCTTCGCCATAATAGGCCGCATCGATGGCGACGATCTGACGTCTGATCGCAACGATGCTTGCAGTGTCGACCGTGGCGCCGGCAAGGGTCCCGAGCCCCGCTGACACCTGCGGGCCTTTCATCCCATTGATGTGAACCTCGATCGCCAGGTTTTCCTCGGCGGCGGGAAAGGCCTCGTCCTTCCGCCCCTGCCGCGTAAGGTCTCCGGCGATCAGTTTCAACTCGCCGGCGGTCACGTCGGAGTTCTCGCCATCAATCTTTCGGGCGATCGCGAGTGCGTGGTGGGCCGCGTCCAGGCTGCCGTCGATGTCGTTGGCGAAGTACAGACTGGCGGAGAGCTGATGCCAGTCGGATTCGGTATCGCCGGACTCGGCGCCGTCGATCTTTGTGTCGATGCTCAACTGGCGCCTGGCCATATCCGCCGCCTCGACATACCGGCCCTCGACGTCAAGGGCGTCGGCGAGTTGATTCAGGCTCAGGCCGACTTCGTAGCTGTCGGCGCCGAACAGGCGTTCGCGGATGGTCAGAGTCGAACGCGCGATCTTCTCGGCGTCGGCCGCGTAGTAATGCGTGGTGAGGAAGAGGGCGAAAGAATCCTCGGCGGCGAGCGTATCGGCGGCCTCGCGCCCCTCGACCGTCAGGCGGCCGTCGACATCCTTCGCCCAGAGCGTCATGGCGTCGGGGACCTTGTTCTCCTTCGCGAGATCGTCAGCCAGCCAGCCCATCGCCGAGAGGCTGCTCGGGTCGTTTTCGCCTTTCAGCGCCACGTTGGTCGCCAGCACCTGCCGGTACAACGGCTCGGCGTCCGCATAGCGGGTCTGCAGGTAGAGATTGGCGGCCAGATTGCCTTCCGCGAGCGCGGTATCGGAGTTCTGTTCGCCCTGGACCTTTTGCCGGATGGCGACCGCGGCGCGGAAAAGCGCCTCCGCATCGGTAAGATGGCTTTGCAGTTGGAGATTATTCGCAAGCCCTTGGTTCGCGCCGGCGATGCTGGGCATGTCGTCGGCCGCCTTCTGTTCCGTCGCGACGACCCGGCGACGGAGCGCCTCGGCCTCGCCGTAGCGCTTCTCGGCTTCCAGCGTGGAGGCGAGCGCCTCCGCCGCCGCGACGCTCGGCGTCACCTCGGGGCCAAGGGCCGCGTCGATTTCGGCCAGCGCGGCGCGCTCGATCGGTTCTGCTTCGGCGTATTTCTTTTCCTCGCTCAATGCCTGACCCAACAGGCGCTCGGCGCTGGCGATCAAAGGGTGGTGCGGGGGCAGAAGCGCGATGCGCAGGGCCAGCGCCTGGCGCAGCAGGGTCTCGGCCTTGTCGTTCTGCGCCGTGTCCAAGAGCAGAATGCCTAGCGACAGGTCCGATCGCGCGGTCTGCAGGCTTTGTGGTTCGATCACCGCGCGGATCGCCAGCGCGCGGCGCAACGGCGGCTCGGCGTCGGCATAGCGGCCCTCGAATGCAAGATTGCGTCCGAGCCCGTCGAGAATGCTGGCGGTCAGCTCGGTATTCGCGCCGAGCGGTTTGGCCAGAGCCAAAGCCAATGCCTCGCGGTGGATCGGCTCGGCGGCGGTGAATTGCCCTGCCTCATTGAGGGCGACCGCAACGGCCTCTTTCGCCTCGGCCAGCCGGGCCGGCGGCGCGCCGGACGCCTGGGCCACGCTCAGCGCCTTTCGCGCTGCGGTCTCTTCATTGGCGATGTCTTCGGACAGATCGAACGACTCGGCCAGGCGCAATTCGATATCGGTGGCCGCGTCGCCAGTCGGCGGCGCGCCCGCCAGAAGACCGCGCAACAGCGTCTGCTCATCGGCATACCGGCCGGCGAGGTGGTCGGCGTCGGCGCGGCGCAAGCCGTCCGCGAGCGACCCAACGGCCTGGGCCAAGGCTTGCCCCGCCGAGGCGGCCACGGCGAGCGCGGCCAAAGTGGACACGAGCGCAGTGCGCCCCAAACAGCGGAAGAGAAGGTCGCTCGCGGCCGTTTTCACGCATGCACCTCGATTTGTTGGTTCGAGCGCGCCGCAGTGATCAATCTCTGCCGCAGTCCCCCGCAGCTAACAAACAGGGAAACCAGATAAGCTCAATAAAATAAAACGGCGGCGGTGCCTACACCGGGAGGCACGGCGCCCGCGAGGGCCACGCCCTTCAGGGTGAACCTGACGGCCAGGCGATGTATCAGAATAGCGGTAGTCGTAAGGAGGCCCCCCTGTCGCTAGAACTCTATGCCCATCCCTTCTCGTCCTACTCCCAGAAAGTGCTGATCGCGCTTTACGAGAACGACACCGCGTTCGAGTGGCGGATGCTGGAAGGTGAAACCGCGGCGGCGCAACTGGCGGCGCTCTGGCCGCTGAAACGGTTCCCCGTACTTGTCGACGATGGTCATGCGGTCATGGAAGCCAGCATCATCGTGGAGCACCTGGATCTCCACCATCCTGGGGCAGTGCGATTTCTTCCCCAGGACCCGGCGGCGGCGCTCTTCGTGCGGATGATGGATCGGTTCTGCGACAACTACATCATGACCCCGATGCAGACGATCGTCCTCGACGCCATTCGCCCGCAGGCGGATCGCGATCCGCTCGGAGTGGCGCAGGCGCGGACGATGCTGGAAGCCGCCTATCGCTGGCTCGACGGGGCGATGGCCAGCCGGCGATGGGCGGCGGGAGAACAATTTTCCCTGGCCGACTGCGCCGCCGCACCGGCCCTCCTCTACGCCGACTGGGCCCACCCGGTCGATGCTGCTTTGACCCACGTCCACGCCTATCGTCGGCGCCTCCTTGAGCGTCCGTCTTTCGCCAGGGCCGTCGACGAGGCGCGACCCTACCGGAGCTATTTTCCGCTGGGCGCGCCCGACCGCGACTGACGAGGGCGCGATGGCGCGGTTATGAGCCTCCGCGCAATGGCCAAATCAGGACCCATCGCCTACACGAGCGTTCGACCGTAACGCCGGAATTCGACCATGGCCGTGAACGCCTATGCCTTTGTCGGAATGTATTCCCATGCGCTGGACACCGCGGCGCACCTCCTCACCAAGGGGGCCGAATTCGCGGCGGCGAACGGCGTTGGTGGAACGGAGCTCCTGGACTGGCGGCTGATCGACGACATGCAGCCGCTGGCGTTCCAGCTGATGGTGGTTTGCAACTTTTCGCGGCAATGGCCGGCGCGGGTCGCGGGGCTGCCGGTTCCCCCGGACGTCGGCGCGGACCTCGATCTCGCCGGCTTTCGGGACGCCATAGCCGCCGCCAAGACCTATCTCGCCACGCTGAAGCCCGAGCAGTTCGAAGATCGCGACGAGCTTGCGCTGACCCACACCATCGGCACGGGCATGACCCTGACCCTGCCCGCCGGCCGCTGGCTGACGATCTTCGCCACCACCAACCTCTACTTTCACCTTTCCACCGCCTACGACATCCTGCGTTCAAAAGGCGTGCAGATCGGCAAGCCTGACCTGTTTGCAGGGGGATTGTAGGCAGGAGCGCCTGAATTCGGCGGCCGCCCCCCTAGCGCCTCGGCCGCGCCAGCGAGTCCGCCACCACCCAGGCTGCGCCGGTCAGGGCGATATTCAGCGCGTTCTCGCTCCAGTTCACATGGCTGGAGGGATCGGCCAGGAGCATCGGCGCGTGCACCAGAACCGTGAAGGACGCGTACATGGCCGTGAGCAGGATCGCGGCAAGGCGGGCCCGCACGCCCGTGAGGATGGCGATCCCCGCCGCGATGTGGCCAAATCCGGTCGCATAGGCCCAGAATTCCGGCGAGGGCGGCAGCCATTTGGGGACCAAAGGGGTGGTGAGGTTCATATAGAAAAAGTGCGCGCCGCCGAACAACAGGGCGCAAACCCCGAAGGCGACTTGGCCCAGGCGTGTGAGGCGCGTGGCCAGGGCCGCGTCGATTTTTGCGCTGGCGGCATAGACGATGAGGCCGCCGGCCGCGATCGCGAGCTGTTCGGCGCCGCCGCTGTAGGCGCCAAACTCGGCAGGGTGCGCGAGCACGACGCGACCGTTCAGCAGTACGACGACGATGAGCGCGTAATAGGCGGTGAGCGCCGCGGCGGCCCAGGCCCTCGTCCGTCGCCACTCCACGGCCACGCCAGCGATGACCATGAGACTGGCCGCGACATAGGCCAGGGCGGCGCGGTCGGGAACGTCCGTTGGAACCGGCTGCCCCGGATCGAAGTCGCCCCACGCCAGACAGACCAGGCCCAATGCGATCACGCCCAGGCCCCAGACGCGCCAGCCGAAGGCCATCGCGGTCTTTCGCGCGGTCATTTTCCACCCCCTCGAGTCCGAGGCCCTTGGCCTAACCGCAGCCTAGCCGCATCTTGATCCTGTCGGCGACCCTAAGGGCGTTGGCGATGATCGTCAGGGTGGGGTTCACCGAGCCGATCGAGGGAAAGAAGCTGGCGTCGGCCAAATAGAGGTTGTCGAGTTCGTGGGCCTTGCAGTCGAGATCGAGCACCGACGTCGCCGGGTCGGTCCCAAAGCGCGCGGTCCCGGCCTGGTGGGCGGTGCCGCCGATGGGGATTTCTTGCCCAGGTAGAGGCTGCGCTCCATCAGCACCGGGTGGCAGTCCGCGGCGGTGAGGATCTGCTTGAGCTTGAGCTTGTCCTTGAGGCGGCGGTGGCCCTCCATGTCGCCTTCGGCGACGTCGAGCCTCACCCGCTCGCCGTCATAGAAAATGCGGTTTTCCGGCCGCGGCAGGTCCTCGCTGGAGAGCCAGAAATCGAGCGAATGGCGGGCCGTGGCCTCGAAGGGCATCTCCGGCGCCCATTCGAGCCAGCCGGGCAGCGCCTCGCCCTTGATCTGATCCGCATGAGCCTTGCCGCACATCTGGATCAGGCCGAGCGGGTAGGGCCAGTCGTCGGCGCTGAAATAATAGTCGCTGATCGCCAGGGTCTTCTGAAACACCGTCAGGTTCGGTTCGCGCATCAGCGCCATCAGCACCGACTGGTTGTGGCGCATGTAGTTGCGACCGACCTGGCCCGAGCCGTTGGCCAGACCATCCGGGTGCCTGTCGCTGGCCGAGCGCAACAGCAACAGCGCCGATGACAGAGCCCCGCACGCGACGACGACGATGTCGGCGCTCAGGATTTCCTCGCCACCGTCGCGGGTCACATGGACCTCGGTAACCACCCGGCCGGCAGGGTCCGTTCCCAGCCGGGAGACGTAGGCGTCGGTCATCAGGGTAAAGTTGGCGTGCGCCGCCAGGGCGGGATCTACGCAGATCACCTGAGCGTCGGCCTTGCCGTTCAGCAGGCACGGAAAACCGTCGAAGGCGTCGCAGCGGATGCAGATGCTGGTCGGCGCCGGCTTGCCTTCGACCTCATCGAGAAGGATGCCGAGGGGAAGATGGAACGGATGCAGGCCCTCCCCGCGCAGACGTTCGCTGAGCGCCTGAATGCGGGGCTCGTGGGACACGGGCGGATGCGGAAACGGCCCACTCGACGGCGGCTCGTTGGGGTCCCCGCCGCGCACGCCATGGACATGAAACAGCCGTTCGGCCTGCGCGTAATATGGCTCGAACGCCTCAGATTTTTGCGGCCACGCCGGCGAGACGCCGTGCTTGTGGACCACCTCGCCGAAGTCACGCTCACGCAGGCGCAGCAGGGCCGCGCCGTAGACCTTGGAATTGCCGCCGACAAAATAATGCAGGCCCGGCGAGAACGACTCGCCATGGCCGCCATACCAGACCTCCTTGGTCTGATAGGCGCCGTCGACGAACACGGTCTGGGAATCCCAGTTGGCCGGGGCCCTCGGCAGATAGCCGCCACGCTCTATCAGCAAGATCCGCTTGCCGGTGGCGGCCAGGCTTTGAGCCAACGTAGCGCCCCCGGGCCCGCTGCCGATGACGATCACATCGTACTGGGCATCGGGCATGGCTGACTTTTTTTTGGGGGAGGGATCCGGCGGCCCGATGGCCTAACGTCCCGCCCAGATCGCCGTTCCGTCAGCAAGCGGCGGGCGGCGGGCGCAACGCCGGCCACAGCGGACGCGTTCACTTTGGGCGAGCGATGCGCCCCGCGCCCGTCGCGTCGCCGAAAGTAAATCTAAGGAGAAGCGATTGCTGAGCGTATTGATCATCTTCACGGCGCGTTGCTTGCTGGTGATGCTGTTCCTGCCCTTCAGCGCCCTGGACAAGCTGATCAACACGAAGGCCGCCGTCGCCCAGGCAAGGGATGCCATCGCCTCGCCCGCGATCGCCAAGGCCCTGCTCTCAATCGGCGCCGGCGTCGAGATTTCGATGTCTCTGGCCATTTTAACTGGCGTGGCCGACCGCCTGGCCGCGTTCATCTTCGCAGGCTATTGCCTGATGACGGCGGCGCTGTGGAAGCGGTTCTGGAGGGTCGCCGATTTTCGCCTGAAAGGCGAAAGCCGCGGCCGCGATCTGTTCTGGGATTTCCTCAAAAACGTCGCGCTGGCCGGCGGATTCCTCATGCTAGCTTTCGGCGGTGACGCATCGGGCGCGCGCCGCTTCTTCGCCCACCCGCTGGCGTCGTCCCATCCGTATGCGCACGTCGATGAGCAGGGGGCCCAATGAGCAAGCCGCCGAGCATTCCCTACTGGCATCTGTGGGTGGACACGGACGGCGTCAGTCGCCAGACGCGCTGCGCGATGACCGAGTTCGACCTCAGCTCGATCAGGCCGCCGGCTTCGCCGCAGTGGCAGGGACGAACGGTCAGCGGGGCCATGACCTGCCTGTTCACGGTGCTCCCGGTCGGCTGGATCGGTGACTGGCACCCCAATCCCAGGCCGCAGTGGATCGTGCCCCTTTCCGGCCGATGGTTCGTCGAATCGATGGACGGAGCCCGAGTGGAATTGGGTCAAGGCGAAATCTCGTTCGGCGGCGACCAGGCCGCGCGGAAGAGGGACGGCAAGATCGGCCACAGGTCGGGAACCGTGGGCGCGGAAGCGGCGGTGCTGATGCTTGTCCAGTTCGAAGACACGCCGGCGCCGAGCGCGCCGTGCGCATTCCGGTAGCGCGCGGGTGGACTGGTGCGAAATCCACGACGGGCGGTTTGCTCACTACATCCTCGCCGATGCGCCCCTGGAGGAACTGGCCAGCGGCTTTCGCTGGCTCGAGGGTCCGGTGTGGATGGGCGACGCGGGATGCCTGCTGTTCCAGGATCTGCCGAGCGATCGGACGCTGCGCTGGATCGAAGGCGCCGGGATTTCGGTATTCCGCGCCCCGTCGGGCTTCGCCAATGGCCAGACGCGCGACCGACAGGGCCGGCTGATTTCGTGCTCCCACCGTGAGCGCTGCCTGTTTCGCACCGAGCTCGACGGGACTGTCACGCGCCTGGTCGACCGCCATGCGGACAAGCGGCTAAATGCGCCCAACGACGTTGTGGTTCAGTCCGACGGATCGATCTGGTTCACCGACCCGCTCTACGGCATCCAGAGCGACTACGAGGGCGGCCGCCAGTCATCCGAACAGCCGCCGGCGCTTTATCGTTTCGATCCGCAGAGCGGGGCGATTACGGTGGCCGCGGGAGATTTCGATGGCCCCAACGGGCTTGCTTTCTCACCCGACGAGGCGCGCCTCTATGTCGCCGAAACCGGCGACCAAACCGGCGATGCGCCCAGGCAATTCATCCGCGCCTTCAGCGTAGGCCCAGGCGGCGCGTTGAGCGGTGGCGAGCTCTTCCACACTGTTGAGCCAGGCTATGCGGACGGGTTTCGCGTCGATGAGCACGGCAATCTCTGGACCAGCGCCGCCGACGGCGTCCACTGCATCGACCCGTCTGGAAAACTGCTCGGCAAGGTCCTTGTCCCTCATCGCGTAGCCAACCTCGCCTTTGGCGGGGCGGCCAGGAACCGGCTGTTCATTTGCGCCTCCCACACTCTCTACACCCTCTTCCTCAACGTGCGCGGCGCGGCGTGGCCGTGACCGGGGCGTCGCCGCCAGGCGTGCAGCGGCTGGCGCGCTTTTGCCTGACGACGGCAGATGCGGAGCGGTTGGCGACCTTTTATCAGGATGCCTTCGGCGCCAGGCGATCAGATGCGGAACGGCTAGGCAGTCCTGTGTTCCAGAGGCAGATGGGCGTGGGAGGCAGGGCATGGCGAATCGCTCTGCAACTAGGGGCAGCAACCATCGACCTGATCGAGTTTGACGATCCAGGCGCCCCCTACCCGGCTGGGGCCTCCACGTCCGATCGGATCTTTCAGCATCTCGCCATCGTCGTCGCCGATATGAATGCGGCGTGCGAGAGGCTTTCGGCAACGACCGGATGGACGGCTATCTCAACGGATGGTCCGCAAACGCTTCCCGCCAGCGCCGGCGGTGTAACCGCGTTCAAGTTTCGCGACCCGGAGGGCCATCCACTCGAGCTTCTCGCCTTTCCAGAGCGAGAGACCCCGGCGCGCTGGCGGATCGATGCGGCCGATGGCGCGTGTCTCGGCATCGATCATTCGGCGATCAGCGTTGCCGACACCCCGCGCAGCATCGCCTTTTATCAACAGCTTGGCTTGACGGTGAGCGCGCGTTCGGTGAACCGCGGCCCCGAGCAGGGGCGGCTCGACGGGCTGGGCAACCCTTGCGTCGAGGTCGTAGCGGTGACGCCGCCGGACCCCTGCCCGCACATCGAGCTGCTCGGCTATGTTGGCGCGATCGGTGGCGGCTACCGGGTGCGAAACAACGATATCGCCGCGACCCGGCTTGTCCTTGAGGGCGCGGGTTCACCGCGCGCGCTGATCGATCCCGACGGCCATCGCCTGGTGATCCAACCGGCCGGTCGCGACAAAGCCACTTTCGCGTTAGATTGACCCGCCCGCGATCCGTCGGTGGCACTCTTGCGAGAAGGCTTGGCTTTGGTTCCTGCGAAGAAAGTCCGCGGCCCGCGTCTGACCATCGCCGACATCCAGGCGATGAAGCAGAGGGGCGAGTGCATCGCCATGCTGACCGCCTATGACTTCCCGTCGGCGACGATCGCCGATCGCGCCGGCCTTTCCATCCTGCTGGTCGGAGATTCCCTGGGTATGGTCGTGCACGGCCACGCCACCACCTTGCCGGTCACCGTCGACGACATGGCCCGCCACGCGGCGGCGGTGGTGCGCGGGACGAGACGCGCCTTGATCGTCGCCGATCTGCCGTTTCTGTCCTACGCCACCATCGAGGATGCGGTGCGCGCCTCGGCGCGACTGATGCAAGAGGCTGGTGTCGGTGCGGTAAAGCTGGAAGGCGCCGGCGGGGCCGTGCCGATCGTGCGGCGGCTGGTCGAACTGGGCGTGCCGGTCATGGGACACCTCGGCTACACGCCGCAATCAACGCACCAGATGGGCGTCCGCGCCCAGGCCAGGAGCGCCAAGGCCGCCTGCCGTCTCGTCGAGGACGCCCTGGCGCTGGAAGCGGCCGGGGCTTTCGCCGTGGTCCTCGAACTTGTCCCGGCCTCACTGGCGAAGCTGGTCAGCCAGCGCCTGACGATCCCGACAATCGGCATCGGCGCCGGGGCCGGCTGTGACGGCCAGGTGCAGGTCTGGCACGATATCCTAGGTCTCGGCGGCCGGCCGCCCCGCCATGCCAAGGTCTATGCGCATATCGGCGAGGCGATCGAGCAGGCGCTCGGGGCCTATGCCCAGGACGTCCGCGCCGGCGCCTTCCCCACCGAAACCGAGAGCGTCTCGATGGATGAGGGCGAGCTGGCCATCGTCCTGGCTCGCAAGGCGGTCGCCGATCCGTGCACATCCTGACTTCGGTCGCGGCCGTTCGCGCGGCCCGCGCCCGGCATGGATCGATCGGCCTGGTTCCGACGATGGGGTTTCTGCATGAAGGCCATCTGAGCCTGGTGCGGCGCGCCAAGGCCGAGTGCGGCGCGGTCGCCGTCAGCATCTTCGTCAATCCAAGCCAGTTTGGCCAAGGCGAAGACTTCCAGAGTTATCCGCGCGACCTTTCCCGCGACCTGCGATGCCTGGAAGGCGCGGACGTCGATTTGGCGTTCACGCCGCAGGTCGCCGAGATCTATCCGCCGGGTTTCGACACCCGGATCGATGTCGGGGCGGTGACGCGGGGCCTGGAGGGCGCGGCGCGGCCGGGACATTTCGACGGCGTCGCCACCGTCGTCGCCAAGCTCCTCAACATCGTCCAGCCGACCCGCGCCTATTTCGGCCAGAAGGACGCCCAGCAGGCGGTGGTCATACAGCGGCTGGCGCGCGACCTCGACATGGCCTGCGAGATCGTCATCGCCCCGACCGTGCGCGAAGCCGACGGCGTGGCCATGAGCAGTCGCAACGCCTACCTCTCCGCGGCCGAACGGAAGGCGGCCACCGTGCTCATCGGCGCCCTGACCGCGGGCCAGGCGTGTTTCTCCGCCGGCGAGATGGACGCCGCGACATTGAAAGCGGCAATCCTGGAAAGGCTGGCCGCCGAACCCCTGGCGCGCGTCGACTACGTCAGCGTCGCGGACCCCGAGACCTTGGCTGAGCTCAGCGACGCACGCCGTGGCGCGCTCGTCTCGCTGGCTGTCCGCATCGGCCCGGCCCGGCTGATCGACAATCTTCTCCTGGAATAGGTGCGCCGCCGCCCGGCGCCCCTAGCGCTTGACCACCACGGAGAGCCCGTCGCCGATGGTGGCCAGGGTCATGTCGACGCGCTGGTCATCGTGGATTTTCCTGGCCAGGGCGCGCAGGGCGACGGTGTCGGCGGAGGCATCCGAGGCGTCGGCGACGGCGCCACTCCACAGCATGTTGTCGATCAGCATCAGGCCACCGGGACGAAGCAGCGTCAGGCCTGCCTCGTAGTAGGCGTCGTAGCCGGTCTTGTCAGCGTCGATGAACATCATGTCGAAGGCGCCGGCGCGGTCTTCGCCGATCAAGGTGCGCAAGATCTCTGCGGCGGGGCCGATCCGGGCCTCGATCACGTCCTCGACGTGAGCGGCGCGCCAGGCGAGGCGGGCGCGCTCCACGAACTGGGACGAGATATCGCAGGCGATGAATTCGGCCTGGGGGCCGTGGATGGCCTTCATCGCCAGGGCCACGGCGGTTGAGGAATAGCCGGTGAACACGCCGACTTCGATGGCGCGTTGCGCGTTGATGGCGCGAACCAGAACCTGCATCAGCGCACCCTGCTCGGGGCTGATCTGCATCCGCGCGGCGGGATCGGCGCTGGTCTGCCGGCGGCACGCCGCCAGAGCCGGATGTTCGCGCACGCCGAAGCTCTGAACGTAGTCGATGACCGGCTGGCTCAGTCCCATGGAAGCGGACACGCCTTGGTTTTCCTTTTCGTTTCAGGTTCGCGCGGCGATCCAGTCGGCCATCAGGTCAGCGACCCGATCGCGATGGTCGTCGGAATCTTCGAAATAGTGCGCGCCAGGGACCATTTCGAGGGTCTTGTCCGGGCCGCCGATGGCCGCGAAAATCGCCCGCGCGTCGCTGGGAAAGACGCCCATGTCGCCAAGGCTCTGGATAACCAGCGCCGGCGCGGTGAGCGCGGCCTGCTGCGGTCCACCCTGGCAATTTGAAGTCCCCAGGCCCCACATCGACAGCCATGTGCGCAGGGTGCTCGCGCGGCCGATGCCCAGAGGGCTTCTGTTGGCGACGCGCGGATCGCCGGCATAGCACCCTGGGCAAGGACGATCCGATGGGTCGATGGCCGGGTCCATGAATCGCAGGTCCGCCCAGGTGCGAAACAGCGGAAACACGCGGTCAGGAACGCCGGCGGCGTTGAGCCTGGCGAGCTCCGCCGTCGCCCAATCGGTGATCGCCTGGTTGCGGGCGCGTTGGGCTGCGCGATAGCGGGCGACGAACGCCGGCGCATAGGGCGGACCGTTGGCCAGGGAAAACGGATCCAGGCTGGCGTCGGTCCTGGTCGGATCGGCCTCGTCGATGACCGAGGCGTCCATCCAGGCGGTGAGCACTTCCGGGCGCCCCTTGTGAGCGTTCAGCGAAATGTAGAGATCGCCGGGGATCAGGGCGTCGAGCGCGGCCCGCGTGGCCAGCGAATGCCCCTCCCCGCCTGCGCCGGTAGCGTGAGCCTGATAGGCAGCCATCAGCGAACCGCCGCCGGAATTGCCCAACAGCACGATGGTCTCCACGCCGGCGCTCTCGCGCAGCCAGCGCACGCCGACGCCGATATCGATCAACGCCTGTTCGAGGATGAACAGATCCTCGGCCCCGCGATAACGGGTGTTCCAGCCGAGAAAGCCGATGCCGCGCCGCGCGAACCACGGCGCAATGTAGTGTTCGGCGAAATCGACGTTGTAGTGGCTGGCGATGACCGCGACGGACGGACGTTCCTTCCCCGCCGTCCAGTAGAGGCCCTGGCACGGATGGCCGCCGGCCCCGGCCCGGCGCGCGGTGGGACTGGGCAGGCCGATGAACTGGGCGGCGATGTCGGTCATGCTTTAGGTTGGCTCCCGCCATTGCCCCCGACGCTTACCACGACGGTGGAACCTGGGGCCCAGGGGATCGGTTCACCCCCCATGCCTCGCGCGCCCGCCTCGGCCGTCGCTATTGCGCTGGATACCGCGCCGATGGAGGCGCGCACGGCCGAGGCGCTGCCGACCGGCGCCGGCTGGCAGTTCGAACCCAAATGGGATGGTTTTCGCTGCCTGGCTTTCCGGACCGGCGCGAAGGTCGAACTGATGGCCAAGTCCGGCAAGCCGCTGACCCGGTTCTTTCCCGAAGTCGCCGAGGGGCTGGCCCGTGTTACTTCGAAACATGGTTTCGTCGTCGATGGCGAACTGGTGATCGCGGTCACCGGCGCGCTGTCGTTCGAGGCCCTGCAGATGCGTCTTCATCCCGCGCAAAGCCGCATCGAGCGCCTTTCCCGGGAAACCCCGGCCAGGATGATGCTGTTCGACTGCCTGACGGACCGCTCCGGCGACAGCCTGATGTCAGCCCCACTGACCCAGCGTCGAACGGCGCTCGAGGCCTTCTTCACCGCCGCCGACAGCCCGGCCCTCGATCTGACGCCTTTCACCCGCGAGCGCGCCGTCGCGCAGGGCTGGCTCGACCACCTGACCGCCGAGCTCGACGGGGTGGTCTGCAAGCGGCTGGACGGGCCCTACCTTCCGGGTGATCGGGCGATGCTCAAGGTCAAGCGCATCCGCACGGCCGACTGCGTGGTCGGCGGGTTTCGGTATGCGTCGAACAGCAGGCTGGTCGGCTCGCTGCTGCTCGGCCTCTACAACGCCGACGGCCTCCTTGACCACGTCGGCTTTACTTCCGGGCTCTCCCGCCAGTCGCTCGAACCGCTGACCCGGCGCCTCGAAGCACTCGTGGCCCCGCCCGGCTTCACGGGCGACGCGCCCGGCGGTCCAAGCCGGTGGAGCAACGAGCGGTCGGTCCAATGGCAGCCGTTGAAACCCGAGCTGGTCGTCGAGGTGCGTTACGATCACGTCTCCGGCGGCCGTTTTCGCCACGGAACCGGCCTGGTCCGCTGGCGTCCCGACAAGGCGCCCCGGCAATGCACCATGGAGCAGATCGCGCCGGTGAAGCCTTCTCCCGTTGCGGGAGAAGGTGGCGGGGAAGCCGACGGATGAGGGGTCGCCGGGCGATCGCCGAATGTCCTCATGATCGAATCAGCGCCGTTCTGCAGCTCTGTAAGTCGCGCCCCGCTCCCGCTTTCCGACGGCTGCGACCACGACGATCAACTGAGCATCGCGCACTTCGTAGACCAGGCGATATCCGACGCTCCTCAGCTTTATCTTGAACCGGTCTTTCTGCCCGCTGAGTTGGGCGGACGGCACGCGAGGATGCTCAAGCCGTTCGGCCAGCTTCCTTTTGAATTGGTCGCGCGTATGGCTATCGAGTTTGCGCCATTCTTTCAGCGCCGCTTCGAGAAAGCCCAGCTCATAGGTCATCCAGGGTGACCTTGATCACCGCCTGGTCCTTCCGCGCATCGGCAATTGTGTTCAGGTCCATATCGTCGAGCCGCTCCATCATCGCCTCGTACGCCCTGGCCGGCACGCAATAAAAGGCCGCCGCATTGTGGTTGAGGATCGCCACGGGCGCCCCTTCGCCGGCCGCGACCGTGCCCATGGGATTTTTCTTCAATTCCGAAATACTGGCGGTCATTTCGGCGAGAACGAGATGGGTCATGAGAGCGGCGGATCACCTTTGATGGCGCCAATAATAGCACCATTCCGATGCTATGCAATCACGTCAGATAGGCGTGGACGATTTCGACCAGTTCTTCGGCGGCCAGGCTGCGGCGGTCGTCGCGGGGGGCGGCGGGGTCGATCAGGTGTTCGCGGATATGATCCTCGATCACCTCGGCGATGAAGCCGTCGAGGGCGCCTCTGCAGGACGTGGCCTGTTGCAGAACCTGGGTGCACTCGCCGTCTGCCTCGACGGCGCGCTCGATGGCTTCGACCTGACCGCGGATGCGCTTGAGCCGGTTGAGCAGCTTGGCTTTTTCATTGGCCACATGGCTCATGAGTTTTTTCCAGCAACCCCCTTGAAACTATAGTCCCCTAGAGTATATCAGACACCGCAGGGCGCGGCGAGCCGATTCGCCTCGTCCGGAGTTGAATCGCTTCCACATCGGCGCACGGAACGGAAATGAAACCACGATCTACCAGCCCGACCAGCGAGGGAGACAGTAGGCGCTCCGCGTCTGCCGCCCATTCCCCGTTCGGCCGGTTCATCGCCTGGGAAATATCCTGGCTTGCTGAAGGCGCGGCGCCCCGGCGTTAGGCCTTAAGAGCACATCCAGACCTCCCAGGCAGGCGCAACCGCTTAGCTTGGAGGAGGTCGAGGATGACCCCCTACGACATCGCCGAGTCCCTGCCCCTGGCGCACGCCGGGGCCCAGCTCGACGCCGCCCATACGGGCGACATTCGCGGCGCCTTCGGATCGATCGCCACAGGCGACGTGGCCGCGCGGGGGAACTGGCGGCGCCGCCTCTTCACCCTTTTGACCATCCTCGGCCCCGGCCTGATCGTCATGGTCGGAGACAACGACGCGGGCGCCTTCGCCACCTACACCCAGGCGGGCCAGAACTACGGCACCAGCCTTCTGTGGACCCTGGTGCTGCTGATTCCGGTGCTCTACGTCAACCAGGAGATGGTGCTTCGCCTGGGCGTGGTCACCGGCGTCGGCCACGCTCGGCTGATCTTCCAGCGCTTCGGCAAGTTCTGGGGCGCGTTCAGCATCATCGATCTGTTCCTGCTCAACGCCCTGACCATCGTCACCGAGTTCATCGGCGTCAGCCTCGGGCTGACCTATCTGGGCCTGCCCAAGCTGTGGGGGGTGATCGCCGCGGCGCTGGTGACCATCGCCGCCGCGGCGACGGGTGACTTCCGCCGCTTCGAGCGCTTCATGATGGTCCTGGTCGCCGGCTCCCTGGCCCTGGTCCCGATCGTGTTCATGGTCCATCCGCCGATCGGCCAGATCGCTCATGACCTCGTCGTGCCGCAGATCGCCAACAGCGGCAAGTTCAGCGACATCATCCTGCTGATCATCGCCATCGTCGGCACCACCGTGGCGCCGTGGCAGCTGTTCTTCCAGCAGAGCTACGTCGTCGACAAGCGCATCACGCCCCGGTTCATGGGCTATGAAAAGGCCGACCTGTGGATCGGCATCGCCCTGGTGATCATCGGCGGCGTGGCGATGATGGCCTTCGCCGCGGCGGCCTTCGCGGGCACGGCGCAGTTTGGCGCGTTTACCGACGCCGGGGCGGTGGCCAGCGGGCTCGAGCGCCACGCTGGCAGGCTGGCCGGGGTGCTGTTCGCCATCGGCCTGATCGACGCCAGCATCATCGGGGCCAGCGCGGTGTCGCTGTCCACCGCCTACGCCATCGGCGATGTGTTCAAGCTCAGGCATTCCCTCCACCGCAAGCCGACGGACGCCGTCGGATTTTACCTGGTGTTCGCGGGCCTGATCGCGATTTCAGCGGCGTTGGTTCTGATTCCGGGCACGCCGCTAGGGCTGCTGACCAACGCGGTGCAGACCCTGGCCGGGGTACTGCTGCCCAGCGCCACGGTGTTCCTCCTTTTGCTGTGCAACGACGAAGCCGTGCTCGGCCCCTGGCGCAACGGCCGCTGGCTGAACCTGTTCACCGGCGCGGTGATCGGCGCCCTGGTGCTGCTGTCGATCGTTCTGACCACTTCGGTGCTCTATCCGAGCCTGAGCGGAGGCGTGATCGTTGCGGTTCTGGGCTGGGGCGCGGTGCTCGGCGCCGGCGTGTGGCTGCTGAGCGCATGGATGCGGCGGGGCCGCGGCGCGGCGACGATCGATCGACGCGGCAAGGCGGGCTGGCGCATGCCGCCTCTGGAAGCGCTTCCGCCACCAGATCTTAGCCTCGGCAAGCGCCTGTGGATGGGCGTCCTGCGGGGCTACCTGGTCCTGGCCGCGGGCCTGGTTCTGGTGCGCATCCTGCAGCTGGCCATCCACCATCACGGCTGAAGCCTCCCGGCCAAGCGTCACCAATTGGCGGCAGGAGGGGATCATGGCGGAGAGATTTCTCGCGCGTCTGTGCGTGATATGTGCCCTGGCCGTTTGGCCCGCCGCCGTCCTGGCGGATGACGAGACGCCCGCGCAGCCAGAGACGTTTGCCGTTCACGGTCAGATGACCCTCATCGATCAGGGCAATTTGGCCTTCACCTCGCCCTACAGCGGCGTCAACAGCCTTGGCTCGAAAGGCGAGGCGCGGGAAACCTTCGACATCACGCTGCTCTTGGGCGTGCGGCCGTGGCGCGGGGCCGAGATCTGGATCAACCCTGAGTTCGACCAGGGTTTCGGCCTTTCGAACACCGAGGGCGTTGCGGGATTTCCCAATGGCGAAGGCGCCAAGGTCGGCGAAACCGACCCCTATTTTCAGCTGCATCGCTTCTTTCTGCGGCAGACGATCGATCTGTCGGGCGATACAGCCAGGGTCGATCCCGACCTCAACCAGCTCGGCGGATCCCAGACGGCGAACCGGTTGGTGGTCACGCTTGGCAAGTTCGCGGTCACGGATGTCTTCGACACCAACAAGTTCGCCCACGATCCCAAGCACGACTTTCTCAACTGGGCGCTGATCGACACCGGCAGTTTCGACTATGCGGCCGACGCGTGGGGCTACAGCGTCGGCGGCGCGGTCGAATGGTATCAGGGCGACTGGACGCTGCGGACGGGCGTCTTCGACCTGTCGATAGTCCCCAACGACAAGGTCCTGGATCGCAGCTTCGGCCAGTTCCAGATCGAGGGCGAGATCGAGCGGCGCTATAGGCTCGGCGGGCGTGACGGCGCCGTCAGGCTGACCGGATTCTTGACCCGCGGCCGGCAGGGCCTGTTCGAAGACGCCATCGCGCTGGCCCAGGCGGACGGCGGTCCGCCATCAACGGCGGCGGTTCGTGCGTACCGCAGCCGAGGGGGCGTCAGCTTCAACATCGAGCAGCAGCTGACCCGCGATCTGGGCGCCTTTGCCCGCGGCGGCGTCGCCGATGGCTCGGTCGAGCCCTATGAATATGCCGACATCGACCGGACCGTCGCCGCCGGCCTGTCGCTGAACGGGACGCGCTGGGGCAGAGGCGGCGATACCCTGGCCCTGGCCGGGGTCGTCAACGGCATCTCGGCGGCCCACGAGGCTTATCTGGCCGCCGGCGGGCTGGGCATCCTGGTCGGCGACGGGCGTCTGCCCCATCCAGGACCCGAGCAGATCGCCGAGACCTACTACGACGCGGCGCTGTACAGGTTCGTCAGCCTGACCTTCGACTATCAGTTCGTCGATCACCCCGCCTACAACCGCGACCGCGGACCGGTGTCGATCTTCGCCGCCCGCCTTCACGCGCAGTTTTGAAGCTTCGAACCTTCTCCCCTTGCGGGAGAAGGTGGCTCGCAGGGCCGGATGAGGGGTCGCGGAACCTTTCGATGTGTCCGCGATCAGCTAAACGACGGTGATCGCCTCGCGACCCCTCATCCGTCGGCTTCGCCGACACCTTCTCCCGCAAGGGGGGAAGGATGGGGGTCTTCCTAGTGAAAATTCAGCAGCGCCAGGGCGGCGACGCCAGCGAGCGCGCAATAGATGGCAAACGGATCGAAGCCCTTGACGTCCCGCACCTTGAACCAGCGCATCAAGGCGAACGCGCTGATCAGGGCGGTGACACCGGCGACGACGCCGGCCAGAATCGCGGCGGATCCGAAGCCGCCGCCGTGATGGATCAGCTTTGGCGCCTCGAGAACCACGGCGCCCAGGATGATCGGGGTCGCGGTGAGAAACGAAAACCGCGCGGCGGCTTCGTGATCGAGCCCGCACAAATAGCCGCCGGCCATGGTCGCCCCCGATCTCGACATCCCCGGCAGCAGCGCCAGGCATTGCCAAAAGCCGATGGCGATCGCGTCGCGCCAGCGCAGATCGGTCAGCGCGCGCCCGGCCGGCCGTTTCACCCGCTCGGCTGCGAACAGCATCACCCCGTTGATGATCAGAAACACCGCCGCCAGGGATGGTGCGGCGAAGCCTTTTCGCAGCAGCTTTTCGAACGCGAAGCCGATGATCACGGCCGGAATGGTGGCGACCACCACTCTCAAGAACAATCGCCGTTCGGCAGCCCCGGCGGGATCGCGAAAGAGGATCACGCCCCTGGCGAAGCCAAGCCAGTCACGCCAGAAATAGATCAGCAGCGCCGTCGCCGTGCCCAGGTGCATCACCGCCAGGAACGGCAGGAATCCGAGCGCGCTCTGATCGATCGACCAATGCAGCAACGCCGGCACGATGACCGCGTGGCCGAGGCTGGAAATCGGGAACAGCTCGGTGACGCCCTGAAGGATGGCCATCCAGATCGCCTGCAGCGTGGTCATCGTTAGCTTCCCCCACTGGCGGCGGCGCCGCACCTTAGCTCGCGGTCATCCCACCAACGCCCATGAGTCGTCCACCGCCGCCCACCAGAAATACGCTTCGGTGAAACCAGGGCCGGTGCATTCGGGCTGCCCAGGCGTTAAACCAGTTGCACCGCGTTGAGGCCTTCCCGCGAACGGGGCGGCCTCTTTTCTCAAACGGGCCTCTTTGCATGCGTTCGCCGGTGGAAACTTGGATCGTCTGACCGCCCTGATCGCCGGCTTGGTTCTGCTGGCTCTGGTTCTGCAGGACGCGTTCGAGGTGATGCTGTTGCCCAGGCGGGTGAAGCGCCGCTGGCGACTGGTCCGCGTCTATTTTCGCGCGACATGGGCCATCTGGGCCCGCCTCGCCCGCGCGATCGGCAGCACGTCGAGGCGAGAGCGGTTCCTGAGCGTCTATGGCCCTATGGCGATGATGTTCCTGTTCGCGATCTGGGCCGGGACACTGATCCTTTCGTTCGGGTGCATCGAATGGTCTGCCCAGGCCTTCCACGCTGGCAGGGCCATCTCGGACCTCGGCGAGCAGATCTACATGAGCGGGGTGACTTTTTTCACGCTGGGCTATGGCGATGTCGTGCCTCACACCGCCCTTGGCCGGGTCATCGTGGTCTTCGAGGCCGGAACCGGGTTTGGCCTGATGGCCGTGGTCATCGGCTACCTGCCGGTGCTCTACCAGCTGTTCTCCCGGCGCGAGGCCCATGTCATTCAGCTCGACGGCCGCGCCGGGTCGCCGCCGACCGCGGTGGAAATCCTCAAGCGCCACTCGGAAAGCGGCGGCCTGGAGGACCTCGATGAACTCTTGCGCACCTGGGAGATCTGGGGCGCCGATCTGCTGGAGAGCCACCTCTCCTACCCGATGCTGGCCTATTATCGCTCGCAGCATGACGACCAGTCGTGGCTGGGCGCCCTGGCGGCGATCATGGACGTCTGCGCGCTCATTCTCATCGGCGTGGCCGACGTGAAGCCGCTGCAGGCGCGGATGACCTTCGCCATGGCCCGCCACGTCGTCGTCGAGATGGCGAGGTCGCTGGGCGTTTCAGTGTCGAAGACCCCCTCCGTAGATCGCATGGGCGCCGGCGGCATGGATGCCATGCTTGAGGCTTTTACGGCGGCGAACCTGACCTGGAATGGCGGCGCCGATGCCGAGGCTGTCCTGGCGGCGGTGAGGGCGACGTATGAGCCCATGCTGGAGGCGCTTTCGGAGTACCTGCTGATCTCGCTGCCCGGCTGGATTGCCCCGGACGATCAGGTCGACCACTGGGAGCGGGGTCCGCGCGGGATCATCGCCCGCCGGCTGATCGGCGGTCTTGCGGACGGATCGATATCCGAGGAAGCTTCGCAGCGGGATCGAAGAGCACAGAGCTGGATCGGCCGCATCCGCAGGCCGGGGGGTCGCTGACCGGGGGCGCGGACGTTGAACGCCGAGGCGAACTGATGGTCGGCGCCCGGAGCCGGGGCGCGGCCGGCTCTCCCGAAAACCCGAGCATCGCTTTGCGATCGAAATGGGCGGCGCTGCTGGCCCTGGGCATCGTCTATGGGGACCTGGGAACCAGCCCGCTCTACACCCTGCAGGCCGTCGCCCACGCGCTTGGCGGTCCGTTCACCGCGCAGACCGCGCTGGGGGTCCTGTCGCTGATCGTCTGGACTCTGATCGTCACCGTGTCGGTCAAGTACTGCCTGCTGGTCATGCGCGCCGACAATCACGGCGAGGGCGGCATCCTGGCCCTGATGTCGCTCGTAGGGGTGAACAGTCTCAAGGGGCGGGGGCGACTGATCACGGCGATGGGCCTCATGGGCGCGGCGCTGATCTACGGCGATGGGGTGATCACCCCCTCGATATCGGTGCTGAGCGCACTGGAGGGGGTCAACGTCGTCACCGCCGCGTTCAAGCCTTATGTGATGCCCGGCGCGGCCGCCATTCTGATCGGCCTGTTTTCCGTTCAGCGGTTTGGCGCCGCCAAGATAGGCGACGCCTTCGGTCCGATCATGCTCATCTGGTTCATGGTCATCGCCGGCCTGGGCCTGACCGGCATCGTGCATAATCCCTCGGTGCTGGGCGCCTTGGATCCGCGCCACGCCGCGGCCTTTCTCGCCCATTCCCATGGCAGGGGCCTGGCGGTCCTGGGCGGCGTGTTCCTTTGTATCACCGGAGCCGAAGCCCTCTACGCGGACATCGGACCAATCGGTCGCGGGCCTATCCGGCTATCCTGGTACGGCGTCGTGCTGCCGGCGTTGCTGCTCAGCTACGCCGGTCAGACCGCGGTCTGGATGCAAAAGGCTTCGACTCCCGCGAACCCGTTCTTTCTCCTGGCGCCGCACTGGGCGATCTATCCGCTGGTCCTGTTGGCCACGGTTGCGACCGTCATCGCCAGCCAGGCGATCATCACCGGCGTATTCTCGATGACCCGCCAGGCGATGCAGATGGGCTGGCTGCCGGCGGTCAATATCCACCAGACGTCCGCCAAGGCCTACGGCCAGATCTACATCCCCGCGGTGAGCGGGCTGATGATGATCGCCACCGTCGGGATCACAATCGCCTTTCGCAGCTCGGACCGGCTGGCTGGCGCCTATGGCACCGCCGTGTCGCTGACCATGCTGCTGACCACCTGCCTGCTCTATCGCGCCATGCGCCACATCTGGCGCTGGCCGCTGATCGCCGCCGCCGGCATCGCCGGCCCCCTGCTGGTGGTGGATGGGGGATTTTTCTGCGCCAACCTCTTGAAGATCGTCGATGGCGGTTGGCTGCCGCTCAGCCTGGCGATGGCCATTTTCTTCATCATGAGCACCTGGCGCGCGGGCATCGACGCGGTCCGAAGCAGCCTGGTTTCCGCCGCTGAACCGGCCGACCGTTTCATTGCACAGCTCGAGCAGGGGAAAATCCCGCGCGTGGCGGGCACGGCCGTGTTCCTCTCGCGCACGGCCCAGCAGATACCTTCGCTGATCATCCAGCACGTCAGATACATGGGCGCCCTGCATCGCGACGTCATCGCACTTAGGATCGTGTTCGAAGATCGGCCGCGCATCGCCGATGCCGAGCGAAGCGAAGTGGAGCCGATCGTGGCGAGTATCTGGCGGGTGACGATCCGGTTCGGGTTCAGCGAGACCCCCGACATACCGGCCGCGCTCGCCGCGCTAAAGGGTCTCGATCCGGCGATCGACATCGCCAATGCGGTTTATTTCGCGGCGCGGGATCTGGTGACGCCCAAATCGACCGCCTCGTGGATCGATCGCTGGCGGATGCCGGTGTTCGCCTATTTTTACCGCAACGCCGTCAAGGTCGTCGATCGGTTCCACCTGCCCGCCGCCAACGTCGTCGAGCTGGCGCGCCAGATCGAAATCTGAGGCGCCGCGCGCGCGCTTAGAACCGTTTCGAGGCGCCGATGTAAAGCTGCGCGGCCGGGGTCGAACGATCCAGTCCGAAATTGACACCGCCATCGAGCTGAAAGGTCGGAATCTTGGTGGGAATCCATGCGAGGCCCAGATCGAAAGACGCCTGGGTAATGGTCCCGACGGGGTCGAAATTGGCGTCGGCCCACAGTTCGAGCGTCGCGGTCACCTCCTTGGATACCGCGTGATTGAGGCTTAGGGGCGCCTGGAGGTTGATGTGCCGCGAGCCGTCAGTGGCGTCCCGCAGAACGTCGACCTCCGGATCGAGATTCAGCGACCAACCCTTGGGAAGGGTGAACGAAGTCAACCCAACCAGCCCTCCTTCGACGGCACGGTTGCCGATCTGACCGTTGGCGGTAGGGATCTTGATGTAAGGGGAGATAGCTAGGCCGATATTGCCGCCGTCGTCGCCCAACAAATTCCATTTCACCTTGGCGAAGAGATCGCCGATCCCCTCCGCTCGGCTCCGTGCGTCGGTGGCGTGGTCGCGGACGGTGATGACTTCATAGGGCGTGATACTCAGTTCGACGTCGAGGGTGTTGGTGAGCCCGAGTTTCAGGGTCGGATTGCTGAGCAGATAGGTGTTTGTGGTCGCCCCCCCAGACGTATCGGCTGTGAAATTGAAGACATCCGACTCGACCTGAAAGTGCCCGGCGTCGACTGTGCATGGCGAGGCCGACTTACTAGGCCGGTCGGTGCAAAGGGCGCGCAGATCGGCGGTCGGCGTCGGGTTGAAGACCGTAAAGCCGCTCTTGTCCGGCGGCGACGGGGCCGTCGTGGCGTCGGGCGTGGGCGTTCCAGCATCCTGACCAAGAGCGGCGCCGGCCCCAAGGAGGGCTGACCAAGCGACCACGGTGGCGACGACGATGCTGCGAGCCGACATGAATTCCCGATCTGTATCCGAGGCCCGTCAGCGACGTTGAAGCTGAATAGAGCAGAGGGTTCAAAAAACCCGGTAGCGCCTGATCTCAACTAGCCGCCTTTTCCTCGACCAGCTTATGGATATCCTGGGTAAGTGTATTGTTGATTTTCAATAGCTTGTGGAGGTCATTGCTGATTTCCAGCAACGCTTCTGCATCCCGATAGGTCTGGAAGGCCTGTTTATCCGATGCTTCAGCGGCCACTTTCTGGCCCACCATGATGATCGACAGTAGGACCAGTTGCAGGAACGTTTGCGCTATCCAGGCGACCAGCGTGCCGGTACCGCCTTTGATCGCTTCGGGGAGACTTATCAGGGTAAGAATGGTGAAAGCATAGGCACACCACATCGTGCCGACGATATTGGTTATGTGGACCGCCAGCCAGCCATTGAAGCCGGTGTGGGCGCGGGCGACGGTGGAAACACCCTCCTTTTTCCGGTGTTCGATGTGAGGATGCGGCGCATGTTTCGTGCTCTGATCCTGCGCTAGCTCTGCCATCACGTTCACCGATCGCTTTCAGGTTCGCATTGAGTTTGGGCCGCCGGGCCGGCTGGCCAATTACACGTTGAAAAAACCCCCGTCACGCCACTGGTCTTGATTCGGCTTCAGTGCGGGCCTTAGAAAAACATAGCCCAGGCCGCCTGAGGAGAAAACATGCACGTCAGCGACGCCAAGGTTGCCGAGATCTGGGACAGGGGCTTCACCGTCGTCGAGAACTTTCTGGACCCGGACACCCTGGCGGCCGCGCGCGAGGCGATGTGGGACATCTATCCCAGGCCGGAGGACTATTTCGCCGACCCTGACAGCCATCCGCGCTATGCCCGCAGCCAGTTTCACGGCGTGAAGCTGTTTCCGTATCCCTCCTGGGACCTGAACCGGGTCGCCGTCTATCCAGATCTGGTCGACGCCGCCGAACGGTTCCTGGGCGCAACGGACATCGAGATCTACAAAATAGAGATGTGGGCCAAGTACGCCGGAGCCATCGACTACGACCAGCCTCATCACCGTGACTTCGGCAACCACAGTCTGGTCGTGCCACGCGCCGATGGGGTTCGGCCGCAGATGACGACGTTCATCCTCTTATCCGACGTCACCGAGGTCGACGGACCGACCAAGATCGTCCCCCTGGACCGAAGCGGCGACATCCCCACCTTTCCCAAGGTAAAACCGCCCGGCGATTACTTCGACCGCGAGGTCAGCGTCATCGCGCCGGCGGGCAGCCTGATGATCTACAAGACCGATGTCCTGCACCGCGGATCGGACTTCAAACAGGCCGGGCGCTCACGGTTCGCCATGCTGGTCGACTTCCAGCAGCGGGGCTGGCCGTGGATGGGCAAGGTGAGCTGGCCCGATCACGCCGACAGGAAGGGCATGACCCAGGCGATGGTCGAGATGACGCCGCGGCAGCGCGACCTGTTCGGCTGGCCGCCGGTCGGCAGCGACTACTGGAACGCCCAGACCCTGGCCGACGTCGCCATTCGCTATCCAGGCATCGACCTCTCGCCCTATTCCGCCGCGTCGGCGGCCGTCATCCCAGCTTGAAGACGCACAGCTTGTTGCCGTCCAGATCGCGAAAATAAGCCCCGTAGAAGCCATCGCCGCGATCGCCGGGCTTGCCCTCATCGGCCGCTCCGCTGGCGATCGCACTGGCGTAAGCCTTGTCGATCAGCGCGTGGCTGGGCGCCGCCAGGGCGACCATCGTCCCATTGCCCGGCGTCGCCGGCTGGCCGTCGAATGGGACGCACACCGCCAGCATGCCCATGCCGCTGGCCGAACGCCACACCTGCATCCGCGCGTAGGAGAGGCTCCGCTTGCCGCCCAGTTCGCCAAGAACCGCGTCGTAAAAGGTCTTGGCCCGCTCGAAGTCGTTCGTGCCCAACGTGGTATAGCCGATCATATGTCGCTCCGCCGGAGGCTCGGATCGCCGCCTGAGCATCCAGCGTGAACCGGCGGCGCCGCCTTGGAAAGCCTCAAAAACGATGACCGCCCGCCGCGACCCCACGAGCGAAAACGCCGATCAGATCGCCTTCTGGAACGCTGCGTCCGGGGAGACCTGGGTGAAGTTCCAAAGGTCGTTGGACCTGGAGCTGGCGCCGCTGGGCCGAGCGGCCATCGACGCGCTCGCGCCTCGACGAGGCGAACGGATAATCGACGTCGGCTGCGGCTGCGGCCAGACGACGTTGGAGCTGGCTCGCCGCCTCGGTGAGAAGGGCGCGATCACTGGAATCGACGTTTCGGGCCCGATGCTGCGGGTCGCTGAGGCCACGGCGCGTGGGGCCTCTCTGGCCCAAGCCCGTTTCGTCGAGGCGGACGCCCAGACCTTCGCCTTCCCGCAGGCCGCGGCGGATGCGGCATTCTCACGTTTCGGCGTCATGTTCTTCGCCGACCCTGTCGCGGCCTTCACGAATCTTCGCGCAGCTCTCGCGCCCGGCGGCAGGCTGGCGTTCATCTGTTGGCGCGATATTTCAGAAAATCCGTTCATGACCCTCCCTTTTGAGGCGGCTGCTCATCTGTTGGGTGAGCCGCAGCCTGCGACTGATCCGAGCGCGCCCGGGCCCTTCGCCTTTGCCGACCCGGACCGCCTGCACACCATTCTCGCCGCCGCCGGCTTCACCCACATCGACCTTAGGCCGCACGACGATCGGATCGGCTCAGGGGACCTCGATCAGTCGACCGAGGTATCCCTGCGCATGGGCCCACTCGGCCGCGCCCTGCGCGAGCAGCCGCATCTGGTCCCGGCGGCGCGAGAGGCTGTTCGCGAGGCCCTGACGCCTCACCTCACGGCGAATGGCGTCCTCATCGCCTCGGCAAGCTGGATCGTAACCGCACGCAACGGCTCGGTGTGACAACAGACAGGAAAGACGATGATTGAGAGCCAGATCGAGATCGCCACGCAGGACGGCGCGACCACCACCTTTGTCTGTCACCCCGAGCGGGGCGGACCCTATCCGGTGATCGTCTTCTACATGGACGCCCCGGCGATCCGCGAGGAGTTGCGCGACATGGTCCGGCGGCTGGCGACCGTTGGTTACTACGTGATGCTGCCCAACCTCTACTACCGCTCCGGGGTCATGGAACTCGATGAAACGTCACGGCCGCGCATGTTCGAACTGATGGACAGCCTGACCATTCCCAGGGTTATGGACGACACCCGCGCTCTCCTCGGGTTCGCCGCCGACGATGAGGCGGCGAGCGATGGGCCTATCGGCGTGGTTGGCTATTGCATGAGCGGTCCCTTCGCCATCAACGCGGCCGCGGTGTTCCCAGATCGCGTCGCCGCCGCGGCGTCGATCTATGGCGTTCGCCTGGCGACCGAGGCCGACGACAGCCCCCACAAGGTCGCCGGTCGCGCCCGGGGCGAGCTTTACTTCGCGTGTGCGGAAATCGATCGGTGGGCGCCGATGGCCATGGTCGAAGAGCTGAAAGCGGCGTTGCCGCGCACAGGCGTCAAAGCCGAGGTGGAAATCTATCCCGGCGTCGAACACGGCTTCGCCTTTCCCCAGCGCGCCGCCTACGACCGCGACGCCGCCGAGCGGCACTGGGAGCGGCTGTTTTCGCTGTTCCGCCGCCGGCTCGGCCCGGCGACCACCGCGGGGCGGTGAGCCTGCGACCCTCTATTCGTAGGCGATGGCTACGGTGAAGTCGGCGGCGCGTCCGTCTCCGGGGCGAATGCGCACCAGATCCTGGCCGGCCGCGTTGAAAACCCCGGGCGCGCCGCCGGTGACATCGCCGCTGTTGCGCGACCAGATTGTGGCCGAGCGGCCTGCCGGTATGCTGATCTGGTAGACCGTGCTCGGCTCCCCGGCGATGGTCAGCACCCGCACCAGAAGGCTCGCCGATCCGCCGCCGCCCAGGCGCGCGTCCCGCTCCAGACTGGCGCCGACGCCGAGGCTGGCGGCGATCGTCGCGGTCGCCGCCCCCCGGCCGTCCTTGGCGCTGGAAATCCCCGCGTGCGCGCCGGAGCCGACGCAGAGAGCCAGCAGGGCGCCGGCCGCGTACCGGGGCCGCATTCGGGCAGCCACTGCCCGTCGTGGGGTCACGCCGGCCATCTAGCTGACCGACACCGTGTAGGTCCAGTCGGTGTTTCCGGTGGTGGCGCTGGCGTTGAACCTCGCCTTAAGTCCGACCTTGAACGTCACCGTGAAGGTGGTGACAGTGCTGACAATAGAGAAGGTCATTGGCGCCGCGGCCGGCGGAGCGCTCGGGGAAAACGTCACCCCCGCGCCACCGGAAAGATTAGCGACATTGAAGCTGGTAATCGTCGTCGGACGGCCTGAAAGCGTCGAGCCCGCGAGAATCTGCACGGTGAAGGTGCGATTGCAGTTCGTGCCGCTGGACGCGCATTTGATGGTAATCGTCGGCGTCGTCACGCTTCCCGAGGTCAGCCGGATCGCGGTGCCGCTGATCTTGGTCACCAAGCCGCTGCTGGCGTTGACATTGAACACCGAGACGGTGGAATCGGCGACGATCTTCCCCAGCGGCATGGCCGAGATTGACGACTCGGTCAGGTTGTATGCAGAGGCTTGGTTGGCCGCCAGGGCCGCAAACAGGGCCGCGACGACCCGCCAAAGGTGGCGCGCGGGGCTCATAACGGGTTCACCCTTTGACAAAACCCGTTCTCTTTTCGCGATCCGTCCACGGAGCGCGGGTGGACATGGCAGCGGCGCGCGCGCCGGCTGTGGTGACCGCTTTGACGCCAGTGGCGCGGGTGAACCGCCGTCGCGGGGCGAGTGGATAGCGGCGCCGCCGCGCTAGTGATCGGGACCCCGACGGCTGCCGCGGTTGGTCCTGACGCCTGGGGCTGCGGCGTTGCCGACCCAGCCAGCGCCACGCTCGCCGAGAGCCGGCCGGCGAAGCCGCCGCCGGGAGGCACGACCACGAGAAGCGGGGCGGTGAGCGCCAGATTGAGTCGACCGGCCTGTTCGGGGTCCAGGCGAAGCTGGTAGGCGCCGGGGCGCAGCCGCTCGAGCACCACTGTGCCGTCGTATTCGGTCCGACCTTGCGCGACCACCCGGCCGCCGGCATCGACGAGCTGGACGCCCAGCGCTGAGAGGCCCCGCGGCGCCGAACCCGCGCCCGTGAACAGCATTCGGATCTCCACCTCGCCGGTGAGCGTAAGGGGATAGGGGATCACCGCCGTGCGGCCTGGTCGGGGCGTCAGCCGGATCAGCCGCGGAGGCGCCGTCAGGTACGGATTGTCGATCGATTCAGGGTCGACCTGAACCTGGGCGTAGGCGCCGTCGCCAAGACCGGTGACCATCGCCGACCCGCTCGCGTCGGTCTTGGCCTGATGGCCCGCGCCCTGAACGACGAGGGCGGCGACACCCGCATCGTCAGGCCGCCGCACCGCTCCACCGTCGTCGGAAACGAAAGCGTCGATGAGCGCGGCGCCACCGTCGGCCGCGCCGGGTCCCAACGCCCGATAGCGTCGTTTCAGGGGGTCCCAGCTCAGCCCCAGGCTGATCTGCACGCCGATGCGAAAATCGCCGGGGTTGGTGGTGTAGCTGGCGACCAATGACACATCCATGGGCTTGAGGCGCCAGGTCTGGCCGACCTGAAAGCTCGTCTGACGGGTGTCGAACGCCTCGCCGACCGCCAGGTGCAGCGCGCTGCCGCTCCCCGTCTGCCGGTCGGCGGTCACCAGAAGCGAATTGAGCCACACGCTCGGCGCGGCCTGGTAGGCCAGTTCGCCGCGCAGCTGCCATTTGTCGTAGGTCAGGCCGGATGCGGCCAGGGAGCCGATCAGGGTCTGACTGGCGGTGACCGGTCCGCCGGAGTCGCGCTGATAGTCGAGACCCGATGAGATGAGGTAGCGGCCAACGGCCTCGGAAACCCGCGCCTGGGCTTCCATGCGCTCCTCGCCGTCGACGAACTCGTCGCGCGTCAGGCGAAGCGAGATCGGCAGGCTATCGCTGCCCAGGCGTTCGACGAAATCGAGAGCGAGCGTGGTGTCCCGCCTCACGTCGATGGTATCGGCCGCCGCGGCCGGAACGATCTCGTCGACAAAGCCGCCCGCGTATTCGACGTCGCGCGCGACCACGGACACGCCGGCGACCTTGCCCGCGACACCCAGACCCAGCGCCGATCCGCCCAGATTGTCGCGCGCCGCGTCGAGCTGAAGGAAATAGCCCTGGACGGCGCTGCTCAGGCTGAACACGCCCATTTCTCGGGCCGCCCCGAGCCTTGGCGTGTATTGAGCGAAACCGGCCGTGGCCGTCAGTGCGCTGGTGATGCCGTGGGAAAGGCTCGCGGCCACCCGCCAGGTCCCATCGCCGGGCGCGCCGTCCTGCGGCTGGATCGAGTCGGTCGGCAGACCGGGGGTGGTGAGAGCCGCAAGTCCGGTGGCCGCGGCCGTCACCGGCAGAGCCGTGCTGGTGCGGCCGATGCCGAAGAGCGGCCGTCCCTGCTGGACGACGCCGAAGGTGTAGACGCTCTGCCCCCTGGCCAGCTGGCCGCCGGCGACGCTGAAGCGACGCACCTCCTCGCGCCGCTCACCGCGCGGGCCATAGAACACCAATCGGATTATATTTTCGCCGTAAACCAATGACACATTGAGGAATTCGTATTGACCCTGAATAGGCTGCGACTGCGAAGCGCGCAGCACTTCATTGACGTAGAGCTCGACCTCGTCGCCGAGTTGCAACTCCCCGCGCAGATCGACGTGGTCGAAGACGCTGGCCTGTTCGAGCGGCGCCGAGGTGATCGCCACGCCGCGGCCGCCTTCGCTGCGCGCGCCCGCGGCCAGGGCTGGCGTATAGGTGTCGCCCGCGTCGCTGAGCGTGGCGCCCAAGGGCCCGGCGATCTTTCCCTCAGGATCCTTGCGTTCGAAGGTCACGCGGACGCTGTCGAGGTGCATGGCCTCGTCCGAGCCGGCGAAAGCCTGCACCCCGGCAAACGCCAGGTCGCCCGCCAGCCGAATGTCGTAGCCGGCGCTGCGCCTGGGCGCATCGTTGCCGCCGCCGGCGTTGAAATTGACGTCGATCGCCGGCGGGGTGAACGCGGTGTACGGGGTGACCACGCGCAGGAACGGCTCATCGGCGGACCCTCCGGAGGACAGGGTGGCGCGGCGTTTTTCGCGCTCGCGCCGCTCCTGAAACGGCAACCGGGCGGTGGGAACCAGGGTCAGGGTCAGGGCGCTGACGTCGACGGCGGCTTTCACCGGCAGCAGCTGTTGGAATAGATCGAGCCGCACGTAGATTTCGCCCTGAAAAAACATCGCCTCGGTGGATGAGAGTTGAAAATCCCGGCCAGCGGCGTGCGCGGTGCGCGTGGCCAGGTCGACGCGAAAGGCGTCGGTGGGCGAGGTCACCCAGCCTTCGGCCCGCCGTGTGGCCGGATCGACGGTAATCGCCAGGTCGAACAGGCGGGCGATCTCGCCAAGCGGCAGAAACACCCCCGCGCGCGACGAGTAGGCGCCAAGGCCATCACTCAGGATTTCCCCCCCGGCGCTGGCCTCGAGCAGCAACAGGTCGTCCGCGGTAAAGAGGGTGGGCTGATCGACGATCGGCGTCGTCGCAAGCTCGCTGGGCGCCGTGGCGATCGGCGGCGGCGCCGGGGCGGATGGCGAGGCCTGCGCCCTCGCCCCCCCTGCGATAATCGTCAACATCGCCAGGGCCATGGCGGCCCACCTCCTCATGGCGTGGCGTAGGTCGCCGTCGCCAGGACCACGCCTGGGCGGGTGTCATCATCGTGGAAGCTGACCGCCAGGCGCTCGCCGTGCGCCGGAAGGCGCGTCAGCGGCACGTTGAGGGCGCGCCTTGCAACCTCGGTATAGACCGCGACCCCCCGCACGCCGCCGATCACCGGTCCGGCCTTGGCGCCGTTCATCGCCCGCACCTCGACATCGCCGTAGAGCGAACTCGCCCCCTCACGCACCAGATCGAGGGAAAGTACGCCCGCACCATTGGTCTTCGGCGCAGAGGCGTCGGCGCTGGGGCCGTGCAGGGCGAGCCCTTCGATGGCGGCGCGCACGTCGGGCGGGCCCTGGCGCACGATCACCGGAATGCTGAGGCTGAACAGTGAGACAACGTTTACCGCAAGCTCGCCCGCGCCGGGGGACGCCGCTGCCTGCGCCGCGGTCAGGCCGGCGGTCTCCGGCGGCAGGGTGGTGACTGTCAGGTGGGTGCGATATTCGCCGGCCGGCAGGTCGCCCGGCCGCAGGATGCGCAGCCGGACCGTCTGGCTCTCGCCGGCCGGCAGGGTGACGCGGCGGGGCGTGTAAACGATCAGCGGCGCGGCGCTCTTCAGCGCCGAGACAATAGGCGCGCCCCCCGGCGACTTGGCCACGTCGTCGACGGGGCGGATCTGTCCGTCCGGGGTCATCGCCCGATCGACCAGGGTAATGGCATAGGTCGCGGGTGCGGAGCCGCGATTGAAAATATACACCGTCGCCGTCCGGCCGGCGGTCTCGGCGACGATGCGTTTGGGCGTGATGTTGAGATCGGCGCCCACCTGCGCGCCGGCCGCCCCCGCCGCGGCGACCAGCACCACAGCGAGGGCGGCCAACCGCCCGGACCTGAACTTAAGCTTAGACATCAAGACCCCCAGGTCCGCCGCCCCGGTCTTTCGGCTGGTCAATCCGGAGTGGTTTAGGCCCCCTACTGATAGGCGGCGGTTACGGTGAACGATCCGCTGTAGGCGCCGGGCGTGGTGGTGGCGGTCAGGATGACGGTTCCGCCGACCGCGACGGTGAGGCTGCCGGCGGTGTTGAGGGCGCCCGACAGGGTCTGGGAGCCGGTGTTGGTGGCCGCCAGGGTGACCGGGAGATTGTCTGACGGACTGCCGGAGGTGAGGTTGGCGAGCGTCAGGGCTCCGACGCTGACGGTGACCAGCTGGCCGCCTTCGCCGCCGACCGTGAACGAGGCCGCCGATGGGGTGGTCGAGGCCAGGGCGACGACGGCGCCGGTG
>DATCCB010000025.1:0-21809 GCA_036511515.1 Caulobacteraceae bacterium | reverse complement strand
ATCGACAAGATCCCACGAAAGCTGCGATCGGTCCGGCCGAACCACCCGCACACCGTCCGTCATCACCACCTCCCCGAAAATATACCCTCAGGGAATCACAAAGCCCTCGACGAGGGAATCCTTCACACGCACGTTGCGGGGAAGGAGTTTAGAAAGGAAAATTCCTCCCTCGCAAGCGCAGCGCCGCGGGGGAGGGGACCGCCCGCGCAGCGGGTGGTGGAGGGGGCGCAAGGCGGCGATCAACCTGATCGGAATTCGGTCGAACGGCCCCGCGCCGGTCAGCCTGGCTTGCGCTGGCTCTCGCCCTTGGCGGCCGCCGCGCGCGCGGCTTCGAGGTCAGCGCCTTCCGGCCCCTCCAATGCCTTCTTGGCCGCCTTGCCCGCCGCGTCGACCTTGCCGCTGGCCGCGAACTGGCTCTGTTCCTTGTCGAACTTCCGCGCCGATGCGTGATCGCCTTCGCCCTGCATCGGCATTGGATCGGCAGCTTTGTCTTCGCCCATGGTTCTCTTCCTTAACTGGGAACGTCAAAGGCAAGAAGACCGCTCGGCGGCGTCCGGTTCCTTCCCGGTGGCGGTTCCGGCGCCGGGTCGGCCGCCACGGCCACGCTCGCGAAGAAATTGTCCGCCCAGGGAGGTCACCGCGACCATGGGCGCCCCACCCTCGCGGCGCCGGCGCTCGACGAGGCGGCGGTCCAGGGCGTCCTCCCACGCCGTCAGCCGGGGGCAGGAGGTTCGCCACGTCTCCATAACCTCGCCGTAAGCCCGCGGCGCCGCCGCCAGCCATTCGAGCAGGTCGAGGATCAGAGGATCGAGCTGGTCGGACATTGGTGATCGACAGACCCGAAGCGGTCATTCGCGTCGGCCACGCAATGCGCCTTTACGGTGAGAGGCTACGACGGCGGCGACTTGGCTGCTGATTCTTCCGCCGCCAGGCGCGCTTCGGCAGCCGCGATCATTGCCTTGAAGCGAGGATTGTCGCGAAGACGAATGAAGTCCGGATCGACCTTGATGTGGCTTAGAAAGGTAACAGCTACATTTTCCAGGACCGGTTCGAGCACATCCAAAGCCGCGGCCGGCTCGTCCAGGTGAATCAGCAGGACGCACGCAAAGTTGTAGCGCATACTCCAGTCGTCCGGGTCAATCAGCAGAGCGCGGTTCATCCGCTCCTTTGCGCGTTCGGCCTCGCTCAACGTGGCGAGAGCGTAGGCGCTGTAGGCCATCACCGCGCCATTGCTCGGGTCCAGGGCTAGGGCTTTTTCGGCTCGGGAGAGCGCAATCTGCGCGGAACGCCGAGCAGCTTCCGAGTTACCCACGGCAACGTAACAGGACATCAACATGGCTGGCGAATTGATGTCCGTGTCCATGAGATTCGTTGCTTTCTCCCAGTAGCGTATCGCATCCTCAAGGCGTTGCCGCCTATAGCTCAAATACGCGGCCGATCTGATCACCTCGTAAGACTCGGCGTCCTGACCAAGGGCTATGTCGATTTCGGCCGACGCCTCGTCATGACGACCACTGTCGGCCAGGAGTCTAGCCCTGACTGCATGGGCTTCCGGTAGGTTGGGGTCCAGTGCGAGTGCCCGTTCAGCGGCTACCAGTCCGTCATCGCCCTTTTTGCCGAGGGTTTGGCCCAAGATCATTTGAGCATGAGCCAAGAGAGTCCAGCCGCGCGAATAACTGGGGTCGATCTCGGTGGCGCGCGTACACAAGCGAACGATTGCTGACGCCCGTCGAGCGTTTCCCTCAGGTCCGGAGACATAGAGCTGCCGCCCCATGAGGTAGAGATTGTAGGCCTCGACACTGCCCGTGCCGCGCTGCTCGATCGCCTGCCTTTCATCCGGCAGCAGCTTCAGCTTCAACGCCTTGACGATGGCCTCCGAGATTTCGTCCTGTAATGCAAAGATGTCATTGAGGTCGCGGTCATAGCGTTCCGCCCAGATGTGGCCGCCCGTACTGCCGTCGATCAACTGTGCGGTGATGCGGACGCGGCCGCCGGCTTTTCGCACGCTGCCTTCCAGAATGTGGCTGACTCTCAACTGCCGTGCGACCTGCGCGACGTCGACGCTCTTGCCCTTGAACTGGAACGCAGTGTTTCGTGCAACGACGAAGAGAGCGGAGACCTTGCTTAGGTCGGTGATGATGTCTTCGCTGATGCCGTCGGAAAAGTACTCCTGCTCGGCATCGCCGCTCATGTTGGCGAAGGGCAGTACACAAATCGACAGTTTGCGGTGTTCTTCCACTTTCTGACCGTCCGGCCCACGCCGCCCGGCAGAGCGGACCGAGAACACGTGCACCGGCGTTGCGATATTCTTGACCGTGTGTTCGCCCATGTCGTCAAACTCGCAGGGCAGCTTTCCCTTCACCTGATCGCGAACCAGCCGCGATAGAGCCACGCCGCCCTCGGGCGCCAGCATCTGGATGCGGGCCGCCACGTTGACGCCGTCGCCGTAGAAATCGTCACCCTCGATGATGACCTCACCGAGATTGATGCCGATTCGATAGCGGATGGGTTTGGCGTCTTCAGCCCCCGCCTCTTCTGTCGCCTCCTGTATCGCCAGCGCGCAGTTCACGGCGGCCACGACGCTGGTGAACTCGACCAGCGCCCCGTCACCCAGCAGCTTGAACACGCGCCCGCCATGAGTTGCGACATGGGGATCGAAGATTGCGGCGCGGTTGGCTTTCAGCCGTTCCAGCGTCCCGGTCTCGTCAGCCTCCATCAGGCCGCTATAGCCGACCACATCGGCGGACAGGATCGCAGTCAGTTTGCGCTGCATAAGGGTCGGGACCGGTGGGGGTTGGCGACGGGAAGCCTAGCGGGTCGCCGCTCTAATGTTCACCCCTATCTTGGGCGAGATGCCCCGGCTCGGGAATGATTTCTGGAGACGCGAGACGCGGGATGGCGGTCCCTGCGGACGCGGCGCAGCCCCTGCTCTCAAACGAAGCCCAATCTCCCCCGGGGCCCCCGAAAGGCTCAGGCCGGTGACAATTCGTAATAGCCACTGTCAAAACGTAGAGGCCGTCCCAGCGGCGTGGCGACAGCGCCCAGGGCATCTTGCCAGCCTGGAACAAAACGGGTACAGAGGATTCGTCCCGAACGGCGCGTTCGGAAACGGCTGCGGGAATTGCGGTCGGCGGCATTGGAATCTGCGATAAGAAGGGCTGGCAGGATGAGCAACACGGCGGCGTTGAGGCTGGTGGGACGAGACGAGGGCGACAAGCAACGGGCGCTGGAAGCGGCGCTGGCCCAGATCGACCGCGCCTTTGGCAAGGGCTCGGTGATGAAGCTGGGCGACAAGGGCAAGATCGTCGAGATCGAGTCGGTGCATACCGGCTCGCTCGGGCTCGATCTGGCGCTCGGTATCGGCGGCCTGCCCAAGGGCCGAGTGGTCGAAATCTACGGCCCGGAAAGTTCGGGCAAGACCACCTTGGCCCTGCATGTGGTCGCCGAGGTGCAGAAGGCCGGGGGCACGGCGGCGTTCATCGACGCCGAGCATGCGCTCGATCCCTCCTATGCCCATAAGCTGGGGGTCAATCTCGACGACCTGCTGGTGTCCCAGCCCGATACCGGCGAGCAGGCGCTGGAGATCACCGACACCCTGGTGCGTTCGGGAGCGGTGGACATCATCGTCATCGATTCGGTGGCGGCGCTGACGCCGCGGGCCGAAATCGAAGGCGAGATGGGCGACAGCCTGCCTGGCCTGCAGGCGCGGCTGATGAGCCAGGCGCTGCGCAAGCTGACGGCATCGATCTCTAAGACCCAGACGCTGGTGATCTTCATCAACCAGATCCGGATGAAGATCGGGGTCATGTATGGCAGCCCCGAGACGACATCGGGGGGCAACGCCCTGAAGTTCTACGCCTCGGTTCGACTCGATATCCGTCGCATCGGGTCGGTCAAGCTGCGCGACGAGATCGTCGGCAACAACGTGCGGGTCAAGGTGGTCAAGAACAAGGTCGCTCCGCCGTTCCGTGAGGTCGAATTCGACATCATGTACGGCGAAGGCATTTCCAAGCTGGGCGAGATCATTGACCTTGGCGTCAAGGCCGGCGTTATCGAGAAGTCGGGCTCCTGGTTTTCATGGAACAGCCAGCGGATCGGCCAGGGCCGTGACAATGTCCGCGAATTCCTCAAGGCCAATCGCGACATCGCCGATGAGATCGAAAGCCAGGTGCGCGTCAATGCCGCCAAGATCAAGGAAGAGCTGCTGCTGGGCGCCATCGAACCCGCCGCGGAGGCCTGAGGACCGCCCCACCACGCCTTGTCTCCCGGCGCTCTTCGCGCCCAGCATTTGAGGGCGCATGGCCGGGCCGGTCATCGCGGTGGTCGATCCGCTCGATGCGCGCATCGCCGTGTTCCGACAGGTGCGCGAGCGCGATGTCGCCGGCCGGTTGGGCCTGTTCATCGCCGAGGGCGACGTGGTCCTGCGCGTCCTGGCGCGCAGCCCGCTCTACCGGACACAGGCGCTGCTGATTGCTGAAAAGCGGATCGAAGCGCTTGCCCCCCTGATCGCGAGGTTCGACGACAGCGTCGCGGTCTACAGCGCTCCCCAAAGCGTCATGGACTTTGTGGTCGGCTTTCCGATCCATCGCGGCATCCTGGCCGCGGGGATTCGCGGGCGCGCCCGAGCGCCGGCCGCTCTGCTTGCCAACCTCTCTGGTCCGTCGCTGGTGCTTGGCCTGTTCGGCGTTTCCAACCACGACAACATGGGCGGCATCTTCCGCAATGCCGCGGCCTTTGGCGCCAAGGCTGTGATCCTCGATGCCGCCTGCTGCGATCCGCTCTACCGCAAGGCGATCCGCGTCTCGGTCGGCGCCAGCCTGATGGTTCCCTTCGCCCGCCTGGCGACCGGCGATGATCCGGTCGAGCTGTTCGCCGGTGGCGGCTTTGAGACATTGGCGCTTACGCCATCGGGCGCGGCGGCGCTTTCCGCCACGGTGCGGCCGTCTCGCGCCGCCGTGCTCCTGGGCGCCGAGGGTGCCGGGCTGCCGGCCGGGATCCTGGCTCGATCCCGCACCGTCGGCATTCCCATGCGTGGCGGCTTCGATTCCCTCAATGTCGCCACCGCCAGCGGCATCGTCCTGCACTACCTCTCACAGTAGATCTCTTTCATGGCAAAGCTTGAATTGATCTACGGGGACTCGAAGGCGTAGCCGGCGGAACGCACAGTCCGGATGGGGTCTGCGGCGCCGCTGAGGGTGAGGGCGCGGCGCAGGCGGCCAACCTGGACATCCACGGTGCGGCTCTCGACAAAGTTGTCCGAACCCCAGACCGCGTCCAGCAGCTGCTCGCGGGAAAACACCCGGCCGGGATGCTGCATGAAGTGATCGAGCAGTTTGTACTCCTTGGGGCCGAGCCGAACCTCCGCTCCGGCGCGCTTCACGCGATGGGCGGTGCGGTCGATGACGATATCGCCGGCGCTCACGCTGTCCTGCGCCAGGCCCGGGCGGATGCGCCGCAGCACCGCGCGAATGCGGGCGACCAGCTCGACCATCGAGAACGGCTTGACCACATAGTCGTCGGCGCCGACGTCGAGACCGCGGATCCGGTCACTTTCCTCGCCGCGCGCGGTGAGCATAATGATCGGCAGATTGCGCGTCGCGGCGCGCTGGCGAAGGCGCCGGCACACCTCTATTCCGGATACGGACGGCAGCATCCAGTCGAGAACCACCAGGTCCGGCTGGCCCTCGTCGATGGCGATCAGGGCCTCCTGGCCATCGGCGCAGAGCTGGACCCGATAGCCCTCCTTCTCGAGGTTGTATTGCAGAAGGGTGGCGAGTGCGTCCTCGTCTTCGACCACCAGGAGGCAGGGATCCACGGCAGCGCCTCTTCAGCTCTGCCGCCGGTCGAGGGCGTCCGACTTCGGCCTGGGCTCGGCGATCTCAACGCCGGTGATCTCATAGTGGACGATCTCGGCAATGTTGGTGGCGTGGTCGCCGATCCGCTCGAGGTTCTTGGCCACGAAGAGCAGATGGGTGCAGTCGCTGATGGTGCGCGGGTCGGCCATCATATGGGTGAGCAGTTCGCGGAAGATCGCGTCGTAGTGCTGGTCGATTTCGTGGTCTCGCAGCCACACGCTCTCGGCGCGCTCTAAATCGCTCAAGCTGAAAGCGTCGAGGACGTCCTTCAGGCGTCCCGAGACCAGCTCTCCCATGCGTTCGATGGAGCCGGTCAGGGGCGGCGGCGGACCCGATTCGACGATCGCCAGGCACCGTTTGGCTATGTTCTTGGCCAAGTCCCCGCAGCGCTCGAGATTCATGCTGATCTTCATCGCGGCGACGGCCCGGCGCAGATCGGCCGCCACAGGCTGGCGCAGGGCAATGAGGCGGATCACCTTGCGCTCGATATCTGTTTCCAACGCATCGAGTCCCTCGTCACGGACGATGACCGTCTCGGCCAGGGCCACGTCGGAGCGCGCGATGGCGGCGATGGAATCGACCACCTCGGCCTCGGCGAGGCCGCCCATTCGCGAAAGCTCAGCCGTGATCAGGTCCAGTTCCTCGTCATAGGCCCGAAGCGTATGTTCCATGGTGTTCACCGATCTCGTGAGGACGCGTCTTAGCCAAATCGTCCGGTTACGTAGTCGCTCGTTCGAGAGTCCTTGGGGTTGACGAAAAGCTCCTCGCGGTCGCCGGCCTCGATGACCTCGCCGGCGAGCATGAAGATCACTTTCTGGGAGATGCGCGCCGCCTGCTGAAGGTTGTGCGTGACGATGAGAACGGTCAACTGTCTGGCGAGCTGCGTCAGCAGTTCTTCTATCTTGGCCGTCGAGATGGGATCGAGGGCCGATGTCGGTTCATCCAGAAGCAGCACCTGCGGCCGCACGGCCAGGGTGCGCGCTATGCACAGCCTCTGCTGCTGGCCCCCGGACAGGGCCAGGGCGCTGCGCTTGAGCTTGTCCCTGACCTCCTCCCAAAGTGCCGCCTGCGTGAGGGCACGCTCGACCCGCTCGTCCATCTCGCTTCGCGACAGGCGCTCATAGTGGCGAACCGGGAAGGCGATGTTTTCATAGATGGAGAGCACGAAGGGGGTCGGCTTCTGGAACACCATGCCGACGTTCCTGCGCAACCGCGCGCGGCTGTAGCGTTTGGAGAGCACCTCTTCGCCGTCGATCAGGATCTCGCCTTGCGCGCGCTGGCCCGGATAGAGCTCGAACATGCCGTTGACGGTGCGCAGCAGGGTTGACTTGCCGCAGCCCGAGGGGCCGATGATGGCGGAGATGGTGTTCTCGGGAAACTCGGCCGAGACATCCTTGAGCGCGCGGTGCTTCCCGTAGAAAAAGCTGAGATTGCGCATCTCGATCTTCGCCCGCCGACCGCCAGGCTCGTCCAGGACAATCGGCTGATCCCCCAGGGTGTTCACACGATCATCCATGGCGGTGTCTTTGCCGGAAGGCGATGCGCGTGAGGATGCCAAGGGCGACGACGAAGAGGGTGATGATCAAGGCGCCCGCCCAAGCCAGGGCGTGCCAGGTGTCGGAGGGACTCATCGCATATTCGAAGATTACCACGGGCACGTTGGCGACGGGACCGGAAAAATCATTCGTCCAGTACTGGTTGTTCAGGGCCGTGAAGAGAAGCGGCGCGGTTTCACCGCTGATGCGCGCGAGGGCGAGCAGCACCCCGGTGAGGATGCCCGTGCTCGCCGCCCGATAGACCACCTTGGTGGTGATCTTCCAGCGCGGCAGGCCAAGGGCGACGGCCGCCTCGCGCATGGGGTCGGGGACCAGTTGCAGCGCTTCGTCGCTGGTGCGCACCACCACGGGCAGCAGGATCATCGCCAGGGCGATGGCCCCGGCGTAGCCCGAGAAGTGGCGAAAGGGTCGCACCGCCAACTGATAGACGAAAAGGCCGATGACGATGGAGGGCGCGCTCAAGAGGATGTCGTTGACGAACCGGATGGCCGCGCCCGCGCGGGTCTTGCGTGCGAACTCCGCCAGATAGGTGCCCGCCAGCACGCCGATGGGCGTGCCGATCACCACCGCCATGACGATCATGACGAAACTGCCGGCGAAGGCGTTGAGCAGCCCGCCATCGCTCCCCGGAGGCGGGGTCATCTGGGTGAACAGGGCAGGCTTCAAGGCGGCGGCGCCTTTCGACGCGGTGGTCCACAGGATCCAGGCGAGCCAGAAAAGCCCGAAGGCCGTGGACAGCGTGGCGGCGACGAGGACCAGGGCGTTGACCGCCTGACGCCGGACGATGATCGGATTGATGGCCATCGACCTAGGCCTGGCGCCCTTCGCCTTGGCCGAGTCTCACCAGCATCAGCTTCGCCAGCGCCAGCACGATGAAGGTGACGACGAACAGCAGAAAGCCCAGCGCGATCAGCGAAGAAACATAGATCGGCGAGTCCGCTTCGGTGAACTCATTGGCGATCGCCGCGGCGATCGAGTTGCCCGGCATGAACAGGGAGAGCGAGAAATCGTGCGCATTGCCGAGCACGAAGGTGACGGCCATGGTCTCGCCGAGCGCCCGCCCCAGACCAAGGAAGATGGCGCCGACGACGGCGGTGCGCGTGTAGGGAAGACTGACCTTGGCCACGACCTCCCAGGTCGTCGCGCCAAGGGCGACCGCGGACTCCTTCAGTTCGCGCGGGACGGCGCCGAAAACGTCGCGCATCACCGCGGTGATGAAGGGGATGACCATGATGCCAAGGATGATGCCGGCGGTCATCATGCCTATCCCGATCGGCGGACCGGAGAACAGAGGCCCGACGATCGGCAGGACGCCTAGGTGGCCGCTCATCCAGGGTTCGATGTCGCTGGCCACGAAGGGAACGAAGACGAACAGACCCCACATACCGTAGATGATGCTGGGAACGGCCGCGAGAAGTTCGATCGCCGCGCCCACCGGACCGCGCAGCCACCTGGGGGCCAGCTCGGTGAGGAAAATGGCGATCCCGAAGCTGATCGGCACGGCGATCAGGATGGCGATCGCCGAACTGACGACCGTCCCATAGATGGGCACAAGCGCGCCGAACCGGTGGTTCACCGCATCCCAGTCGGCCGAATAGATGAACCGCGCGCCGAAGGTGCGGAAGGCGAGCATGCCTCCCCACAGCATGGCGAGCGCCGCGCCGGCGAGAACCAGGAAGACGAGACCGGCCATGGCGCCGGTGAGGCCCTGGAAGACCCGATCGCCGAGGATGTGGGTCTTCTCGGAGCTCAGATCGGCTCGGGACCGCCCGGGCGGCGCGGGCCCTCCGAATGCGTCGCTCGCGACCGACATGGAAACTCCGGTAGACTGGCCAGAGGCGCGGCGCAACGGCGACGCTTGCTCCCGGCGACTCAAATCGCCTTTAGGCGGCCCTCACTTGATCTGCGCCGCCCAGTAGCGCTCGATCTGCTTCACCAGGACCGGAGGAAGCCACACGTAGTCGAGCGCCGTCGCGTCCGGCTGGCCGTGTTCCAGAGACCATTTGAAGAATTTCAGCGCCGACTGGGAAAGCGCCGGATCCTTCGGCTGCTTGTACATCAGGACAAAGGTGGTCGCCGTGATCGGATAGGCCGCCGGGCCAGGGGCGTTGGTCATGACAAGGTCGAAGTCTTTGGAATGCGCCCAGTCGGCGGTCGCGGCCGCCGCCTGGAAGGCCGCCACCGTCGGCGCGACAAAGCGGCCGGCGTTGTTGAATACATAGCCCCACTTCATGTGGTTCTGGATCACATAGGCATATTCGACATAGCCGATGGAGTTGGGGATCTGGTTGACATAGGCAGCGACCCCTTCGTTGCCTTTTCCGCCGACGCCCACGGGCCATTGAATGGAGGTCCCGGCGCCGACGTCTTTCTTCCACACCGCGCTCACCTCGCCGAGGTAATAGGCCCAGTTGTAGGTCGTTCCCGAACCGTCCGAGCGATGGACCACGGTGATCGCCGCGTTGGGCAGCCGCAGGGCCGGATTGAGTTTGTGGAGGATGGGATCGTTCCAGTTCTTGATCACGCCAAGGTAGATGGCCGCCAGGACCGGGCCGGTGAACTTGATCTGACCGGGACGGACGCCGGCGATGTTCACCACTGGCACGATGGCGCCGATGACCACCGGAAACTGGGCGAGCCCCGCCTGTGCGAGTTCCTCGGGCGCGAGCGGCTTGTCCGTGGCGCCAAAGGCGACCGTGCCGGCCTTGATCTGGGCGATACCCCCGCCTGAACCTATCGATTGATAGTTCACCCGGTCGCCGAACTTGGCGCTGTAGTCGGCCGACCATTTGGAGAGGATCGGATAGACGAAGGTCGATCCCGCCCCGGTGATCTCTCCCGCCGCCACCGGTCCGCAAAGCGCGGCGACCGCGCCGGCGGCAAGGGCGACGCGCCTTGCGAATCTAGTTCCCATCATCTCGCCTCCTTGAGAATTTCTGAACACGGTTGATCGATGAGCCAGGGGGCCGGGAGCGGTTTTCGCCGCGCCACGCCGCGCCCGAATCTGGAAGCCGTCTGAACGCCACGGCGCCTGATAGCGGGGAGTCGTGACAAACGTGCGACATGCGCCGCCGACCCGCGCGCGGGACGCAGCGACTGGCCGGGGGCGCGCAGTCGCAACCCTGTCATCAACGCTACACACGGGTGTCACAAACCGGGGCTAGCTGCCTGCGGAGGCCGTCCGGACGGCGGGCGGGCAGAGGGGACCTTTAGTTCGATGACCAGAAACACCGCGTTGCGCGGGGGCGCCGCCCTGAGCGTGCTTCTGATGGCCGCCATGGGGGCGCCGGCCGAGGCCAAGGCCGCCCACCATCGCCACCGGGCCCTCGCCGCCCAGGAATCGTCCTCGCAGGGGGCGCTGCGGGACGAGGTGCGGGAGCTCAAGGCGCAGGTCGATGCCTTGCAGACCTGGCGCGAAAGCCAGGCGGCGAGCCAGGCGCAGTCCGACGCGCAGCTGCAGCAGGTCCGCGCCCAGCTGGCTGACACCCAGGCCCGCGAACAGGCGGCCGAAGCCCAACTTCAGACCCGGATCCAGACCATTCCCGGCGACGTGCGCACCGCGGTCGCCGCCGCGGCGCCCAGGACCGACAAGCTCTATGTCAAGGGCGTCACCCTGACCCTCGGCGGCTTCGTCGAGGCCGCGTCGATCTATCGCTCGAACAACATGGAGGCGGACATCGCCTCCAATTTCAATGCCATTCCCTACGGCGCCAACGCCGTCGGCCATACCCACGAGTTGCGCTTCACGGCCCGCCAGAGCCGGATCACCGCCCTGGTCCAGGGCGACGTAAACCCGACGATCCATCTGGCCGGCTACGGCGAGTTCGACTTCCAGAGCGCCGCCCAGACGGCCAATTCCAATCAGACCAACTCCTACAATCCCCGCATCCGCCAGCTCTACACGACCATCGACTGGGATACCGAGGGCGGGGGATGGCACTTCCTCGCCGGCCAGAACTGGTCGCTGGCGGTGATGAACACCAAGGGCATTACGCCTCGAAACGAGCTAACCCCGCCGCAGATCGACGCCCAGTACGTCCCCGGCTTCGTCTTTACACGTCAGCCGCAGTTTCGCGTGGCCTACGACTGGGACAAACACCTGTGGGTGGCCCTGTCGCTGGAAAACCCGCAGACGACCTTTTTCACCAGCGGCAAGTACAATGCCGGGGTGAGCCCCCTGATCAGCGGTCCGGCGGGGTCAGGCTTCAATGCGGCGAACACGCTCTCGCTCAATCACGTGCCCGATGTGATCGGCAAGGTCGCTCTGGAGGAGAACCTCTCGGGTCATTCGCTGCATCTGGAGGCCTTCGGAATCTACCGCGATCTCTACGAGCGGCTCAATTCTTCGGGAACGATCGCGAACAACGATACGGCCGCGGGCGGGGTGGGCGGCGGCGCGGTGCTGGCCGTCGTGCCAAAGGTTCTCGATGTGCAGGTTTCGGCGCTGTATGGCGCCGGCATCGGCCGCTACGGCGCGGCGGGTCTGCCGGACGCGACCCTCGGCGTCGATGGAACCCTGCATCCGATTCGCGAGCTCGATCTGCTCGCCGGCGCGACCTGGCACGTGAACCCGAAGCTCGACCTTTACGCCTTCGCCGGCGAGGAGCGGGAAGAAGAGACCGCGTTCACCGCCGGGACCGTATTCAACGGCCTGGGCAATCCGAACTACGTCAACAGCGGATGCGCCACTGAGGGCTCCAGCGCCTGCGTCGGCGCCACCCGCTACATCGATCAGGCGACCGTCGGCTTCTGGCACAAGCCCTATCAGGGCGCCTTCGGCAGGTTCCAGTGGGGCGTCCAGTATTCCTACACCGAGCGCCACGCCTTCGCCGGCGTCGGCGGGGCGCCGAGCGCCAGCGAGAACACGCTCTTCACCAGCTTCCGCTACTACCCGTTCTGATCCTCGGGGGAGACTTCGAACACCGGCCGACGCTCCGGTTCGAGCGAGCGAAAGCAGGCCGTGAAGGTCGAGCCGGCGCCAAGGGCGCTGTCGACAAACAGCGCGCCGCCGTGGCGGTTGACGATGTGCTTGACGATGGCGAGGCCCAGGCCAGTGCCGGCGTGCTCGCCGCTCTTCTGGCCCTCGACCCGGTAGAACCGTTCGGTCAGGCGCGGAAGATGGGTCCGCGCGATGCCAGGTCCGCCGTCGCGCACCCCGACGCCGAAATATCCCCCCGCGGCGGTCGAGGCCGGGACAATCAAGGGATGCCTCATTTCGCCCGACGCGCTTTGCGAGGCAGGCATCAGTTCCTGCACGCCCATCACCTCGATTTCGACGGCGCCCCCCTTGGGCGAATATTTGAGTGCGTTCTCGGCCAGGTTCTGGACAACCTGGACGATCTGATCGCGGTCGCCGACGATCATCGCCGCGCCGACGGCGGGAAGTCGGCGCTCGAAGCGAACGCCGCGGATCCTGGCCTGGGGGTCGAGGGCGTCCAGGACATCGGCCGCCGCCTGCGCGAGATCGACCTCTCCGGCCGGGGGCAGATGCTCTGACTGCTCGATGCTCGACAGGCTCATCAGGTTCTCGATCAGGCGGCGCATGCGATCGGCCTGGGCCTGCATGATCGGCAGGAAGCGCTCGCGGGCGGCCGGATCGTCACGGGCATGGCCGCTCAGCGTCTCGATGAAGCCGCTCAGGGAGGCCAGCGGCGTGCGAAGCTCGTGGCTGGCGTTGGCGAGAAAGTCCGCGCGCAGGCGCGCGTTGGCGATGGCGTCGGTTTCGTCGCGAAGCGTCAGAATGGCCAGGGGAGGATGGCCATCCACGGCAGCCCCGAGACTGGCGGCCCTGGCCCGCCATTGACGAGCCTGACCTAGGCCCAGGGGGAAGGGGGCCTCGCCGACGCCTTCGCCGAACAGCGCTTCCTCGACCGCCTGCAAGACCTCGGGGGACCGGATCGCGGTAGCCAGCGGTCCCTCGTTCCGCTGGATGGGCAACACACGCCGAGCGGCGGCGTTGGCGAACAGGAATTTCTGCGCGGACAGGCCACCCTTGGCGGCGCCGGTCACCAGTAACACCGGCTCGGGCAAGCCATCGAGCATCGCCTTGAAGGGAGGGTCGGCCTCCCCATCGATTGCACCGATGCTCCCGGCTGAATGGGCAAGATCCATATGCCACCCTGATAGCCTCCGTATAAGGAGGATACTTCCAAGAGCGCCGATCCCTAAAGCGCCCACGACCCCGGCGACGAGAGGCGCCTGCCCGCTCATCCCCAATGCCAGAAAACCGATCGCCGCCGCCGCGGCCGCGACGATGATCGACAGCGCTCCGGCGGGCATGCCGGGCGGATCTCCTTCCTTCCCTCGAACCATGGGGCCTCCAGGATGCCAGCCGCCGCCGTCAGCCTAGCGCCTAAACGGCTGAACCTCGCCAGGGAAAAACAGTCAATTCGGAGTTGACGCTTCCGGCGTGCGCCGAATCTTAGTCAACTCACGGTTGACGCAGCAGGAAAGCCGAAGGACTGCCGGCGGAAAGCGAAATGTCCTGCGGCCTTGTCCCTCTCGTATTGGGGTCAAGATGGCGATGCGGCTATGTTCGACGGAAGTGGAAGGGGTCAAGATTGGTTCAATTCCCAACTATCACTATACCCTCCCTCTGAAGGGGAGGGAGGGGAGGACCGCTCCATGACCGCCCGCTATGTCGCCGCGATCGACCAGGGGACGACATCGTCCCGCTGCATCCTGTTCGATGCGGCGGGGAAGATCGCCGCGCGGGCGCAGAAGGAGCATCGGCAGATCTTCCCCCGGCCAGGATGGGTCGAGCACGACGCGCTCGAGATCTGGACCAACGTCCAGGAAGTCACGGCCGGCGCGCTGGCGGCGGCGGACGCCACGGCCGTCGACGTGGCCGCTGTCGGCATCACCAACCAGCGCGAGACCACGGTGATCTGGGACAAGAACAGCGGAGTCCCGATCGCCAACGCCATTGTCTGGCAGGACACCCGCACCGACACGCGGGTCGCCGAGCTTGCCCGTTCCGATGGGCCCGACCGTTTTCGAGAGCTTACTGGTCTTCCCCTGGCCAGCTACTTCAGTGGGCCGAAGATCGCCTGGCTGCTGGAAACCATCGATGGCGCGCAGTCGGCGGCCGAGCGCGGCGACCTGCTGTTTGGGACCATGGAATCCTGGCTGATCTGGAAACTGACCGGGCGCCACGTCACCGACGTCACCAACGCCAGCCGCACGCTGTTGATGAATCTCGTAACCCTGCAGTGGGATGAAAGCCTGCTCGAAGTGATTGGCGTGCCCCGCGCCATGCTGCCGGCGATCGTCTCGTCTTCGGAGGTTTACGGCCTGGCGCGCGGGGTCTTGCAGGAGGCGCCGGTGGCTGGTGCGCTCGGCGACCAGCAGGCGGCGCTTTTCGGGCAGGCCTGCTTTGCGCCGGGAACGGGCAAGTGCACATACGGCACGGGCAATTTCCTCTTGGTCAACACCGGGACGGCGCCGGTCAAGTCCGCCAACGGACTGATTACCACTGTCGCCTACCGGATCGGCGAGGCGCCGGCGGCGTTCGCCTTGGAAGGCTCGATCGCCGTCACCGGGGCCCTGATCCAGTGGCTGCGCGATAGTCTCGGTTTGTTCGCCGCCGCGGCCGACGTCGAGGCCCTGGCCGGATCTGTCCCGGACAGCGGCGGCTGTGTTTTCGTGCCGGCGTTCTCGGGCCTTTTCGCTCCCTATTGGCGCTCGGACGCGCGGGGACTGATCGCCGGGCTGACCGGTTACGTCACCAAGGCGCACATCGCGCGCGCGGCGCTGGAAGCCGTCGCCTGGCAGACCCGCGAAGTGATAGACGCCATGCGCGCCGACAGTGGGCGGGAGCTGACCCCACTGAAGGTGGACGGCGGGATGACCGCCAACGCGCTCTTGATGCAGATCCAGGCCGACGTCCTGGGCGTGCCGGTGGTCCGGTCGGCGATCGCGGAAACCACCTGCCTGGGCGCGGCCTATGCCGCGGGCCTCGCGACCAGCTTCTGGCCGGATCAGGACGCCCTGGCCTCTCACTGGAAAGCCGACGCAGAGTGGCGCCCGTCAATGGAGGGCCCCGCCAGGGACGTCGCTTACGCGCGCTGGAAAGGCGCCGTTCAGGCGGCCCTTTCCTTCGGTGCATAGGGTCCCAGCGCCTCGAACAGCGGCTGCAGATGCTTGCGGTAGCGCCGCCAACGCCGCACCGACGAGGTGAAGATCGGCCGTCGCACCTGTCCGGCGCTGGCGGTTTTCACCGCTCGCCTGGTTTCGTGAAAGCGCAGACAGGCGGGGTCCCAGGCAAGACCGCAGGCCGTTGTCACCAGCCACGGTATTTCGCTCTCCGGAGCGGCGACCAGCGCCTCATGGCGCACATCGATGACGCGCCCAGGTAGGATGCTGGCCCAGTGGTCCATCATCGAACGATACGCCACATATTCCGCGCCGATCCGCCGAAGGTCGTAGAGTGTCTCGTTGCCGCTGGCGAACAGTTGCCGATAGCAGGAAAGGCAGGTGTCCACGGGATCGCGAACGCTGTGCAGGATGACGGAGCGGGGGAACATCAGGTGGATCATGCCAATGTGCAGATGGTTCTCCAGGCTCTTGTCGACAAAGCGGGACGCCCCCTTCCACCCTCTGGCGCGCATCGCCGACAGATAGCCATCGGCGAGACCGCGGACGTGCCCGTGTTCGACCGGCGCCCGCCGATGGCTGGGATAGCCGCGGGCCAGCAGGTCCGAAATCGCCGCTGTCTCGCCCAGCCCCTGGACCTTGGAATGGCTCGAGAGGATCTGTTCGATCAGGGTCGAACCGCACCGCGGCATGCCGACGATGAAGATCGGGGCCGGTGAGGGGGCGCCGTCGCCCTGGCGGGCGTCGATGAATTCGCGGTCGACAAGTCCGCGTACGAACGAAATCGACTTGGAGTGGGCCAGCAAAGCCATGTCGGGGAGCGTGGATCGTCCGTCCAAGGCGTCGCTGACCAGGCTTTCGTGCTTGAGCCTGTTGCCCGCGGCGAACGCGATGAACGCCGCGTCTATCGCTCCACGTTTTTCGAGAACTTCGCCAAGCGCGAACAGCGCGCCAAGGCGCCCTTCGCGGTCGAGACGCGGGTCGTCAGCCGCGCAGCGGAGGTGGCAAAGCTCGCCATCGCTGATTGCGCCTGCGTCGAGAACGGCCAGCCGGGTCAGGGCGCGCGCGCGCGTCGATGGTTGGGCCGCCAGCGTCCGATAGCAGGCGACCGCCTCCTTGGTCAGGCCCGAAACCGCCAGGGCGACGGCCAAACGGAAGTGGGTGTCGTCGGCGTCCGGACGCAGAGCCAGTGCGCGCCGATAGGCGCGCGCCGCCTCGCGCCAGCGGCCCAGTTGCTGGCACACGGCGCCCAGGTTGTGCTGCGCGGTGAAGTGTTCAGGCTCATGGGCGATAACCCGCCGCAACCCCGCGCGCGCGCTGGCCAGTCGCCCACGGCGGATATCGACCACCGCCAGGGAATAGACGGCTGAAATTTCCCCCGGGTTTTCGCGCTCGATCCTCTGGTAGATGCGGGCGGCGTCGTCGAGCCGGCCGGCGGCGTACTGGCCGGCGGCGTCGCTCAGCAGATCGGCGAGGTCGGCGCCGCTCAGCACCACCCGCGCGCGCCTGTGCTAAGAGGGCGCGCGGCGGTGATCACTTGAACCGTGCTTCGAGTTCAATGCCATAGGTGCGTGGCGCCGTGAGACCATAGGCGGTGACAATGTCCTCGGGCGTGCCGGCCTGCGCCGGCAGCAAGAGGGTGCCCGCCGCACCATCCTCGCCCAGGGTATTGAACACGTTGTTGACGAACAGGATGATGTTGTAGCGGTCCCGCGCGTCGCTCCAGGTCGCGCGCAGATTCACCAGCGTATAGGGCTTCTGCAGGGTATCTGGCCGATTGAAGATGTCATCATAGGTGGTGTCTTTCCAGATCACGGTCCCCGAAAGCGCCAGCCGGCCTGGCTCGAAGTTCATGGTGTAGAGCGCGTTGAAGGCGATCTTGTTGCGCGGGGCTTCTGGCAGGGTCTGGCCCTTGACGTTCTGGACGAACACGTTGGGATCGGCCGTCGCGCCATTGTTGGGGCAGCCGCTGGTGGTCGCGCCTGGGTCCTGGGCCAGAGGATCGACGGTATCTTCGATACACCCGCCCGCGTTGGCGATCTTGGCGCTGAGGAAAGCGTAGTTGAGGCTGAGGGTCAGCGGCTCGATCGGTTTCCAGACCCCTTCGAGTTCCACGCCATAGGTGTGAACCAGTGGGATGTTGTAGAGCGTCGGGATCAGAAGGCCCTGGCTGTTCTGTACGGTCAGCGGGATCTGGTCGTTGTTGTAATTGTAGTAAAACGCGGCGGCGTTGAGGGTGAACACCGAGGCGATGGTCTTCTTGCCGCCGATCTCGAAGGCGTCGACGAATTCGGGCGCCGTCTCGGGGTCGGGGGCGATGGTATAGGTGGAAAATCCGCCCGACTTGTAGCCCCGGCTGTACCGGAAATAGGCGAGGGTGGTCGAGTTGGGCGTCCAGTCGACGTCGGCCTCGCCAGTCCATGCGCTCCACGATGCGTTCAATGAGCGCTGGTAATTTCCGGTCGCCGCATTGAGCGTGGCCAGCCCCGTTCCCGGAGAGGCGGTGGTCGTGGTGCTGCCGATTGCCAGGGGGGTGAGGTCGAGCGCCGGGGTGTTCGCGCCATAATTGACCGATGAAAAGGTCGGCCCGACGATCGCGCCGTCGAATTCCACGAAGCGCCACAGCTGATAGCCCGACTTTTGGTCATCCGTATAGCGGACCGCGCCCGACACCTTCCACTGATCGTTGACCTTGTAGCTCAACTGACCGAAGGCGGCATAGTCGTTGTAGGTGAGGGTGGTGTCCGAGGTCGAATAGGCGCTCGACGGATTGAGCGGCGCCGGCGTCAGGGTCGGCAAGCCTCCGCCCGTGAAGCCGAGGTAATCAGGATGCGCCAACTGGGGTTGGTTGGGTTCGACGCCCGCATCGACAGGCTGGCTATAATGTTCGTGATACCAGTAGGCGCCAGCGAGATACTGCAGCGGCGAACTGTTGCTCGAGGTAATGTTGATTTCGTGACTGAAGAAAGCGTCCTTCTCGGCGAAATAGGTCAGGCTGGGCGTCGGATTGATGGTCAGGGGCTGGGTGCATCCGGCGGGGTTATATCCGGCGCCAGGCGCATCGAACGCGCATAGGAACCCTGGCGCCGCCGGGGCCGCCAGCTGATAGGACTTCACTCCGGCGTCGGCGTCGGTGGTGAAATTGAGTTCATAGTCGAAGCTCTGGTAGCCGCCGATGTAGGTCACGTCGAACGAAGGAAAATGATAGGTCAGGCGGCCGGCTAGCGCGATGTCCTTGGTCTGGTCGTTGGTGGAGGTGAATTCCTGGATGAACTGGCGCGGATTGACGTTGCCGGGGTTGTTGCCCGGGAAATTGTTGGCGGTGACCGGGTCGGTGACCACCGAGCCGGGCACGATCGGGGGCCCGCCGGCGCAACCGGCCCCGCCTGGCGTCGCCGGCACCCCGGCCAGCCCGCAAAGCCCGTAAAATCCGCTGGGTTCGAAGACGCCGTTGAGGAACAGGTTGTCTGGAATGTTCCCGACCAGCTCGGCGGTATGGTAGTTGGCGTTGGAATCGCCGCTCGAAATCATCCCCCAGGCATCGAAATGGCCGAAGTTGGCGTCGAGCTGGGCTTCCAGATAATGCTCCGTGCCGCTGCTGCCCAATGAGACGTTGCCGCCCTGGGAAGGACCGTCGAGGTTTCTGAAATAGCCGCCGCTGTCGTCGGTATACATGCCGCCCAGCCGGAAACGGACATTGTCCGACAGCGGTCCGGAGACAACCGCCTCGCCCATGTATTCGCCATAGTTGGCCACGCTTCCGCGCGCTTCGGCATAGAAGGTATGGGTCGGCAATTGGGAGACATAGTTGATCGTCCCGCCGTCCGAATTACTGCCGTGCAGGGTATTCTGCGGACCGCGATCGATTTCTATATTGCCGATGAACAGGTCATCCTTCTGCAGGATGATCGCGCCGTTGGCGCCGTAATAGACGCCGTTGTAATAGGTCGCCACCGCTGACGCCGTTGAGAGGTTGTCGGTGTTGCGGCCGACCCCGCGAATATACGGCCGGTCATCGATGGCGGTGTAGGAGAGGCCCGGGGTGAAGTCGGTCAGATCCTGAAGTGTCTGAATTCCGATCAGCGCCCGCTGCTGGGCACTGAAGGCGGTGACGGCCACGGGCACGGTTTCGATGTTCTGCTCGCGTCTCTCGGCGGTGACCACCAGTTCGCCGATGCTGCCCGCGCCACCCTCGTCGGCGGCGGTGACCGGCGCGGCGGCGTCCGCTGCGTTGACCTGTGTCGCGCAAAGGCCGCCGGCCAGGGCCACAGTGATCGCGGACGCGCCGCGCAGCAGCAGGTTTCTCATGACGTTCCTCCCGTGGCCCGCGCTCGCTCTGACGGCGATGTCCGTGCCTGACGCGAGGATGACGCGGCGGAATTGCTTAAGTCAATTGGGGCGGCGACGGCGCCGGCGGACCGATGCGCCGGAGCAACAGTCGCGCCTGCCTTGCCCGCCCGCGGCGTGGGGGCTAAGGCGGGGCTGTTCGACCGCGAAGGGCCCATGGAAGATCCGCAAAATCTGATCGACGCCCTCGCTCTGGAGCGGATCGAGGTCAACCTGTTCCGGGGCACCGCGCCGACCAGCCAGGGTCCGCGGATTTTTGGCGGCCACGTCATCGCCCAGGCCCTGTTGGCGGCCTACAAGACGGTCGAGGCGCGAACCTGTCACTCGCTGCACTGTTATTTCATCCGACCCGGGGATCCGGCCGTGCCGATTCTCTATGAGGTCGATCGCGCGCGCGATGGCCGCACGTTCACCACCAGGCGGGTGACGGCGATCCAGCACGGGCAGCAGATCTTCAACCTGGCCGCATCGCTGCAGGCGCCGGAAGACGGCCTCGAGCACCAGGATCCGATGCCGCGGACGCCAAGGCCGGACAGCCTGCCCGCCGAACGCGATCTTCGCGCCGCTTTTCTGGAGACGTTGCCGGCCAAGATGAGAGAAATGGCCGAGCGACCGCGGCCGATCGAGATGCGCCCGGTCGACGGCGAGGACTTCATGAACCCCAGAACCTCTACCGCGTCGCAGAACGTCTGGATGCGGGCGACGGCCCCTCTTGGCGACGATCTGATCATGAACCAGGCGGTGATCGCCTATGCCTCGGACATGTCGTTCCTTTCGACATCGATGCGCCCGCACCGCATGGGCTGGCAGACGCCGGGGCTGCAGACCGCCAGCCTCGATCACGCGATCTGGTTTCATCGACCGTCGCAGTTCAACCAATGGCACCTCTACGCCCAGAGAAGTCCGTCGGCCTCCGGCGCGCGGGGTTTCAATCTAGGGGAAATCTATAACCTCGACGGCCGCCTGGTCGCCTCGACCGCCCAGGAGGGCCTGATGCGCTACCGCGCCCCGCCGGAGAGTTGATTACTGTCGAAACGCGGGGCCGCCGCAAGCAGCCGCTATGATTGAACTTTACTACTACCCTGGTAACGCCAGCCTGTTCCCGCACATGCTGCTGCGCGAGATTGGTTGCGCGTTCACGCTGCGGCTGGTCGATCGGGCCCACAACGCGCAGGCGAGCGGCGCCTACCTGAAGCTCAACCCCAACGGCAGGATTCCGGTGCTGGTCGACGACGGCCACGCGGTTTTCGAGACCGCGGCCATCGGCCTCTATCTGGCTGACCGATTTGCCGAGTGTGGTCTCGCGCCGCCGCTCGCAGCCGCAAGTCGGGCGGACTACTACCGATGGATGGTCTACCTGGCCAACACGCCGCAGGCGGAATTCCGCGCCTGGTTCTATCCGCATGAGTTCGTCGACGATCCGGAACTGGCCGATCACGCAAAGGCAGCCGCTGGCGCGAAACTGAAGCGGATTTTCGAGACCATCGCCGCTCAGCTGGGCGAAGGACCGTGGCTTCTGGGCGAGCGGTTTTCCGCCGCCGATCTCTTCCTGCTGATGATGGTGCGGTGGGGCCGCACCCTGCCCCTGCCGGCGCGCGACCTGCCGCAACTGGGCGCCCATACCGAACGCGTGCTGGGCAGGGCGGCGGTCCAGGCGACATTGGCCGCAGAGGGGCTGTCGGCGCCGTTCGTCTAGTGTGGATTCCGACCAAGTTGGGCGCCGCCCTGCGCCCCCTCCACCACCGGCTGCGCGGGCGGTCCCCCTCCCCCGCGGCGCTGCGCTTGCGAGGGAGGAATTTTGTTTCCTAAACTCCTGCCCCGCGTTGTGCGTGTGAAGGATTTCCGGTTTTGCCCGCGGGAAGAGGTGCGGAGCGGCGAGGGTCGCGACGTGGCGGATTGGTGGGAAGGCGCGCGGCGCTTGGCCGCGATCTTCTCCGCCTTTCGATCAGGCGGGAAG
>DATCCB010000024.1:0-64341 GCA_036511515.1 Caulobacteraceae bacterium | reverse complement strand
CGCCGCCGCTCGGGCCGCCCGCGAGGAGATGGCGGACGAGGAGGAGAAGCGCCGCCAAACCATCCTGCGCGACGACGCCGACCTGCGGAAGGCCTTGGAGGCCTCCCGCGAGCGGGTCGGCGTGGATGCTGGCGATCTGCGCCGGGTCGCTGCCGCCGCCCTGTCGCGTGCTGGCGTGTCCCTTGAGGGGGCGGGAACCAAGAGGGTGGGCGACGTCGACACCTTTCAGCTCGATCCGGCCGCCTTCGGTCCAGATTGGACCGGCGTGTTCGACGATCTGCGCAAGCGACCGCGAAAGCGCGGCGAGCGGCTCGCCGACTGGCGGAGCAAGGCGCCTGTGCGCGCCATCGCCTTCCAGCCTCCCATTCTTCCGGACGGGCGCGACGATGCCGACACGGTCCAGCTTCATCTCGAACACCGACTGGTCCGCCGGCTGCTGTCGCGCTTTCTGAGCCAAGGCTTCCAGCAGGGGCTGTCGCGCATAGCGGTCATCCGCGCCGAGGGCGCTCAGCCCCACGTCGTTCTTCTCGCGCGCCTGGCGGTCTACGGCGCCAACGCTGCGCGCCTGCACGAGGAGGTGATCCCGGTCACGGCCGTCTGGACCGACGCCGATCGTGGCCGAAAGCAGCTTCGGGCCTTCGCCCAGGAGGGTCAGGCCGAGGAGCGGATCCTCGATCAGCTTGAGGACTCCCTGAGTGTGGCCCGAACGGCGAATGAGGCAGCCATCACCCGCGTTCAGCCTCACGTCGAAACGGACATCCGCGACCTTGTGCCGGCCCTGAATGAGCGGGTGGCGAAGCGACTGGCCCTGGTCAAGGCGGACCTCGCCAAGGTGGGAGAGGCGGAGGCAAGGAGCCTTACCAGCCTCCTGGAGGCCCAGCGCACCCGGCTGCGGAGCGCATCGGCGGAGCCGGACTCACCGCAGCTGCAGCTGGACCTCGACCCCGACGGCCGGCGCGAACGCGAGGCGGAGCGCCGTCACTGGACCTCGCGCCTTGGCCGTCTGGATCGGGAGCTTGCGGAGGAGCCGGATCGCCTGCGCCGGTCGTATGACGTTAAGGCCACACGCATCGAACCGGTTGGGCTCGTCTATCTCTGGCCGGACCTGGGGTGATGGCTGAGGAGACCACGCGCGATCCGGATTTCGATTGGTTGGACTATGTCCCACCCCAGGGCGTGGTCGCGGCGCCGGGTGTGCTGCGCGACCACGCCCTGATCCCCGAGCGTCAAACCGCAATTGAGACGGGTGAAGTCCAGAGCCAACTCGAAGGGCCGTTCGATCCCTGGGCGTTCGTCGAACGGGCCTTGGGCTGGGAGGCGCGGTTGGTGGCCGGCGCGCCTGGCGGGCCGGACCTGCCCGCAGATCTCGTCGTCGTCTTGCCCGAGCAGAACGACAGGCTCGTTCCCACCTGGGCGGTGAGGGAGCTGGGCGACTGCGGCGGCTGGCAACTGCTGGTTCGCGTTGAGGCGCCCCGGGTCGCGCCGGACGCCCGCCATACGTTCGAGGGCTGGGAGGCCACGCCACACCAGCGTCTCGAACGCCTGCTGCGGGAGACCGGCATTGCCGCCGGCCTGCTGATCACCCAGCGGGAAGCCAGGACCGGCGAGCTGGAGCCCGAAATCCGGCTCGTCTACGCACCGCGCGGCGAGACCTCAGGCTGGCAGGCTTTCCCGGTCCGCCCTATGGCCACCGTCGCCGGCCGACCTATCCTGGGCGGCCTCAAACTGCTGCTCGACCGCGGCCGCCTCTTCACCGACCGCACCGAGCGGCGCCTCACGGCCCTGCTCCACGCGAGCCGCCTCGCCCAAGACACGGTCTCTGAGAAGCTCTCCGGCCAGGTTCTGGGCGCCCTCTTCGAGCTGTTGCGCGGACTCGACGCCGCCGAACCAGCGATGGTTCGCAAGCTCGCCGCCGAGGCGCCCGGCCATCTCTACGAGGGCCTGCTGGCCGTGCTGATGCGGCTGGTCTTCATACTTTACGCTGAGGACCGCGATCTCCTGCCGTCCCGTCGCGACGACCAGGCCCGACGAATCTACGACGCCGGCTATTCGGTGCGCGGCCTGCACGCCCGACTGGCGGAGGACGCGGCGCTCAATCCAGACACCATGGACGAGCGTATCGGCGGCTGGGGACGGCTCGTCGCTCTGTTCCGCCTGATCCATGCCGGCCACGCCTCCGGCTTCGTCCAGGCGCGTCGCGGCGGTCTGTTCGATCCCGCGCGCTATCCGTTCCTCGAGGGCCGGCCCGACGCAGCCGAGGCACCTTCGGTGCTGAAGCTCACGGACGGCTGCATGCTGCGCATCCTCGACGGCCTGCTCGTGCTGAAGGAGCGGGGGCAGCCTCCGGAGCGGCTCTCGTACCGAACCCTGGACGTGGAGCAGATCGGCTCGGTCTACGAGACCGTGATGGGCTTCGAGGCGCGGATCGCCACCGGCCGCTCCCTGGCGGTGAAAGGCGCCAAGGGCCTGCCGTTTTTCATCGACCTTGACGTCCTCGCCGCGGGAAAGGGCAAGGACAGGATCAAGCAACTCAAGGAGGGGACGGGCCTTGGCCTCACGGGGGCGAAGGCGGCCGCGGTGGAGGCCGCTGGCGACGTCGACACACTGGCCCAAGCACTGGCCTCATCGGTTGACCTGCGCGGCTCGCCCGGCGCCGTTCCGTTCGCGGCGGGGACCCCCATTCTTCAGCCCACGGACGAGCGCCGCCGCTCCGGCAGTCACTACACCCCGCGCAGCCTCACCGCCCCTATCGTCAAGCATGCCCTGTCGCCGGCCTTCGAGCGACTGGGGCCTGATGCGACACCGGAGCAGATCCTCGACCTCAAGGTCTGCGATCCGGCCATGGGTTCGGGGGCCTTCCTCGTCGAGGCTTGCCGCGCGATCGCCGTCCGGCTGGCTAGGGCCTGGGAGCGCTGGCCGGAGACTAAACCAGCGATTCCCGCCGACGAAGTCGAGGACGACACCCTCCACGCGCGCCGCCTCGTCGCCCAGCGCTGCCTCTATGGCGTCGACAAGAACCCGCGCGCCGTGGAGCTGGCCAAGCTCTCTCTATGGCTGGCCACCCTGGCCCGAGATCACGAGTTCACCTTCCTCAATCACGCGCTCAAATGCGGCGACAGCCTGGTCGGGCTGAATCTCGATCAGATCGTCTCAGTGAATTGGGATCCGTCCAAGCCGGCCGTGACGCTGATCAGCGCTCTGATCGGTAAGCATGTCCGCGAGGCTCTTCAGGAGCGGGAGAGGATCAGGGCGGTCGCCGAGGGGGCCACTGAGGCGGAGCTTCGTCCCATGCTTCGAGGGGCGGAGAACAAGCTCCAGGTCGCCCGACTGGTCGGCGACGGCGTCATCGCCGCCTACTTCTCGGCGGGCAAAGACACCGCCCGCAAGAAGACGCTTCAGACGTTCGAGGACCAGCTGTTCGGGGGCGGGTGGTCCGACCGCGCCGCCGCCTTCGCCGAACCGCTGCGCGAGGGCGAGCATCCCATCCCGCCCTTTCACTGGCCGGTGGAGTTCCCGGAGGTGTTCAGCCGGCAAAACCCCGGCTTCGACGCCATAGTCGGCAACCCACCGTTCGCCGGCAAGAACACGCTGATCAACGGCAACCGCGCCAACTATCTCCCCTGGCTTCAGACCTTGCACGCCGGAGCCCACGGCAATGCCGATCTCGTGGCCCATTTCTTCCGCCGCGCTTTCGGCCTGCTTAGGGAATGCGGGGTCTTCGGCCTAATCGCCACTAAGACCGTGGGCCAAGGTGACACCCGCGCATCGGGCCTAACGTGGATTCTGACCAATGGCGGGTCGGTCCTGCGGGCGACGCGCCGCTACAGTTGGCCTGGCGAGGCGGCAGTGGTGGTCAGCGTGGTTCACGTCATCAAGGGAGCTGCGGACCAGCCGTTCCTAGAAGAAAGGCCGGTCGACCGGATTAGCGCATATCTGGTCAAGGGCGATCTCGATGCCTCGCCTGAGTTGCTCGCTGCAAATGATCTACAGGCATTCCAGGGTTCCATCGTCCTAGGCATGGGATTCACCTTCGACGACGACGCCGCCGCCAAGGGGAAGGCGGAAAGTCTCGTCGAGATGCGCCACCTAATTGCTGCCAATCCGCGTAACGCCGAACGAATTTTTTCCTTTATAGGCAACAAGGAGATCAATACCTCGCCAACCCACGCTCCCCATCGTTATGCGATCGATTTTACAGATTTTCCTCTACGGCGAGACGCCGCGCTAAAGTCCTGGTTCCTTAACGAAGGGTCGGATGCCTGCGATGACCGTCGACGGGAGCGGCTAAGGGCCGGCATAGTTCCGACCGACTACCCAGAACCTGTGGCGGCTGACTGGCCAGATTTGCTTAGGGTTGTGGAGCGAATGGTCAAACCACAACGTGACAAACTAAAAGACGAGGGAATTGCGGCTACCCGCAAGAAATTCTGGTGGAAGTATGGATCTAGATCCGTCAATCTCTACAGTTCGATTGCGGGATTGAAGTATGTTTTGGCGACTGGCGCTCCTGCAGTTATGCACCACATGATTAGTCGGCTTGCTACGGGGATGATTTATTCTCACAAGCTAATCGTATTTGCTTATGATGGCTTCGCGCCACTTGCGTCGCTGCAGGCGAGAACACATGAAATCTGGAGCGCGAGTTTCGGCACCACATTTGGGTCGGTTGACGCTCTTACCTACAATCCGAAGGCTGTCTTTCGCACCTTTCCGTTTCCACCTGCCTTCCTCACCGACCCTACCCTCGAAGCTACCGGCGCAGCCTATCACGCCCACCGCGCAGCCCTGATGATCGCGCGGAGCGAGGGCCTCACCAAGACCTACAACCGCTTCCATGATTGCCGCGAAACCGCCACCGACGTTGCTCGCCTGCGCGACTTGCACGCGCACATGGACCGCGCCGTGCTGACCGCCTACGGCTGGGACGACCTCGCCGAGTGCGCCGCGCCGGAGTTCCAGCCCCGTGAGGACGATCCCGACAAGACCCGCCTCGACTGGCCCCAGGCTTTCAAGGACGAGGTTCTGGCCCGCCTCCTCGACCTCAACCGCGCCCGCGCCACCGCGGAGCGAGCGCTAGGCCTTGCTGCTGCATCCGAAGATGACGCGGACGCGGTCGATCATGCCGGTGACGAGGATTGAGGGAAGGGTTGTGGCCGCCAAGACAATACGCCGGGGCAAGCTAAGCAAGATCGACCTGCGTTTGGTCGACATGAACGGTGTCCTCCACGGCGTCGCCGAGGAAGGCGCCAAGCGCATCGTCCATATTCAGGGCGAGGGTGGCGAGGACGCTGACCGTGTCTGGACGCGGCTTCACGACGAAGTCGCCAAACGGAGCGTGAGCTATTTCGGCTATGAAGGCGCCAAGGCGCGCTTTCTGAAGTATTTTCCCGGCGGCTTCGCCTCCGATACCTATGTCGGCGATGGCAGCCAGCACGGCACGGGCGAGCGCGCCTACAAGCTAAAGGCAAAGGCGTTGCTCGAAGACATCGCGCCGCTGGACGCCGCGGCGACCGGCACTGGCTATGGCGCGGCGGTCAGGAAGGTTTTCCAGGCCACCAACCTGCTCTCGCCGTTCGAGAAACCCAGAATCGGAGACGTGTTGAAAGGGGCGAACGCCGACGCTTTCGTTCGGGGAGCCGCCCGCTTTGCTTTGGGCGATACGAAGGCCGGCTTGGCGGAGATGGAGAAGGCCGCCAAAGCGGATGGCGCGGCCAAGTGGACCGTAGCGACCTATCTGCCGTTCCTGTGGCGACCGGAAACCCACATGTTCCTCAAGCCGGAGGTGACGAAGGATTACGCCGAGCGCGTGGGGCACCGCTTTGCCGACGACTACGACTCTGCCCTGCGCCCGGAGGTTTATGACAGCCTGCGTGATCTCTACACCGAGACCGGCGCCGCCATCGCCGACCTCGGTCCGCGGGACAACATCGACCTGCAGAGTTTCATTTGGGTGGTGGGAGAATACACGGGTGAGGAGCGCCACGCATGACCGCTGCCGTCGAGGTGCGCGCCAAGCTGGTCGAGACCCTCCGGCGCGACCTTATCGGTCCGGGGCCCGAGCGGAAGGATGATGACATCGCAGCCGAGCGCCTCGATGTGCGGCCCTCGGTCTGGTACCTCGCTGGCTTCCTGGCGCCAGCCGAAGACAAGATCACCCTTGGCGGAGCGGAGGGCGGTGGCGAGGTCGAGACCCAGGAAGAAGGCGAGATCGATGTCGAGGGATCGGACGTTGAGGGAGCCGGCGGCGCGCCCGGCGACGACGAGCCGCCCGAGGCTGCCAGCGCCCGCCGCCGCTTCCTGCCCTCGTCGCTCGGCCTGACGGTCCTGCTCGATCCTTCGGTGACAAGCCTGAAGGCGACGGTCACGTGGGGAGACTATGTGGCCGAACCCGATCCGGCTGACTTCCTGCTCAGCGCGCCTGGCGAGGGCTCGGAAGGCGGTGAAAAGGCCAAGCGTGAGGCTGTGCCCAGGTTCCAGTGGGTGCGGAAGGCCAAGATCCGCACCTTGGATGTTCCGGTGATCGAGGGTCGGAGCGAGCACCCGATCATCGTGCGCGATAGCACGCCGGAACAGGGCAAGCGCGGTGGGCCGCTCGTGCTCGAGACCCACAGCCGCACCTTTGAGCTGACGACACCGGAGGGCCAGCGCCGGCGGCTGCGGGCGCTCACCGTCTTCCTAGTCAATCGCCGCGCGCCGGTGAACGGGCGGGTGGTGGCCGACCTGACCTATGCTTTTCAGGCGCGTCTGGAGCTCAACTGCGACGTCGGCTTCGAGGCCCGACGGGACCTTTCGGGCCACGACACCGACGACGCCGACCTGCGCCTGGCGGACCTGCACTATCGGGACGTGGTCGAATGGGCGGTGGGCCGCAACACCGCGGCCGGCTGGGAGGAAGGTGCGGGCAAGGTCACGCGCGTCTGGACCGATGCTCTGCCCACGGCGGAGGTCGAGCGCGTGGCGCCGAACGAGTCGATCGCCGGCGTGACGTTCGGGATGGAGGCCCTCGCTCGCCTCGCCGCGGGTGACGGGACGGAGTTAGCGGCGGCGCTTGTCGACCTGCCGGCGCTCTATGGCGATTGGATCGCGGGGCAAAAGGTCGACGGCCTCGCGCCTCGCCGCGCGGTGACGGCGCGGGAGCTGTTATCCGACATGCGATCGGCCCAAGACCGTATTGGGGGCGGGATCGAGCTCCTGAAGACGGATGCGAAGGCGCGCCAGGCCTTCGTTTTCATGAACCTCGCCTTGGCTAGGGCGAACTGTCAGCGGAGCGCGGCCCAATTCGGCGGCGCGCCGGAGGGTCGGCGCGTTCCCGCCTGGCGGCCATTCCAACTAGCCTTCATCCTGCTCAACCTCGCCGGCCTGACTGACAAGCGCGATCGCAACCGCGAGATCGCCGACCTGCTGTTCTTTCCCACCGGCGGCGGCAAAACCGAGGCGTATCTTGGTCTGGCTGCATACTGCATCTCGCTGCGCCGGCTCACCGCATCGGGGGTGCTGGGCGCGGGGGTCTCAGTGATCATGCGCTACACCCTGCGCCTGCTCACGCTGGATCAGCTCGACCGCGCCGCCGGGGTAATCTGCGCCCTTGAGCTGATGCGCCAAGAGGGCGAAGGCCGCGGCCTGCTGGGAGATTGGCCGATCGAGATTGGCCTGTGGGTGGGGTCCGATGCCTCGCCTAACCGCCTTGGCGGGCAGGGCGACACCGGTGACGACAAGGCGGTGACACGCGTGCGGGTCTTCCGACGCGACTTCGCGACTCCCAAGGCTCGCGCGCCGGCGCCGCTCAAGGCCTGCCCGTGGTGCGCCACGCCTTTCGGGCGGGACTCGTTCGTCTGCACGCCGGATTCCAAAGCGCCTACGAACTTCGAGATTCACTGCGCCAACATCGACTGCCCGTTCACTCGCGATCGCGCCCTGCCCATCCTGGTCGTGGACGAGACCATCTATCGCCGACTGCCAGCCTTCATCGTCGCCACGGTCGACAAGCTCGCCTCCCTCCCCTGGGTCGGCGAGACCGGCGCCCTTTTCGGCCATGTTGACCGCTTTCAGGCAGGGGTCGGCTTCTTCGGCGCCGCCGAACCGCTCGGCGGCCGCCCCCTCGACAACGGCTTGTCGCTCGACCCGCCGGATCTGATCATCCAGGACGAACTGCACCTGATCGCCGGGCCGCTGGGCACAGTGGCGGGGCTCTACGAGGCCGCTATCGACCAGCTCTGCGCGCGTGGCGAGGGCGACACGCGCGTGCGGCCCAAGATCGTGGCCTCGACCGCCACAGTCCGCCGCGCCCACGAGCAGATCAAGGCCCTGTTCGATCGTGGGGAGACGCGCGTCTTCCCGCCGCCCGGACTCGATCGGAACGACAGCTTCTTCGCCCGGACGGTCCCGTCCCGGCACGATCCAGCCAGACTTTATCTGGGGATCGCCGCCCAGGGCCGCGGACCAAAGCTGGTGTTCCTGCGCGTCCTGCGCGCCCTTCTGGCGAGCGCCCAGGCATCGTTCGAGCGAGATGGCGAGGCGGCCGATCCCTATCGGACCGCCGTCTGCTACTTCAACGCCCTGCGCGAACTCGGCGGCGCTCGCAGGATCGTCGAGGACGAGGTGCGAACCCAGGTCGCCGACTACGGCGACCGCCGGCGGCGGCACGACCCGCATGATCAGCCCTTCGCCAACCGCACGGTCAGGGAGCCGCTGGAACTGACCTCTCGCGTTTCTACCGACCAAGTGTCCGCGGCCAAGAAGCGGCTCGAACAGCCGGCCTCGGCGGATCAGGGCCTCGACGTGGCCCTGGCGACCAACATGATCTCCGTGGGTCTCGATATCCAACGGCTTGGTCTGATGCTGGTACAGGGACAACCTAAAACAGCGGCGGAATACATCCAGGCCACCAGTCGGGTCGGGCGCGACCACGACCGACCCGGCCTCGTGGCGACCATCCTCAACGTTCACAAGCCGCGCGATCGCGCCCACTTCGAGCAGTTCGGCCACTTCCATCGAACCTTCTATCGCGCCGTAGAGGCCACGAGCGTGACGCCCTGGGCTGCACGGGCGCTCGACCGCGCTTTGGCCGCGACGGTGGTCGCCGCCGCGCGACATGGCGACCCGGCCCTCACCCCCGACCGGGCTGCCGCGCGCCTGAAAGACGAGCCGGACATTCGGACCAAAGTCCGCGAGGCTCTGGTCGCCCGCGCGCCGGAACACATGGTCGCCGGGGGTCACGCCGCCCTTCGGGCGCGGATCGACGCCCTGTTCGACGACTGGCAGGAGACGGCGGACGAACAGACGGCCGGCGGCGCCGGTTTCCGCTATCGGGAAGGCAGCCTTGCTCAGCATCTCCTGCACCGGCCGCTTGAAGCGGGAATCGAGAACCTGACGCCGGCACATCGAGAATTCGTCGCGGGGTGGTCGATGCGGGATGTGGAGCCAAATGTGCAACTCCTGGTGCGTGACCCTTGGGGTAACGAGGTAAAGGCGGACGACGTCTGATGGCCAGAAACGTCCAGCGCCGCAGCCAACTGGTGTCGATCTTCGGGCCAGGCTCGATGATCGATCTGCCGACCCGCTCAGTGATCGTCGGGGGACTGGAGACCTGGGCGCTCGACTTCAGCGAGCCGGAGATTGTCGAGCCGCGGCTCAGCATGCGTTTGGCGCAGGCGTTGAAGAAGAAGGGTTGGCTGGCTGAGGACAAGTTCCTCAAACTGCGACCGCCGCCCGAGGCCGCCGACGCCCAGGCCCGGTTCCACCCGCTGGTTAAGACGCCGGTTTTTCCGGCTTGGTTCGTGGCCGACCGGACCGAGTCGCCTGGCGAGGCATCGACCCGCCGCCGACTGGTGCGCTGGCAGGACCTCGATCCAGGCCAGCGCAAGCAGGTCGACCTCGAGGACGGCCAGAAGAAGAGCGCGGTCACTCCGATCCGTTTCGTCTGCGCCTGCCATCGCGGGCATATCCAGGACATCGACTGGCGGTGGTTCGTGCACAAAGGTGAACCCTGCCGAGAGCCCATGTGGCTGGAAGAGCGCGGCGCTGGCGGCGGCTTGGAGGACACTCGCATCGTCTGCGGCTGCAAGCGGGGCGCCTCGCTGAAGGAGGCCGAAGCCGTGGGGCGGCTCGGCAAATGCAGGGGCGAGCGTCCTTGGCTGAGGGAAAGGGTGGACCCAGCGGGCTGCGACGAGCAGCTGCGGCTGATGATCCGAACCGCCACCAATACCTACTTCCCCCAGCCGCTCACGGTGATCTCTCTTCCAGCCGAAGAGGACAAGCTGGCTCGGATCGTGGGCGAACTTGGCGAGCACCTCGTGAAGGTCACGTCGATCGAGCGTTTGGCGACGGCGCGCGAGTTCAATCCGATGGTCGAAAAGGCTCTGGAAGGCTTTTCCGACGCCGATGTCTGGGAGCGGCTGCGGCGGCTCCGCGAAGGCGGCGGGAGCGAGATCGGCCAAGCCCCGAAGGTCGCCGAGTTCGACCTCTTCGCCAGCGGCCAGCCGGAGATCGGAACGAACGACCCGGCCGCCAAGCTCTACGCGCAGACCCTGCCGCGCGAAGCATGGGCGGCCAGAGCGGAGGCGGACGTCTCGGCCATCCGCAACCTCGTCGCCGTTCACCGGCTGCGAGAGGTCTCCTGCCTCTACGGCTTCACCCGCTTCGACTCCGCGCCGATCGGCACCGACGGCGGGGTCGACGACCTCGAGCTGCCGGTCGAGGTGGCTCCGCTGGCAAGCGAACAGTCAGTCGACTGGTTGCCGGCGGTGGAGCAGTTCGGCGAAGGCCTGTTCATCCACTTCGAAAACGATGCGGTCGCCCGCTGGCTCAGATCCGAGGGCCTCGCTGCCCAGCACGACAAACTGCTCGCCGCCTATGGCCACTGGGCGCAGAGGTTCGGCGACAAGGCCCCCGATTTTCCCGGCGAACCCTACATCCTGCTGCACAGCCTCTCGCATGCCCTGATGGCGGAGATCGCGCTTGAATGCGGGTATCCCGCGAGTTCGCTGAAGGAGCGCATCTACGCCCTGCGGAAGGATCGGGACGGGGGTGAGTTCACGCGCTGCGGCATCCTGATCTACACGGCCAGCGCCGGCGCTCAGGGGAGCCTGGGCGGACTCGTCGCCACCACTCCCCGGTTCGCCTCGATTCTCAAGAATGCCCTGGAGAACCTGCGGGTGTGCTCCAACGATCCGATCTGCGCCGATCATGAACCCGACGACAAGAGCGGCGACCGCGCCACGCACGGCGCCGCCTGCCACGGCTGCCTGCTGATCGCCGAGACCAGCTGCGAGATGCGCAACCTGTTCCTAGACCGGAAGCTTCTGGTGCAGACCATGGCCGGCGGCGAGGGAGCGTTCTTTGCAGATGGCGGCTGAAAGCGACGGTCGTGGGCGAATAGATCAGGTCGCCTCCAGTTCTCGTCGCTGCGAGGCAGCGATCCGTAGCCGGCGAGCAGGCGCTCGGCATGGCCATCGCGGGCCATTTGCATTTGGACGAACCCTCGGGCCATCGGATGTAAGTGATGTCCATGGCCCAGACCTGGTTGGCCCGGTCGATCGTCCGCCCGCGCAGCGGGTACGGATAGATCGGGTTCTGCGCGGTGCGCGGGCCGCTGAAGTCCACTTTGCCGCATCGCTGCAGTCGACTTCGAAAACTGACAAAAGCACACCCTCCGATATGTGATAAAGGACATTATCAGTTGTTCGACGCCCACCCGCGACGTGCGCATCGCGGTCCATGCGTTGCCTCCGCCGCCAATACCCGGTGCTATTGTCGGCGCGGGCCCGATGGTTGGCGGCGCTGCTGCCTGCTTCTGATCCGTCGTTCATGGTATGTACCGACTGGTGCCGACATCTGGCTTGATTCGGTGAGCATGGACACGCTGTGACGCGCTTCAGCTTTTACGAATTTTTCGCCGGTGGCGGCATGGCCCGGGCAGGCCTTGGCGAGCACTGGTCCTGTCTGTTCGCCAACGATTTCGACCCGATGAAAGCGCGCGTTTACGCTGACAACTGGGGCGGCGACCACATGCGCTGCGAGGATGTCGCCAGCATCGGCCCCGCCGACCTGCCGGGCGCGCCCGACCTCGTGTGGGCGTCCTTCCCCTGCCAGGACCTGTCGCTCGCAGGCGATTACAAAGGCCTTGGCCGCCACGATGCCAACGAAGGTACGCGATCGGGGACCTTCTGGCCATTTTGGCGGCTGATGCATTCCCTGCGCGACGAAGAGCGGGCCCCGACGCTTGTGGTGCTTGAGAACGTGCTGGGCGTGCTGACCTCCAACGGTGGCCAGGACTTCCAGGCCATCGCCAAGACCCTGAGCAAGAGCGGCTATCGCTTCGGCGCCGTTGTGATCGACGCCCGCTGGTTCGTGCCGCAATCTCGGCCGCGGGTGTTTGTCATCGCCGTGCGCGCCGACGTCGAAATACCCGCCACGCTGATGACCGCAGAGCCGGCCGATCGATGGGTGCCGCCGATGCTGCGCGCCGCCCGTGCGCGGCTGATGCCAGCTCTAGCTAAGAACTGGGTGTGGTGGAATCTCGCCGAGCCGGCTGGTTGTCCCCCGCGGTTTGCCGATCTTCTCGAGGAAACCCCGCAGGGCGTCGGTTGGCATGATGCGGCCCAGACGAAGAAGCTGCTCGACAGCATGTCGCCGGTGAACCGTCAGAAGGTCGAATACGCCAAAGCCGCCGGCCGCAGGATGGTCGGGACGCTCTATAGACGCACCCGCCCCGACGCCGATGGCGGTCGATCGGTGAAGGCCGAGGTCCGGTTCGATGACATCGCAGGCTGCCTGCGCACGCCGGCCGGCGGCTCGTCCCGGCAGAAGCTGCTGATCGTCGAGGGGCCTAAGGTGCGATCGCGCCTGCTGTCGTCTCGCGAGGCGGCGCGGCTGATGGGTTTGCCGGAGTCCTACAAGCTGCCGGCGCGCTACAACGACGCCTACCATGTCGCTGGCGACGGCGTCGCAGTGCCGGTCGTTCGCCACTTGGCGGCCGAGCTCCTCGAACCCCTCGCGACAGCCGCCCGCCGGACGGGCGCGGCGGCGATCGCCGCCGAGTGAGCGAAGCTCCCGCGCTCCTGGCAGAGGCGCTAGCCGCCTTTGCGGAATTGCATGGCATCAAGTCCAAGGGCGCGCTCTGCCTGCCGCTTGTCGTTACCGACCACGCCCGGACGATGGGGCTGCCGCTGGATCCCAACCGGCTGCGCACCGACAAGGAGGGCCAAGTCCTCGGCCTTGGTAAGGGCAAGGTGCAGCAGATCCTGGCCCGTTACGGCATTGATCGCGTGCTGGCGGAGGAGGGGGGCCGCACCAGCCGGGGGTCGCTGGGCAAGATGAGCGCCTATGTGGCGTTCCTGAACGACCGAAGCCAGGGCGGCGAACTCGATCTCGACAGCGTCGAGGCCTTCTGGATCGCCCGCGTGCGTGAGTTCTTCGCCGCTAAACCGTTCGTGCTGCGAGTTGATCCGACGCTCAGTCTTCGCGCCACCTTCCGGCACCTCTTCGCCCAGGCGGAAGCCCGGCAGAAGGAGATGCAGGGCACCATGGTAGTGGGCACGGTCATGCAGCATCTGGTCGGCGCCAAACTCGAAGGGGTGTTCCCCGGAGCCTTCGCCCACAATTCCTCGTCGACCAAGGACGAGGGCCAGCAGCGCCCCGGTGACTTTTCGGTCGGCGATCTGGCCATCCATGTCTCGACGGCGCCAGGCGAGGCGCTGATCCGCAAGTGCCAAGCCAATCTGGCGGCGGGCCAGCGACCAATCATTGTCACGGCAGGCCGCGGCGTAGGCTTGGCGGTCGGCTTGGCGGAGAACGCCGGGATCGCCGAGCGTCTGGACGTCTTCGACGTCGAGCAGTGGCTTGCGGGCGATATTCTGGATCGCGTCGGTGATCGGCCTGCCGCTCGGGCCGGGGCGTTGGAGGCTTTGTTGGCGCGCTACAACGCCATCGTCGAATCGGTGGAGACGGACCCGTCATTGCGGATCGAGGCGGCGGCGGCGCGGTAACGGCTTGGTTGGCCTCGTAGCGATCTTGGCGTCCTATTCGATCTAAGAGGTACCGCTTCGTCCTGGCGGGCGCCGCGCGCCACGATCTTCAGGGTACCATCCGGCAGCGACCGCTGCCGGCGAGCGACCTCACTCCAGAGCGCGTCGCTCAGCCGAGGGCTCAGTCGGCGCTGAAATAGCTTTTTCCCGAAATGCCGGCGCGATCGAAGAATGCCTGGTTCCGGTCGCGAGCGTCCTTGATCAGTTCGTCCCAGCCCATCAATTCGATGGAGCCGGCGAAGCCGCTGTCCGGGCGATAAATGCGACCACGTCCGTCCGCCGTGCGACGCCAAGTGTAAGTCCAATCATCGAGCTTGCCGACGATGTCGGCGATGATGAAGCAATAGAAGATCGTGTTTTGGTCGAGCTTGATCGGCCGGCCCTGGACGTCTCGCAACGCGCCCGATTGTAGTTGGCGTACATATCGCTCGACCTGGAACTGCGGGTGCTCATCGTCGCCATATTGGGTGCGCCCGGGCTTCTTGAATTCGACGAGCAGAACCTTTGAGGGTTGTTGGGTCTGTCTCAAACCGTGGACGTGGTCGAAGATCAGGACGTCCGGTCGATCACCGCTCGTCGCCGCCTCAGACAGGGTGGCGAAGTCGACATCAGAGCTAAAGTATTGGGCGAAGGTCAGCCGCTCATCGACGATCCAAAGGTCGTGAGACGCTGTCGCCTCCACCTTCCGACCATCGCCCTGCACCGTGTTGACGCGGAGCGGGCAGATGAATGAGTGCAACACGTCTTCACGCTGATAGGCGCCGTCACGGCTGTCGTCCCGGACCTTCTGCAGAAGGATCTCGATGAAATCGAGCACGACCTTTCGGCGCACGATGTATTCGGTCAGGCTCCGTTGCTCTGCCTCCTCAATCGCCTTGCCGGCCTCAGAAATGGTGGCGGCGAAGGTGTCGGCGTCCACCTGATCGTCCTTTAACTTGGTCAGGACCGATCGGACTTTCTCCGCCTGGCGCTCATCTCGCCGGAAGCGTTCTCTGGCCAGGTGGCCGTAGATGGCGTCGCCTTTCAATTCTCCAGACGGAACGCGCTTCTGCAGTTCCTCGGTGTCGCCGAACGCAACCGAGGGGTAGGTCGCCGTGATTTCCTCAATGGTCTTCTTCTGCTCACCCTTGAGCCGAGCGAGGGGTTCCTCAAGGAATAGCTCGATGTGCGGTGAGCAAACGTCATTGATGATCCGATCGAGAACGACGTCCTCGAACAAGAATTTGGTCCGTTCCTGATTGACGTTGGTGTCGAGGAACTCACCCCGGACGATACCGTGAAAGACGCTGTCGTCCGTGGCGCCGAAATATTTGAGACCAAGCTTGCCGTCGATACTCTGAGATTGAACTGTCCGGTCGTGGGCGATGAAATGGACGAAGTGAGAGCCCTTCAGGTCAGCGCTGGCGACCTTGTCGCACTCCATCATCGTCAGCTTTAGGACCCCATAGTCGTCCGTCTCCATCTCGATCTCAGGATCACGACGGCGGACAATGTCGTTGATGGCCTCGGGGTAGGTCCGGGATTCGTCACCGACATGCACCGCAATCGACGGGCAGCGACTGCCGATGAAGGTCGGCAAGAAATGTGACGTCAGGTGCTGGAACACGAAATTCCCGCGGCCGGGAAACTTCTCCAAATAGCCATTCGACCTGAGACCCTCAAAACGGACATGGAACGAGGTGTCAGAGGCGTCGCCCGCGTCGGCGACCACGACGTCCTTGATCTGGTCGTCGAGCTCGAGAACGAACCTAAAGGTGCGACGCTTGAGGCCGCCATCACCGAAGACGCTGTTGACCGAGATCCGTTCGAAGCAGTCCAACCACAATAGACGCCCGACGCCTTTGCCGCCGATCTGGATCTTGTGGTCGGTGTCCGTGGTGATGAAGGCTTCCCAGTTCTCGTCATCCAGACCGCGGCCGTTGTCCTCCACGCTCGCCCAGACGTCCTCCTTCTTTCGGTCTGTCGACACCGTGACCACGATACGGCCCCTTTCAGCGACGTTGTCGGGAAACCGCGCCTGTGTGGCGTGGATCGCGTTGCTCACGGCCTCAAACAGGGGCTGGAGAGCGTCGGTGACGTTGGTGGGCTTTGGCAGCCTGGCGATCCGCTTCACTAGGTTGGGTCGAAGGGAGGCCACTGAGAAATGTCTCTCGCCGGAGGACGTCGGGATTCGCCCAACGATTGTAGGGTGAAGTGATCGCACCAGCACCGCGCCGGCGCAAACTTCGCCGACAGCCTGGATAGCATTGCTTTGCCGATTTTGAGACGAGCGATACCATCTGCCGATGGTACGACACCCTGCTGTCACGGAACCCGAGGCGCCTTCCGACCGGGACGGCGATCCCGGCTTTATCTACATCGTCGAGGATCACGGGCGACTGAAGATTGGGAAGACCAGGCGAACTGTGGACCGCATGCGCGCCGCAAAAACCTGGCTTCCGGACATGGCGCTCCTCGCTTGCAAGCCGTTCTGGAACGTGTCGCAGGTCGAGCGCGACCTGCACGCAGGCTTCAGCGTGGGTTGGTACGCAGGCGAGTGGTTTGCTTTGGACGATTGTGACCGAGATATTCTCGTCGAGGGCTTTGGCGAGTTTTCCGACGTCGATCGCGACGCCAACACCGCCGACTTCATTCGCTGGTGCAATAGCGAGGGGATGGTCGAGTCGATCATCGAATGTGACCGCCAAGCCAATGGCTTGAAACGATTTCTCGGCGAGGAATCCTTTGCGAGAAAATCTACGATCTGAGTCCACTGAGCGGTGGGCTTAAGCCGCGATCTGCCGGCGTCCTTCGAACGCGACATCGAAAGCGTTGCGGATGGCCAACGACATGTTGATCCTGACCCGAGTGACCGCGTTGTCCCGCGCGATGGCGTAGGCGGCCTGGAGGACCCGGAGTTGCGCCGCCGACACAGGGTTGGCGTGGAAGTCACAATCGTCGACCTCCTCGTGGACGGGAAGAATTCGCGCCTGGGATCCGCGCCCTTCGATTCTGAATTCCGGATTGAAGGTGAGGGGATCTGAGACAGGGGAGTGGATTTTGAGGCCCTCCAGCCCCGCAAACTCCGTCGAGACGTAGGCGTGATCGGCGATATCGACGACGAAGTCGCCCCGCATCGCCTGACCCCTCGGGTAGAAATCAGCGTGCCGCCGCAGTTGGGTGTGCAGCCAGAAATCGTTTTCTAGGTCGGGCGGCGCGCCGTCGGCCTGGTCATGCCACGGTCGCCACTTCTGGGCGACACAGGCTTTGCTGCGAAGCAGGCTGGTCAAGTTGGTGGGCAGCTTCCCATAGGTAGCGTTGAACTGGTCAGCGAACGCCTTGGCGAGCCGACCCGAGACCAAGAGTTCCAATCCGGCCAGGTGCAGAGCGCCGAGCAACGCCGCATGGCTGAGCGCCGCCGCATCGTAGGTCCGGTGCCCAGCCCGTCCGCCGCCGGATTCCATCGCGCTGGGCGCGAGGTCTTCATCGGTGAGGAGGGCGAAGTTTCGCGCCGAGAGACCGGACGCGGCAGCGACCTCACGTGAAGTGAAGGCGCCATCAGTTAGGCGGCCAGGACGGCCCATTTGTATAACTCCCAATCAGTGGGAGTTATAACTTACTGAAACTGGGAGTTTGTAAAGCGAATTCGACAATGGCCGAGGGGGCGTCACACAGGGTGCGGGGAGGAGACGCGGTCGCGGCAAGGTCTTTCGTCTCCGCAGGTGGATGCGCCGAGTGCGCGCTTCCCGGTCATCTCGCCGTGACGATCTTCACCCCACACCCCAAGAGGAGTTGGTAGATGCTGTCGATCGCGACCTTCGGCCCACGCTGCGCGCAGTAAGTGAACAACACCCGTTGTTTGGCCCGCGTAAACGCCACGAAGAAGCCTGCGGTCGCCTCGGCTCGGTCTTCCTCGAAACTCCGCTTCCAGGCGGAGTCGTCGAGGCCGACGAAGATGACCGTGTGGTACTCAAGACCCTTGCTTTTGTGGATGGTCATGAGCGGCACCGCGTGGACGCCTTCATACGCGTCGAGGGCTTCTGTCCAGCTGGACATTCCCCGCGATGAGGCTTCGAGGTGCCGCGCCATCGCATCCTCGATCTTCGCGAACCAGCCGCCTTGAGCGTAGGCCGGATGCCTCGCCAGCAATCGGTCGCGCCCGATGAAGGTCAAGACCGCATCAACCGCGGTGCGCGAGCCCGCCAGGGCGGACGGCGGCTCAGGCTGTCCTCGCCTGAGGTCGCGCGCAAAGCCGTCGAGCTGCCGGGCACAACGGGCCAAGCCCACCTCGTCGTCGACTGCGATCCCCCAAAGCTCCGCCAGAGCGTCCTGGCACCGGGTCCAGAAGCCGCCAGCGCGATCGGTCATCGCTAACCGCAGCACCGCCAGGACCAGTTCAGAGGCCTCGTCGGCGAGGAGCTCCTGCAGCGTCACATCTCCGACAGAACCGGCTTCGTTCCGGAGCAGCACGCCTGCAGCCTGAAACGCCGGCTCGAGCACTGCGGCGTACTTGTACGCGAGCTGCTTGATCAGCAGGACGAAGTCCCGTGGCGCAAGGCCACGCTTCTCCATCTCCGAGCGAACGAAACGCGCGAGCCTCTCGGCCTCGGCCTGCGGCGTCGAGAAATCGAGGATCGCGCAACTGTCGCCGCTGATGGTCGACTTCGCCTTGGAAACGGGCTCGGCCGCATCCGGGTCCAGCGCCTGCGCGAGCACATGCTGGATCCGCACCAGATCCGGCGAGGAACGATAGTTGTGCTTGAGCGGCGTGTGCTTCGCACCGAAATCCTTGGCCAGCGCCGCGAACGGATCGGCCATCGCCATGGCCCAGCGCATGATCTGCTGCTTGTTGTCACCGACCGCGGTGACGACGGTGTCGCTGCCGGTGAAGATGGTGCGGACCAGATCGTACTGGACCTGGGTGGTGTCCTGGAACTCGTCCATGAACAGATGCGAGTAGGTCAGCCGAAGCGCCTCGCGCGGGACCCTGTTCAGCCGCAGCAGCAGCTCCGCCAGCCGGCCGATCATCGGAAACGACAGGCTCGACTTTCGGCTTCCGTGAAGCGCCGCCCGCCAGAACCGGTCCGCGGCCCACTGGCCGATCGTCGGTTCGTCCCAGCCGTCCGGAGGCAAGGGCGCTCCGAACAGGTGCAGGCGCTCGAACCCTTTGACGCTGATCGCTCGAAGGTTCGCCAGCGAACCCGCTTCAGGCGGCGGCGCATCGAGTCCAGCCAGGAAGTTTCCGTACAGCTTTGCGTCGGGCCACATGATCTCGTAGTCCGGCGTCGGTCGCCACCGCTCGGGCAGGACTTGCCCGAACCGGTCCAGCAGGCCCTTCGCGAACGCGTCGAAGGTCAGCGAATCCAGCCGGCCAGCATGGCTGCGATGACAGCGCTGTCGAACCCGGGCGGCGAGGTTGCTGGCGGCGTCTCGCTTGAAGCTGATGGCGAGAATTCGCCGCGGCGCGGGCGCCGCGCCGGTCTGAAGCAAGTAGGCCGCCCGTTGGGCGAGCAGTTCGGTCTTCCCGGCGCCCGGCCCGGCGATCACCGAGCGGTTATCGGCGGATCTGACGATCGTCATCGCGGCCGGCTCGAGTTCCTCGACGCCGATCGGTGTCCAGTCGCCGGGTCGAACGCGCCGCGCCAAGACCGCCATCGTCAGTCCCGCCGCAGCTTGTCGGAGACGTAGTCCAGCACCTTCTTCAGCCCGGCCGGCATGTTCTTCTTCAGCAGGCTGGTCTTGATGTTGGTGAGCGCTTCCAGGTGTGTTGCGGGCTTGCTGCGGGTCAGAAAGTGATACCGGTAGTCCGGGAAGAGGGCGACGTATTCGGGGAAGTGCTCCTCGTAGAGGCCGATCCCAGGTCCCGCGGTGCCGAGAACCGCCTCCGTCGCCTGCTCGGGCGTCGATTTCGGCCCGCCCTTGGCCGGAATGATCGCCTGGTACGCCTCCGGAAAGGCCTTCAGCATCATCAGGTCGAGATCGAGCGGCGACGAGAAGAAGACGCCGTAGCGCTTGAGGCTGTTGGCCCAGCCCTGAATCTCTGGGAACGGGTCCCAGTCGTGCATCTTGGCGAACGCGGCGTCTGACAGAACTTTGCCGCCCTGGAGCTCGAGAAGCTTCGCCTTCGGCTTGCCGATGTCGATGAGATTCTGGATCGCCGTTTTCACCCGTCCGAACCCGCCGCCGTCGCGGCCGAGATCGAGGTCGAGCAAGGTGGCGTAGGGGATGTCGAGGTCCGACAGCAGACGCCAGAAGTGCTGCACGTGCCGGCCGCCGAGCGGAACGATGGCCACGAAGGCCGGATCGATCAGCAGGTCGATCGCCGCCGCGAGGCGCGGCAGCACGACCCGTTCGGAGTCGCCTTCGACGAGGAGAACGAACCGCGCGAAGTAGAGCTCGGGGTAGGCCAGCATAGCGCCGCGAACGAACTTTCCCGCCTCCGACGCGCTGGACGGCAGCTTGATCCGCTTCAGGGACGACCGGCGGGTTTTCTGATCGCAGCGGCAGTAGCGCACCTCCCGCGGCTCGACTCGACTGAGCACCGCCGGCGAATGGCTGGTGATCACCGCCTGCGCGCCCCCTTCCTGCGTCATCGACCGCACTTGTTTGATGATGCGGGACAGGAAAAACGGGGAGAGGTGGTTCTCGGGCTCTTCCACCGCGAAAATCGTCAGCGCCGGAATGGAGAGTTCGTCGGCGATGAAGCCTTCGACCTCGTCGGCGACCACCTGGCGTTCGAGATCGAACACCGCGGCCGCCAGCGCGAAGTAGAACAGCGACTGCTGGCCCTCGCTGAGCGCCTCGAGGCCTCGCTCCTGCGCGCTGGGGCCCTGCTCGAACACCACCGCCAGCTTGCTGACCACTTCCTCGAACCGGCGGCTGACGAGGCTGACGCGGGGCTTGGTGTCGATGGCCTCGTCGTGCAGGCCGGACCACCTCATCTGCAGCGCCTTGCTGATCGCCGCGATGGCCGCCTCGTCGCCAAACGCTTCGGTCAGACTCTCGGTCGCCTCGGTGACGGCGTCCTTGGTCTCCGCCGTCCACTCGATGGCGCGCAGCAGCCGCGCGGCCAAGGCGCCGGTGCTCGCGCGGACCTGAGCGGCCGCGTCGCGGTTGGCGGGCGTGTAGTAAAGCTGGATCAACCCGCGGTCCGCGGGAGGGACTGAGTGCTTCTTCTCCGCGGGAGGGTCGGCGTCGAGACACTCGACCCAGAACAGCTCTTGCGAGACCTCGCCTTCCGCCGTGTTGTCGTCTTCCCACCGCGCCTCGAGCCTCAGTCTGCAGACCGGCGTCTCGTCGGAGCGCGTCAGCAGCATGTGCCGGAATGTGGGCGCGACCGTCTCGGCGGTCGCACCGCCATCGTCCAACTCCGGCAGGGCGATCAACACATCGATGTAGAGGTCCTTCGGCTCCCGATCCTCGGGATCGTCGTCGGGGCCGACGTGAAAGTCCGAGCGCGAGATCGTCCTTTGCGCCCGGGTCACCGCGAACAGCTTCGCCAGCGCGTGCAGGAAGGCGGTCTTGCCTGACCCGTTGGGGCCGACCACCGCGGTAATCTCCGGCGCGAGCGTGACCTCGACCGGGTCGGGCCCAAAGCACCGGAAGCCGCAGAGGGTTACGCGCTCAATCTGCATCGTCGCGGTTCGCTTTAAGGCCATGCGCCGACCAGGCGTTGAAACGCAATGACCTGCTGCGGCGGTGGCGGCCGTCATCCCTCCCGGCGACGGCGGGGGCGCAAATCCCGGCCTCGCTCGCGCTGGCGCGACCCTCGTTCGTCATCTGGCTCTCCGCCCTTCGCGCGCCTGGATAGCTGTTTGTGGCGATACTTTCGACGTTTCGTCCACCTATGGAGGCGGCGCGCGCCGTCGTCCGGTCTCGCACGCGCTCGGCCGGAGCCTCGCGCGAGACTCGTACGGCGGACCGTTGCCAAAGCTTGTTGGTCGCCATCAGCTTCTGCGGTCGCGCGCGATTTCTTGGATTTCTCCATCTGGTTCGCTAAGGTGTGTCGGTTTGAGCCGACATAAAGGTAGAAATTGTCGGATAAAACCGACACTTTGTGCCGTCTTGGAGGATGTCAGATGCGTCGCGGCCACCTGTTGAGCACCCCGCCTTACGAGGTAGAGACGGCGCTGAAGCGCCTGGGTGCCGACCTGCGCACCGCGCGTCTGCGGCGCAACACCACCTTGGCGGAGGTCGCCGAGCGGATCGGTGCGAGCCGCGAGGTGGTCGGCGAGGCCGAGCGGGGCAAGCCCTCCACCAGCGTCGCCGTCTACGCCGCCCTGCTTTGGTCCTATGGCCTCGTCGACCGCCTCGGCGCGATCGCCGACCCGACCACGGACAAGGAGGGCCAGAGCCTCGCCAGCTTGCGCGAGCGCCGCCACGCCCGCGCGCCGCAACCGCTCGATGACGACTTCTGAGCCCAGCGATGCCGGAAACCTATGTCTACATAACCCTCCCAGGGGCGACCACGGCGGTCACCGCGGGGCGCTTCGCGCACACGGTCGAGCGCAACGGCGTGACCGTGGGCCGCTTCGTCTTTGGCCGGCGCTACCTCGAACGGGAGGACGCGGTGGAGATCGACCCGGTGGAGCTCCGTTTCGGGCGCGCCGGATATGAGACGGTGCGCCTGAATGGCGTCTTCGGCGCGCTGCGCGATTCCGGTCCAGACTACTGGGGCCGCCGGGTGATCGAGAGGCATGCCGGTCTCGCCCAGCTCGGCGAGCTCGATTACCTGCTCCATTCCCCGGACGATCGCGCCGGCGCCTTGGGGTTTGGCCTCGGCGTCGATCCGCCGGCCCCCGCCCGCGCGTTCAACAAGACCTGGGACCTGGAGAAGCTGCAGGCGCTCGCCGACTCCCTGCTCGCCGACGAAGTCCCGAAGGACGCCGCGCAGGTGGAGGAGCTGTTGCTGCTCGGCACCTCGATGGGCGGCGCGAGGCCAAAGGTCGTGGTCGAGAGCGACGAGGCGCTCTGGCTAGCAAAGTTCAACCGCCAGGACGATCGCTGGAATATGGCCCGCGTGGAGCACGCGACCCTCCAGCTCGCCCGCCAGTGCGGGCTGCAGGTGGCGGAGTCGCAGGTGGTGACCGTTGGCGGCCGCGACGTGCTGCTGGTGAAGCGCTTCGATCGCACCCGGGTTGAGAGCGGCTACGCCCGCGCGCGGATGGTCAGCGCGCTGACGCTCCTGGAGACGGACGAGAGCCCCGATGGGCGGCAGCGCTGGAGCTATGTACTGCTGGCCGAGACCCTGCGCAGGATCAGCCAGCACCCGGCCGACGACGCCTGTGAGCTTTTCCGGCGCATGGTGTTCAATGCCCTGGTGTCCAACACCGACGACCACCCGCGCAATCACGCCGCGATCGCCCCGGGACCTGGCTGGCGCCTGTCGCCGGCCTACGACCTGACGCCGACCCCGTGGGTGAGCGTGGAGCGCCGCGACCTGGCGATGATCTGCGGCGCCCAGGGCCGGTTCGCGAACGCGGGGAACCTTCGGAGCGAAAGCCGCCGCTTCCTGCTCGACGACGAAGCAGCAACGGCGCTGATCGACGAGATGGAGCGCGCGGTCGCCGAACAATGGTATTCGGTGGCCAGGGCCTGCGGCGTCAGCGAGCCGGACTGCGCCGCGATCAGCCCAGCCTATGCCTACCCTGGATTCCGCAGCTGATGCCCCTGGTAGCCATCCTGAGCACGGTGGTCGTGGAAGGTCCGCTGGCGTTGCGGACGCGTCGCCTCGAGGCGGCGCGCTCGGGCGAGATCGGCATGCAGATCGTCACCCTGCCGCAACTGGCCGCTCGGCTGGCGGGAGGCTTCGCACGCCCGGCGCAAGGGCGGCCGCTGGATGAGGCAGCCCGCGCAGCCCTGGGGCAGGCCGATCTGACCGCCCTCGCGCCGCTTCGGGACCTGCCTGGAATGGTCCGCGCCTTGGTGCGCACGCTGGAGCGGCTCTGGCGCGCCGACGTCGCCTTGGGTCCGCAGGCTGAGGACGCGCGCCTGCGAGACCTTGCGGCGCTCGACGCCCACGTCCGCGCGGCGCTGCCTCGCGGCATGCTGGCGCCGCCCGACCTCGTCCGTGCCGCCACCGCGAGGGTCGCGCTTGCGCCGCAGGTCCTTGGGCCGGTGAGGTTCGAGCATGTGCACGAACTGCCGCCGGTGTGGCGCCCGCTGGTGGCCGCCATCGCCGAGGTGACGCCGCTCGCCTGGAGCGCGGCGGCCGGGTCCGGGGGCGCGCCCGAGGATTTGGCGCCCGCCCTTGCTCCGCCGCGACCCGCGGCGCGCCTCGTCGCCTGCGCCGATCCGCAGCACGAGGTTGTCGAGGCTCTGCGCTGGGCTCGCGCCCTGATGGCGGACCAGGGCGTTCGGCCCGCCGAGATCGCCATCGTCGCGGCGTCTCCGGAGCCTTGGGACGACCACCTACTCGCGCTGTCCGCCGCCGCGGACTTTCCGGTCCATTTCAGTCACGGCGTGCCCCTGCTGGCCACGCGCGACGGCCAGGCCTGCGCGGCGCTCGCCGACGTCCTGGCCCACGGGCTGTCGCAGGAACGCGTCCGACGGGTGCTCGGCCACGGCGCGGGCAGGGCGCCGATGTTGTTTGATCTGCCGGCCAGGCCGCTGGCCGAGGTGCGTCGCCAAGCCCTGCTCGGCGACCTTGGCCAATGGCGGCGAGCCTTGGAGATGGCGCGATCCGAGCGTGACGATGGCGTCGACCCGGAAGCAGCCCTGTTGCCCGCCCTGGAGCTGATGGCGAAGGGCCTGGCCGTGGCCGAGGCGGCGGGGGGACAGTTGCTCCCCAGCAGCGCCGCCGCCCACTGGTCCGCGGCGCTGGCGGCCGCGCCCGCCGTGGCGCTGGGTTTTTCGCTGCAGGCATCGAGGGTCGGCGATGGCCGCGATCCAGGCGCCAATGTGGTTTGGGCGCCCGCGCGGCATCTGGTCGGCGCCCCACGACCCTGGGTCCGGATGTTGGGCCTGACGGCGCGCGCCTGGCCCCGCCCGGACCTGTCCGATCCGCTGTTGCCCGAGCACATCCTGGCGCTGGACCCGCAGGCACCCATCAGCCGCGCTGAGGCCGATCGTCGGGCGTTCGAGGCAATCGCGGGCGCCGCCAGCGCCGAGTTGGTCCTGTCCTACGGGCGCCGCAGCCGTCAGGGCGGGCGCCAGGCGCCTAGTCCCCTCGCGGCCGGCGACGCCGAAGCAACCGTCCTGCGCCGCATGCGGGTTCCGGAACACGCCTTCAGCGAGGCCGACCGCCTGCGCGCGCGGCCGGCCGAGGCGGCCGACACGCCGGCTCTGGCGCGGGCGCAGACCTGCTGGCGCGCGCGGCGCGCCGGCGCCTTGTCGCCATACGATGGCCTGCTGCGCGCGGACCATCCGGCGATCCTGCGGGTCCTGGCCCAACCCCAGTCGCCGACCTCGCTGCGCCGCCTGCTTCGCGACCCGCTGGGGTACGTCTGGAGCTATGTCCTGCGATGGCGCGACGGCGTCCACCCCGCCTCGCCGCTGGCGCTCGACGACCGGGCGTTCGGGGACCTCGTGCACCTGCTGCTGCAGCACGCCGTCAACGCCCTGGAACCCGTTCCCGGGTTCGGGCGAGCCTCCGAGGGGGAGACGCAGAGCGCGCTGAACGCGGCGATGACGTCGATCGGCCAGACCTGGCCGTTGGAGCGCGCCACGCCGCCGCCGCTGCTCTGGCGCTACACGCTGGAGCTGGCCCGCGCCTTCGCCTGGCGGGCGCTCACCCTCGACGGGACCTTCGCGCCCGGCACCCGCAGCTGGACGGAAATCGAATTCGGCGACCCGAACGGTCCTGCCGCCGAGGCCGACGCCCCATGGGATCCGCGGGCGCCGGTGCTGGTCTCCGGAACCGAGCTCACCATCCGCGGCGCGATCGACCGTCTCGAGCTCAGCGCCGACGACCGCGGCGCGCGGGTGACGGATTATAAAACGGGCCTGCCGCCGAAGAACCCGGCGGCGATGGTCCTGGCCGGCGGCGCGGAGCTGCAGCGGGTGCTCTACGCGATCGCAGTGCGCCAGCACCGGCCGGACGCGCGCGCCCAGGCCCGCCTGGTGTTTCTGAACGACGAGACCCCGATCCCGCATCGGCTGGCCGGCGACGAGCTCGAGGCCGCCATCGAGCAGGCGGTCGGCGCGCTTCGCGCCGGCGTTGACCTGATGCGCCGAGGCGTCGCCTTGCCGGGGCCTGACGCTGAGACCGACTGGAGCCCCTCGCGACTGCCGCTTCCGGCGGTCGGCGAGATGTACCGGGCCATCAAGCAGCCGGCCTTCGGCCGTGCCTTCGGCGCCTTCGACGCCGTCTGGCGGCTGCGATGAGTCTGGCGAGCGACGCGGCCGCGCGGACCCGTGCGCTGACCGACCTTGGGGCGAGCCTGCTGGTGGAGGCGGGCGCTGGGACCGGCAAGACCTCGCTGCTTGCCGGACGCCTGGCGCTGCTGCTGGCCAGCGGCGCGGACCCGCGGCATGTAGCGGCCATCACCTTCACGGAGCTGGCGGCCGCCGATCTGGGCGCCCGGGTGCGCCAGACCATCGACGGCCTGCTCGCCGGCCGCACGCCGAGCTCTCTGTTGGCCGTGCTTCCGCGCGGCCTCTCCGCGGACCAGGCGGCCCGCCTTCGCCTGGCCAGCGAACGCCTGGACGGGCTCACGACGGCCACGATCCACGGCTTCTGCCAGGAGCTGATCCGGGGCTACGCCGTGGAAGCAGACATCGACCCGGGCGCGCAGGTACTGGACCGCGACGCCGCGGACCTCGCGTTCGACCAGGTGTTCGAGGCCTGGCTGCAGCGGCGCCTTTCGGTCGGGCCGCAGCCGCGGGACCCCATCGCCGTGCTCGCTCGCGACGATCCCCGTGGCATGGCAGCAACCTTGCGTGCGCTCGCGCGGTTCCGCCGCCGCCATCGCTCGGCGCGGGCGCCGGCGCTGGACCTCGGCGGGCGTCCCGACACTATCCTGCAGGACGCCGTTCAGGGGTTCCGCCGCTGGGCGACCCATGCGCCGCCCGAGCCGGGCACGCTTCAGCTGGCCGAAGAGTTCGAGACCCTGTCGGCCTTCTACGAGGGCGCCTTCGCCGCGGCGCCGACCTTCGCCGAGCTGTGGCGCCTGGCCCATCCCCCGGCCCTGAAGTGCATGCGCAGGGGGGCGTTCGAGTTCGTGCGGCCGCGCCGCCTGGCGATCTGGAAGCGGCTAGCCGGCGAGGCGGACGGCGCGCGGCTTGAGGCCGAGAGCCTGGAGGCGTTCGACCAGGTGCGGGACGCGTTCGCCGAACTGCTGGGCCGGCTGGGCGCGGCGCTGGTGGCGATGCTGTCCGCCGAGCTCGACGAGGTCCTGGCCGACTATGCGGCGTTCAAGCGCGCCGCTGCGGTGCTGGACTTCGACGACCTGCTGGAGACGGCCGGACGCCTGCTCCGCGGCCACGAACGGGTCCGCGCCGCCCTGGCCGCGCGCTATCGCCATCTCCTGGTCGACGAGTTCCAGGACACCGACCCGCTTCAGTGCGACATCATCTTTCGTCTGACCACGGACGAGCCCTGGACCGACTGGCGGCGGATCGCGCCGCGCGCCGGCGCCCTCTTCCTGGTCGGCGACCCCAAGCAGGCCATCTACCAGTTCCGCGGCGCCGACGTCGGCGCCTACGAGGCCGCTAAGGCGACGTTTCTCGCCGCCTGGCCGGACAATCTGCTGCGCGTGAGCGCAAACTTCCGCTCCCGCCGCGGCATCCTCGACCATGTCAACGCAGTTTTCGCCGCGCCGTTCGATGTCGCCGGGCAGCCCGGGAATTCGCCCCTTGACGCCACCCGCGAGAACCTCGCGGACTTGCCCGCTGCCGCGCGCCTGACGCTGAAGGTCGCCCCAACGGCCCGCCGGGACGAGATCCAGGAGGCGGAGGCTGAGGCGGTGGCCCAGATCTGCGCCCGCCTAGCCGGCTCGGCCGCGATCGCCGACGACCTTGGCCGGACGCGCCCGGTCACCTTGGGCGATATCGCCCTCCTGGCGCCGACCGGCACGGATCTGTGGCGCTACGAACGCGCGCTCGAGCGCGCGAACCTCTCGTTCGCGTCCCAAGCGGGCAAGGGACTGCTCCGCCGTCAGGAGGCCCAGGACCTGCTCGCGCTGGCCAGGACTCTCGCCAGCGGCCGCGACACCTTGGCGTTCGGCGCGCTGATGCGCGGACCCTTGGTGGGTCTGACGGACGAGGCGATCCTCGACATCGCCGAGGCGCTTCCCGAGACGCCGGCGGGCCGGCCCCGTTTCACGGTCTTCACCCCGTCCGCGCACGTGGCCGATCCGGCGGTCGCCGCGGTACTTGAGGCGCTACAGGGGATTCGCCGCCGCATCCGCATGACCAGCCCGGTGCAGCTACTGACCGAGGCAATGGAGCGCCTGAACGTGCGCGCGATCCTGTCGATGCGCGATCCGCGCCACGCTCCGACGGTGAACGCCAACATCGATGCGCTGCTGGAGCGGGCGAGCCGCTACGGCGTGCGGGGTCTGGCGCGTTTCGTCGAGGACCTCACGGTCGATTGGCGGAGCGGCGCGCAAATGGGCGAAGGGCGCCCCGACGCAGACGGCGCGGCGATCGAGATCGTGACCATCCACAGCGCCAAGGGCCTCGAGTGGCCGATCGTCGTCGTCATCAACTCGGCGGTCGGCTTCCGCCCCCGCGACGCGCTGGTCCACCAGCCCGCCGACGATTCGCTACACTGGATGATGGGCGATGTCGCGCCCCCCGCCCTCGCCGCCGCGGTGCAGGCCGAGGCCGACAGCCTGAGCCGCGAGCGCGCCCGGCTGTGGTACGTCGCCTGCACCCGGGCGCAGGACCTGCTGATCGTCCCACGCTCGCCCAAGGCCGACGCGCGGGTCTGGGCCGGCGCCGTCGACCTGCGGCTCCAGGACCTCCCCGAACTCGATCTGGGTGGGCTGGCGCGGGCGCCCGTCGCCGCGGTGGAGCCGCCCGCCAATCTCCAGCACGCCGCGGCCTTCGCCGAGCAGGGCCGGCGGATCGCGGCGGCCGCCGCTCCCATCGTCTGGGTGCGGCCAAGCGACCACGACGGCGACCGCGCGCCGGTCGTGGAAGTGGTCGCTGAGGACGTCGACGAGGGCGGCGACGTCGTTGAAGCGGTCGGCGCGGGGCGCCTCCGGGGCCTGGTGCTGCACAAGCTGCTTGAGGAGGTCCTGGCCGAGGGGCTGCCGCAGACGCGGGAAGACCTGGCGCGCCGCGCCGCGGTCCTCGATCCCGAGGTCGAGCTGTTGCGCGGGGAGGCGCCAGCCCGCCTTGACCCCGATGAGCTCGCCGCGACCGTCCTTCGCACGCTCGCGCTGCCCGAGATCGCGGCGATTCGACCGAGGCTGCGCGCTGAAATCTCCGTCTATGGCCTGGTCGGCAGTCCGGAGGCGCCCGCGCCGATGGCCGGCCGGGCCGACGCGATCGCCGTCGACGCCGAGGGGCGCCCGGAGGCGGTGGTGGACTGGAAGAGCGACGTTTCGCCGACGGCGAGCCAGTTCGAGGCGCACGTGGGCCAGGTCCGGCTCTACCTTGCCGCCACCGGCGCGCCGCGCGGCCTGCTGGTCTACATGAGCCTGGGTCTGGTGCGCGTGGTGGAGCCGGCGCGCTAGCGCCGGCGCCGCCGTCGTCCGCGCGCGAACGCGGCGCATGGCCGCCGTCGGCGCGTTCGGCCGACTCGGCGCAATCTGGACGAGGATGAGTGAACCGCTCGGGGAAGGCTGCCATTTGAAGTTCCTATCGTACAATCCGGGCCACGACGGTGCTGTCGCCCTCCTCGAGGACTCCCGCCTGATCTTCTCGATCGAGGCCGAGAAGGACTCCAACTACAGGCGCTCCGCGATCTCGGTGGCCGAAGTCCTAGACGCCGTGAGCCAGCTCCGCGCCCTTCCGGACGTCATCTGCATGAGCGGCTGGTGGCCTCGCGACCACCACGAATTCCTTCAGGGTTCCCACAGGAACGGCGGCTACCGAGGCGTAGCGGCCGAAAGCGCCATCATGGAGAAAGGCAGACTTTTCGGGGGGCGAGCCGACTACTTTTCCTCGTCTCATGAGAGGTCGCACATCCTGTGCGCCTTTGGGACGTCGGCCTTGCCGAAGGGAACGCCCTGCTATGCGCTGATCTGGGAAGGGGAGATGGGCTCATTCTACGAGATCGACCCGGATCTCAACATCACCCTGATCGCCGACGTATTGAGTCAGCCGGGAAACAGGTACGGACTGCTCTACGGTCTGGCGGATCCCACCTTCCCTAAGGATGGCCCATATCCTCGTTCCTCGGATGCCGGGAAGCTGATGGCGCTCGCGTCGTTCTCGACCCGAAGGGTTCCGACGAAATCGGAGAACGACCTGCTGCGTTTTCTGCTGGACGGACCGTACAGGAAGCTCAGCGACTACGAACATCTTGACCGGGCGCCTCATCTCGACGTCGGCCTCGACGATTCCGAGTTCCGAAATTTCGTGGGAATTTATAGCGACGCCATCTTCGACTTCTTTCACCGGTTCGCACTCAACAATCTGGAGCGAGGACGACCGCTGTTGATCGCGGGCGGCTGCGGTCTCAACTGCGACTGGAACACGAGATGGAGGGCGACGGGTCTGTTTTCCGAGGTTTTCGTGCCGCCGGTCGCGAATGACTCGGGCGCCGCGATCGGCACGGCGATCGACGCCCAGTTTCGTCACACCGGCGATCCCAAGATCGCCTGGGACGTCTATTCGGGCCTGGAGTTCCGGACAGAGAACACGATCGATCCCGATGGTTACGACATCTTCGAGAATGACGATGTCCTAGTGGCCGACCTACTGGGTCAGGATCTCATCCTTGGCTGGGTGCACGGCAGGTACGAAATCGGTCCCCGAGCGCTCGGCAACAGATCAATCCTAGCCGCGCCTTTCAAGGACGAAACGCGGGTTCGTTTGAACGAGATCAAGCAGAGAGAACAGTTTCGTCCGATCGCGCCGGTGTGTCTCCGCGAAGATGCCGAGACCTGGTTCGGGTGCGATCACGACAGCCCTCACATGCTCTACACCTATCGCGCCGCCACCGGGGCACTCCGAGCGGTCACGCACGTCAACGGAACCGCCCGCCTTCAGACGGTCACCTCGGTCTCTAACCGTAGGCTGCATGACCTGCTCGTCGCCTTCAAGAGCCTCACGGGCTACGGCGTCCTATGCAACACTTCCCTGAACTTCAGGGGGAAAGGGTTCATCAACAACCTCGCCGACCTCGACGTCTATGCCGCCGAGCATGGCCTCGACGGGTTCGTCGTCGAAGGGCGCGCCTATCTCCGCAGGGATTCTGAGCGCTACCAGGCATACAGCCGACGCCTGCGATCGGCCCCTCCGACCCGAACGCCGACATAGCCTCGGGTCTTTTTACGATCTTGGGCTGAATGGGGCGCCTTCGGAACGCCGTTCGGCTCGCCATCTGGCTCTTCACAGGCGTCGATAGCAGACATGGATCAATATCCACCCGGCTTCGAGACGAATGAGGAACTTCGATCCGCCTTCATCCGCGATATTACCTTGCGGCAGCTCGAAGACGCGCCGAAATCGGCGGATGATCTCGAGGCGGGGTCGGGTTCCATCCCGAGACGGCTGATCAGGTATTGGCACGATCCGTCCGATCTGCCCGGGGATGTCCGCGCCTGTTTGGACAGTTGGGATCGCCTCGCCGACGACGGGTTCGAGTTCCGTATGTTCGACGACGTGAGTGGCGCCGCCTACATCGCGGACAACTACGGCGATCGCGAGCGTAGGGCGTTCGCGCGCTGCAGCCACCCGGCGATGCGCTGCGACTTTCTGCGCATGTGTTTCGTGCTCGCAGAGGGCGGCCTTTACGTGGATGCGGACGACGTTCTGCTTGGGGAAGGGTGGAAGCGCGCCTTTCGAGACGGAAGGCTAAAGGTTCAGCCGTTGTGCTACGACATCGCTGCTAGGGCGATGACGGCCGCGGCGGACATCTGGCGGCCGTGTCTCCCGGCCGAGGGCCACGTCTTCTACATCAACAACGACCCGATCGCCGCGCCGCCCGGCCATCCGGTGTTGCGTCGCGCGCTTCGGGACGCGACGGCAAAGCTGCTCGACGACGATCGGTATCCTGAAATCCAGTCCACAACCGGTCCTGGCAACCTGACCGCTGCCCTGGCCGCCCATGCGCGCGACCTGCGGCTGGCGGGGTCGCCGCCCGACTTCGAGCTCCTCCGCGATTGGGATTCGATCGCCGAAACGCGTTGGGACCTGTCCTATCGTGGCGATGCGCGCAACTGGCGCAACGTGTACGGCTGCTGAGGTATGCGCCACGGGCCCGCGCGATGAGACTCCATGAATCCTCGAGCCGGCTTCGACGCCTCGCCTTCCGTGCGTCTCGCGCAGCCCTGGGCCGAGTTAGCGGAGGCCGGATCTCGGCGTTCGGCACGGGCGAAGGAAAGATCGGGATGGTCCTGATCGTGAATCTCAACCGCCAGCCGCAGCGCCTGCGTCGAACGCTCCGCGAACTGGGCCGCTTCAAGACTTCCGACGGAACCTCCCTGGCCGGCCTAGCGCGCAGGCTTGCTGCTGTGGACGCCCGCGATGGCCGCGCCGTTGCGGCGACGGCTGATGTCGACCAGACCTACCGGCTCGGGGATCAGCTGTACGTCCAGCCAAATGCGCAATTGGAGGCGTGTTTCGGCGTCGATGAGCCAGTCAGGATGACCCGACAGGAAGTGGCGGTCGCCCGGTCGCATGTGGAAGCGTGGAAGTTCATCGTCGCGGGCCCCTGCGACCATGTTCTCGTACTAGAGGACGACGTTTGGTTCCGGGCTGGGGCCGCCGCGGCGATCGACCGCGGATGGCGCGCCGCCGCCCTTCGCCAAGCGGGCAGGGGAGGTCCGCGCCTGCTCTATCTCTCCTACGAGGACGCGGGTGGAACAGCCTCGCGGACCGACGTCTGTGATGCGCTGTTTCGCCCCGAGCGTGGGCTCTGGTTCCTGTCGGGTTATGTCCTGTCGCGCGAGGGTGCCGAGACGCTTCTGCGCGCGATGCCGGTCGTCGGCCCTATCGACATGTGGATCAACTATCGCTTCGAGGAGATGGGCGCGCTCGCGCTCGCCTCGCCGGCGATTCTTCAGCGTCCCGACGGGGGCTCGGACAACTTCTATTCCGTCCTGCCCTTCCTCGCCCGAGCGGGGATCGTAGATGCGGACACCGTCCCTGAGCCTCCAAAAGCCGTGGGGCCGGTGCTGGCCTGGACCGCGGGGCGGGACCGTGAGGGTCTTGCGATGGCGCTGTCGATGCTGGGTCTGCGAGTGCAGGCATTCGACCGCGACGAGCGCGTGATCCAGGCAAGCGAGTTGCCGGCGTTGCTGAACACGTTCGACGCGCTCGTGGACGCGCCACTGGCACCGTGCGCCGTCTCCGCCGCAATCGCAAAGGTCAGCGCCAAGTTCATTTTCGAAGCCGAGGCCTGTCGAGGCGGCGCGGTCCAACCTGTGCTGTCGCTTCCTTCCAGAACCGCGATCCTGTCACGGGGCGAGCCCGACGACGCGTCATGGCGACCGATCTGCGCCTTGCTCGGCCTCAACCAGCCGGTCCAGGCCTTTCCCGAGGGGGCGCCTCGGGCGTGGAGACTTTTCCGCGACGACCGCCCCGCGATGCGATCGGCGGCCAGCGACGCGCGATGGGTCGGTCCGATGGACGACACCGCCTGGACCCTCCTCCCGCGGAGCGATCGACCCTCGCCGCCGCGTCCGGATCGAGAGGAACGACTGGTAGGGGACGTCCTCGTCCGCGCGACCATGACGACTCCGAGCCCGCTGCTTCCGGGACGTGCGGAGACCTTTCCGGGAAACCTCGCCTTCTTCGCTCAGGAAGGTCTGCTATACGGCGAGGACGGTGCCCGTCTTGTCCTCGACAGAATGGCAATCGGGGATCGTCTCTATCGCTCAGGGGCCATTGCTTCAGCGCGTGCGTTCAGCCACGGGCGTTTCGAGGCGGAGATCAGGGCGGCCCGTGGTTCCGGGCTCGTCACCGGCTTCTTCCTTCACCGCGAGGCTCCCCGACAGGAGATCGACGTCGAACTGACCGGCGATGACCCGCACTCCATGCTGGTCAACGTCTACTTCAATCCTGGAGACGACGGAGCGTCGGTTGGATTCGGCTATCGGGGCTCTCCGTGCCGCATCGACCTCGGGTTCGACGCGGCCTCGGACTTCCATCGCTATGCGATCGATTGGCGGCCCGACTGCATTACCTGGTCAGTGGACGGCAGAATCGTGCACGAGCGGGTTGGGTGGAATCCCACGCCAATTCCTCATCTCCCGATGAGTCTGCACGCGAACCTTTGGGCTCCTCGCTCGAAGGAGTTGGCAGGCCAGCTCGACGAAAGCGCTCTTCCTTCATCGGCGACGTTTCGGAACATCTCGATCTGGATCTAGCTAGTGATTGAACCAGCCTGGGAAATGAAATTTCTCGGCTCACGTCGAGACGGATATGTTTGCACGTTCGCACTGTGCTTGCTGAAGGGACTCGAACGTCGGCTTCCCGGCCCGATCTCAAGGTCTGCTAGGGGCGCATCTTCGCCGTTGTGCTCTGGCCGCCGATCCGGCCGGCAGCGTCGACGCCGTTTGCCGGACAATCTGTAACTATTTGTAATCATTACATATTTCGCGCCTAATGTGCATTATCGGAAATTATATAATCTTATCAATAGGATAGCATGAATCGGATAGGCCCGCAAAACGGCGTCGACGCGCCACGCCGTCACGTCTCCGACCGCTCCGCCGGCATTTGATTCCACAGGACGAACGCCGGGTCCAGACACCCGCTCGACTACGGCCAGGTCCACCCGCAGAGTCGGCAACCGAGTCCCCGTGATCACACCGCCGAAATGGGGACGGTGGCGGCGCTGATGGCTTGGATCAGATCAGCGTCTCGGTCATCGTGAGAGGCGACGCCGGTTCGCATCTTCGGTAGTACGGTTCGGGCGTATTTGCAGGCCTCTAAGAATATCCCCGCCGCCTGCAGGACAATAGCCGGGTTTATGTCATCTGGCGTCCGTGATGTCCCCATGAGCCGAACGCTCTCCCGTGCGGTTTCGAGCAGTCCGTAGACGATGACCACATCCATGGCGTCGGCTTCAAGTAGACCGATCTGGAAGGCATTGGCGTTGTAGACAATTGGCGCGCGTAGGCCCGAAAGGCTCTCCACCATCCGGGCGGTGATTGGCCCATCTGTCTTGGCGCCAAGTGTTTTGAGCGAGGTGTGGGCCGCGAGGGCCCTTGGGATCAGCTGCCGAACTTCGATGGCGAGTGACTTCCGGAGCGCGTCCAACTCACGATCGACTTTCCTCTGCTCCACAGTGAGCGTCACGCTCACCGTTATGATCGCGGCCGCCAAGGCGACGAGACCTGCGATCAGTGTCTGCCAGTGATCAATCAGATCGAGTGGAGTCGTATAGTGCCATGGCATCGCTGCCCGGTTCCTTCTGGCTCATCTGCCTTTTCGCCACCTGACAGTTCGGGTGCCGACCTCGTCATCCGGCAGAAATACGAGCGGATCGGCGACCAGGCGCTCCAGGGCGTTCGCCAGATCAATCTGGGTCATGACGCCGTGTTCCGCCAGTTGGTCCGTCACCCAGAGCACGCCGTGGACCTCGACGCCGGCGTCGCTGGCGCGGCGGCGAAGCTGCTGGTCGCCTGTCAGGAGGATCCGATCCGGCCCGGCCTGGGCCAGCATCAGGCTGAAGCAGTCATTGGCTGACAGGCCGGGATGGCGCCGGCGCACCTCGAACGCCGCCGCCACCTCATCACCGGAGAGGTCGATGATCTGAAGGCCCCTCCCCTCCAGGTCGTCCCAATCGGCCGGCCCGAAATCGAGCAACTCCGAGGCCACCAGCGGCAACGCGACTACGAACGTGTACGGGAGCAGGAGAGTCGCGGCGAGCAATCCGCCCTTGCGCAGATCGATCAGGCACGAACTGTCATTGATAATGATGCGCATCGCCAACCGCAGGCCCCCTGACGGCTAGCTCGACATCCGGAACGGTTCGCTGCAGAAGCTCGGCCGCCCTGGGCGAAGAGATCAGGCGATCGGCAAGCGCCCAGTAGACCAGGCGTTCGAAACGCATCGGAAGCTCGGCATGGGCGAACAGGCCCTTGCCGTCGATCGGCTCGGGCTCCGCGGTGCGCCAGGTTCGGCCATAGGTCTGAAATACATAGGCTACGGTCGCGTCCGAAAGCACGCCGACGTCCTTCAGCCGCATGATCATAGTTGAGGCGGCGACACCGTAGGTGTGCTTCAGGCGTACGAGCTCCCGGTAAGGCGGCACGGTGTCGCTGGCGCCTTCCAACTCGTTCAACAGATGACTGGCCGGGATCAGGAAGGCCGCCGCGAAACGGTTCATCGCCCGTTCGTGGGGAAGGTCCCGAACGGTGGATTTGATCACACAGTGCCCCAGCTCGTGCGCGAGGGTGAAGCGGCGCCGCTCAATGTTGTAGCCGCGGCTGACAACGATCACCGGAACGTCCGGCTGGTTTCCCGACCGCTTCACGGCGCCGGTCAGCCCTGAGACCTTCGGCGGGATGTCGACGCCGATCACCTTGACGCCCTTGTCCTCCAGGAGGCCGACCATGCTCGGAATCGGATCGTGGCCGAGGTTCCATTTGCGGCGCAGATCGACGGCCAGCTCCTCGACCTGTTCAAATGAAGCCACGTTCTCCACAGGCGCCGGCAGCTCATTCTTCTCGCTGTCCAGGCCCAGGATGTCGTCGATCGACAGGAACCGTTCGACCTGATCGATCACGGCGGCTTCAGCGCGCGCGCGCTCGCCGGCGGAGGTTCCCGAATGGGCGCGGAACTCCACGCCCGCCAGCTCCTCTACCTGGCTGCTCATCAGAAAATCGAGCGACACGCCGAGCTCTTTGCCAAGCGCCACCAGGACGCTCGAGCTAGGGTGCATCTGGCCCGCTTCGTACTTCGACAGCGCTTGCGCGCTCACCAAGCCGTTAATGCGGTCGGCAAGGCCACGCAGCGACAGACCGGCCCGTTTCCGGGCCAGCCTCAGCCTATCTCCAAACATGGTCCACCTCTCCCGCGCCGCTGGTTGACGTTCGCATTTTATTCCTGTAAATGTAAACACTGTGTTGATGAAATGCAACACGTTTCGTGAGCTGATTCTCTGGATTCGCTGTGAATCCAGGCGGCTACGACGGAGCTATCGAAATGACTCGTGCTTTCAAACCGGGGCAACCGGCCCCTGTATCCGGTGAGTTCGGAATCGTCGGCCCTCGCGGCGGCGCGACGGGTCAGGAACGGACGGCCGTCCAGGGTCGGCCCCTTCCCCCGACGCCCAAGGCCGGCCAACGCTACGTTGTCGATCGCCCGGCCCACAACGGCGCCGGCAAGCCTAAGTGATTGACGACTGGAGCCGGGCGCATCGGCCCCGACACGTCCGGCTCCATTGCCAAAATCGACAAGAAGGTAACGCGCCGCCATGGCCGAAAACCCCCTCTTCAGACCCCCTTCCCGCGAAGGCGTCACCCTGGCGCTACGGGACATCGGCGGCCAGGTCATGGCCACGGTCATGCTCACCGAGAATAACGTCGTCCGAGCGCTTGTGGACCGGCGACCGATGCGCGTCTGTGACGCGCTGATCAGCTCGAGGGAGCTTGCCCGCACCTATGGTTTCGCCGGCTATGAGATCGAGCTCCTGGCTGAGCTGAAATCTATGTCCCGGGGCGACGTGATCGCGACCCTGGCAGAAATACCAAACCAGCTCGCTGAGCTGTCAAACTTCGTGACGGCCGACAGCACGACCGGGCGCTTGTCGGGCCATCTGAAGTCCCCGGGCCGAGGGGTATCGGATCTGGACCGGCTTCAGACGCTTGTGATGGGCTTGCTGGGATGACCGCAGCGCCTGCGGTACCTGTGTCAACGCTCGATGCGCTGTTCGAGGAAGAGAACAGGCTTCTGCAGCTGGCCTCCGAGAAGTACGGGAAGCATTTCGGGCACGCCTGTGACGCCACCGCGCTCCTATCGCTGTTCATCAAATCCGCGAACTACGACCGCGAAATATTCCTTCGGTATATGTCGCACGCCAAGAAGCACCACACGCTCGCGTTGATGTCGACGGTCCGACTTCACAAGATACAGGCGATGCTGAATCTGCGATTCGCCTTGGAGTCGGCCGCGAACGCCGCATTCTCCCTTTGTAATCCCTCGCTTGAGAACTTCCTCGTCAACGGGGCTGGCTCGCCGGCACGAAAGACGGAGGTCATCCTGAGCAAGGCCTATAAGTGGCTCGCAAAGACGCTACCCGAATATTCTGGGGCGCTGAAGAGTGTTAAAGACAACATCAACGCGACATCCGCTCATTCCAATATCGTCTATACGGCCAGCACGTTCCGTTTCGACCCGGATGTGAGTGACACGGCGGAGACCCCATTTTTTGATATTGAAGACCCCTATTTCGTTTCGACGGACCTATGGCTTATCTCAAACGCCGCTGTTGGCATTATTGGAATGATCGCGGCCGCCAGCGAGGTCGGGGCCGGCCTCGAACTGGCAGAAGATTTCCTGGTCAGATTCTCCGATCTCATGAAGGCAAACCAGGGCCTGCAAGCCGAATTCATGGCCGGCGACAGGTATAAGGCCGCCGCTGCTTTGAGCGTCCAGGGAGCCAAGTAGGAGCTACACACGCCGTAGACGTTGAGCGCGCCCCTTCGGGACCGGGCTCTAGGCGCTTTGCGCCCCGAGCCGCTTTCAGCGTCTCGGCCCATTCGGGTGACTATCCCTCGCGCGAGCGTCGCTTCGCTTCGCAGCCGGTGAGTTTCCGCCGATCGCGCTCGGTCCCGCGCCTGCGGCTCTCCTGCGGGCGCGCCCCTTCGGGCGCCTTCGGCGCCGCCGGAACCTCGACGGCGCTTCCCGCCCGCGCGGCGCGCGGGCTCCTCGCAGCCTGCTTTTCCTTGGCGCAGCTAAGGGTCCGCACCGAAACCCGCCCGCCACGGAAACCGCGCCGGGCTTTCATTGAACAGCTTCTCAAATCCAAAATTCAGCGCCGGGGCGGATCAGCCCACAAAACTCGGGCATGCGCCCAGAAATAGCCGTTTAGGTGCCGGAAGTAGCGCCGCATCCAAAGCCCGACTTCGGGGGCGTTCTTCGGCAAGAAAGCACTTCATGATGATATCTCCTCGCCAGTTTGCGAGCGCGACCGCGCGCCTGCTTGACCGGTCGCAGACCGCGCTGATCGCTGCTGGCGTCACGCTCCTGCTCGCGAGCCCGGCGTGGGCCTCGAGCAGCGGCACGGCCATGCCGTGGGAGGCGCCGCTCACCACGATTCAGAACTCTCTCTCTGGCCCGGTCGCCAAGGCAGTCGGCATCATCGCCATCGTCATTACCGGGCTGGGCTTCGCGTTCGCTGAAGGCGGATCGGCCATGCGCAAGGGGATCGGCATCGTCTTTGGGCTCGCCATCGCCTTCACGGCGACGACTTTCCTGACCAGCTTCTTCAACATCACGTCTGGCGCGGCGTTCTGACGTGGCCCAGTCGCAGCTGGAAGGCTTCGAGATCGGCTTCCACAGCTCCCTCTCGGAGCCGGTCACGATCGCCGGCGTGCCGCGCATGATCGCGGTGCTCAACGGCACTCTGACGGCCGTTCTGGCGCTCGGGCTTCAGGTCCCCCTGATCGGAATTCCCCTGGGCATGGCGGTCCACGCCGGCGCCTACTGGCTGAACAAGCGCGATCCCTACTTCTTCGACGCCCTGAAGCGTCACATCCGCCAGAAGCCCTATTGGGACGCGTGATGGTCGAGGTTCTCGGCCTGGAGCCGGCGGGGCCGGCGGCCGTCCTGGCCTTGGTCGCGGGCCTGCTGTGGCTGCCCGCCAACCGGACCCCCCTGTGGCCGGCCCTGACCGCGGGGCGTCTCGGCGGCGCCGTCGTCATGACCACGGCCATCGTCGTCACCGTCTATTCCGCCGCGCGCTTCGTCTCCTCCCTGCTTAGCGCCTGATCCCCTTCGCAGCGCCCCGCCATGCTTTACCTCAAAGAGTACCGCGCCAAGGCTGAACGCCTCTTCGACCATCTGCCCTGGGTCGCGTTGATCGGGCCGGGCCTCGTCCTCAACAAGGACGGCAGCTTTCAGAAGACCTTGGCCTTCCGCGGCCCCGATCTGGCCAGCTCGACGGACGCCAGCTTGGTGGCCACGAGGGCGCAGCTGAACAACGCGCTGCGGCGACTCGGCTCGCGCTGGTGCCTGCATATCGAGGCCCTTCGCGCCTCGTCGCAGGAGTACCCCGCGAGCGCCTTCCCCGACCCGGTCTCGGACTTGATCGACGATGAGCGCCGGGCGGCCTTCGAAGCCCAGGAGCGTCATTTCGAGAGCCGCTACTACCTGACCTTCACCTTCCTGCCGCCGGAGGAGTCGGTCAGCACGGCCGAAAGCCTGCTTTTGGAGAATGCCCCCTCGGGGCGCGGCGCGGCAGGCATGTACCGCGCCGCGCTCCGCGATTTCCTGAGCACCGCGGGCCAGATCGCCGACATCCTGCGCGCGATCATGCCGGAGGTGCGTGAACTCAACGACGACGAGACGCTGACCTATCTTCACGGCTGCGTCTCCACCAAGCGCCACTACGTGCGGACGCCGGACACGCCGGCTTATCTGGACGCCTTCCTCACCGACGACGATTTCCAGGGCGGCCTCTTTCCGCGACTCGGCGAGAACTACGTCCGGACCATCTCCGTGCGGGCCTATCCGACCACCTCGTCGCCGGGACTGCTCGATCGCCTGAACGAACTCGGTGTCGGCTACCGCTGGGTCTGCCGCTTCCTGCCGCTCGACAAGGAGGACGCCCGAAAGGTCGTCACGACCGTCCGCAAGCGTTGGTTCGCCAAGCGCAAGGGCGTCCTGGCGCTCCTCAAGGAGGCGATCACCCGCGAGCCGTCCCAGCTCGAGGACCCGGACGCGGCTGCCAAGGCCACCGACGCCGACGCCGCCCTGGCCATCCTCGGCGGGGACTACGCCTCCATCGGCTATTTCACGCCCACGGTCACGTTGATGGATCCCGACCCGGACCGCCTGGCGAACCGGGTGCGGGAGGTCGAGAGCGCCATCAACCGCGTCGGCTTCGTCTGCAAGGTCGAGGACGTCAACGCGGTCGAAGCCTGGGTCGGCAGCCTGCCCGGCCAGGCCTACGCCGACCTGCGCCGACCGCTCGTCTCCTCGCTGAACCTCTGCGACATGATGCCGATGTCGGCCATCTGGCCGGGGCCGACCCGAAACGAGCACCTGACGGCCGAGTGCCTGAAGCGGGGCTGCCTGGGCGCTCAGCCGCCGCTCATGTTCGCCAGGACCGCCGGCACGACACCATTCCGGTTCGACCTGCACCAGGGCGACGTGGGCCACACCATGATCGTGGGGCCGACCGGCTCGGGCAAGTCGGTCCTGCTCAACACCATCGCCGTCCAGTGGCTTCGCTACCCCGAGGCCCAGGTCTTCTTCTTCGACAAGGGCGCCAGCTCGCGCGCCGCCACCATTCTTACGGGTGGCAGATTCTACGTCCTGGGCGGCGACCAGAGCGAGCTCGCCTTCCAGCCGCTGGCCGAGATCGACAGTGCCGAAGACCGCGCCTGGGCCCAGGAATGGGTGCAGGATATCGTCGCCGCCGAGGGCGCCCCGATCACCCCCCAAGTCAAGGAGGAGATCTGGGGTGGATTGCGCAACCTGGCCGAAGGCCCGCGCGACCAGAGAACCTTGACCCTTCTGGCCGCCACCATCCAGGACCGCGACGTCAAGGCCGCGCTCCAGCCCTACACCCTGAGCGGCCCGCACGGTCATCTGCTCGACGCCCACCACAACGCCTTGACCAAGGCTTCCTGGCAGACCTTCGAGATGGCCGAGTTGATGGGGAACAAGGCCGCCCTCGCGCCGGTCCTCACCTACATCTTCCGCAGCCTCGAAAAACGCTTCGACGGCCGGCCGACGCTTCTCATTCTGGACGAGGCGTGGCTCTTCCTCGACCAGGGCTCGTTCGCGGCCAAGATCCGCGAGTGGCTGAAGACGCTGCGCAAGTTCAACGTCGCCGTCGTCTTCGCCACGCAGAGTCTGGCCGACATCGCGCGATCCTCGATCGCGCCGGCGCTGATCGAGAGCTGCCCGACGCGGGTTTTTCTGCCGAACCCCGACGCCCAGACGCCTCAGATCGCCGAACTCTATGCCGGGTTTGGTCTCAACGCCCAGCAGATCCGCATCATCGCCGGCGCCACGCCAAAGCGTGAATACTACTACCAGTCCAGCACCGGGAACCGGCTGTTCGAGCTTGGCCTCGGCCCGCTCATGCTCGCCGCGGTCGGCTCCTCCTCGCCTGGCGACCAGCAGTTGATGAGCGCCATCCTCGCCCAGCACGGCGTCGAGGGTTTCGCGGCGGCGTTCTTCGCGGCCAAGGGGCAGGCGGAGGTCGCCGCCTACCTGGCGCAGAGCGCCGCGCGCGCCAGCGCGAAGGTCGCGTGATGGAGAAGCCTTCCACGGATGACGCCTGTCAGGACTCGGCGAGGATCGCCGCCGATGACCCCCCTCCCCTAACTCCAGCGCAGTTCGCGCTCTTCTCGCGGCTGGCCGGGGGGCTTCCTCCGCGATGGATCGCCACCCGACGTCGGCGCCGGTTCCTGTTCCTCATGCTCGCTGCTCCCGGGTTCTTCGCCGTCTTCGCCACGCCGCTTCACCGCAACTTCTTCGTGACGCTCGCGGGCTTCCTCCTGTTCGGCGCGGCGATCGCCTTTCGCCTGCGGACCGAACCGCTTTTCATGACCGCGGACGCCGCGAACCTGTGGCCCAGCCCCGACCCCTCCATCCCCAACCCCAAGGACTCCCGTCATGCGTAAGCTCTTCGCAGCCGCAGCCCTGGTCGCTGCCCTCGCTATCGGAACGACGGCGACCTTGCCACAGCCCGCCACGGCGCAGGTGACGGTCATCGACCCGAGCGCCATCGCCCAGGCCATCAAGCAGGTCTCACAGCAGCTCCAACAGATTCAGCAGCTCGAGGCGCAGCTGGCCAACCAGGCGGCCATGCTGCGGAACCTGGGGACCAACGTCACTGGACCGCTCCTCACCATCAACTCGCAGGCCACCCAGCTGCTCCAGCAGGCGCAGGGCATCGGATACAACAGCCAGAACGTCGCCCAGCAGTATCAGCAGGCCTACCCCGCCAACATGCAGGGGATGAGCTTCGTCCAGATCAGCCAGGCGCTCGCCAGCTGGCAGACGATGAGCCGCCAGACCCTCCAGCAAGCGATGGCGACGCAAAACCAGATCGTCCAAGCTCAGCCTGCGACGGCGAACGCCGTAGGCCGGGCCGTCGCCGCCTCGCAGAGCGCCGCGGGCCAGACCGGCGCCATCCAGGCCACCAACCAGCTCCTCGCGGCGCTGAGCACCCAGCTGACTCAGCTGCAGACCATCCTGATCACTCAGGGGCGGGCAGAACAGACGGCCGCCTCTCAGGCCCAGGCGGCGCAGGCGGCCGGCGCTGCCGAGAGCCAGCGCTATTGGAACGTCCAGAAGCCGGCGAGCCGCGTCACCAACCCGGGATCCCTTTGATGCGAGGGCTTCCTTTCATCATCTCCGTCGTTGGCGGCCTTGGCGTCACCGCGTGTTCGCCGCTGAAGCCGGTTCACGACAAGGCCTACTTCCTCGCGCACCCGGACGAACGGAGCGCATCGATCGCCGATTGCCGGGCCGACCCCGGTGAGATCGAGAAGCCGCCGAACTGCATCAACGCGTCGTCGGCCGCCGCAGACGTCGAGAGCGATCGCTTCTGGGCGATCAAGAAGCCCAAGAGCCGGGTCGCGCACCCCGGCAGCCTTTGAAACCCAGGGCGACAGGACACCGCCATGGCGACCGCCGATCCAGGGGCACTGGACGACTTCCTCAACAAGTTCAGAAGCCAGGTAGATACTGGGTTCGGCCTGATTCAGGGCGATGTCACCGCGACGCTGGCGAGCCTGGTCGTCATCAGCATTGTCGTCACGGCGATCCTCTGGGCGATCGACGAGAATCAGAACGTGCTTGCCTCGCTGGTGCGCAAGACCCTGCTCGTCGGATTTTTCGTTTTCCTCGTCGCCCAGTGGCCGACACTGAGCAAGACGGTCGTCAATGGCTTCGCCGCCCTCGGTCTCAAGGCGGGCGGCGGCGCGATGTCGCTGTCGGACTTTACCACTTCGCCCTCCAAGGTCGTCTTGGCCGGGATCACGGTCATCAAGGCCCTGATGCTCTACGTCAAGCAGATCGCCCCCGGCCCGATTGAGTTTTTCGCCCACATCGACGTGGTCCTGATGGCGCTGATCGCCGCCATTGGAATCCTCATCGCCTTCGTCATCCTGGCCATCGAGATCGTCGTCACGATCATCGAGTTTCACATCGTCACGCTGATCGCGTTCGTCACCGTTCCCTTCGGCGTGCTCACGCAGACCTCGTTCATGAGCGAGCGAGCCATCGGTTACGTCGTGTCCGTCGGCATCAAGCTCATGGCGCTGGCCATCGTCGTCAGTCTCGGAACCGCTGTGTTCAACACCTACACGGTGTCGGCCGCTCCCGACATCAACGAAGACGTCGGGCTGCTCCTCGGCGCGGTCGTGATGGTCATGCTGGCGCTCAAAATTCCCGCGATCGCCGGCGCGCTGATCAGCGGCGGCCCGCAGCTCAACGCCGGCGGGGCGGTGATGGGCGCGGCGGGCGTCGCCGCCGGTGTCGCCGGAGTTGGCTTGGCCGCTCGCATGGCTGGAGGCGCGATCGCCCAGGCGGCGGGGGGTCAGACGGTTGCGTCCGCCCGGGCCGCCGCCGGCGCGATCTCCCCCGGTGGACCGAGCGGCGCGCCGGGGGCCGCCGGTGCTACCGGCGGTCCGGGCTCCTCTGGCGCCGTCTTCGCGCCCGCGCCTGTGTCTGCCGCGTTCGCCGAGGGTCGCAGCTTCGCTTCGGGCGCCTTCGGATCAGGGTCCTCGGCCGTCGACGTCCAGGACGTTGCGGAGACGGCGCCGTCGGCCAATCCGGCCCCGCAACCAACCCCCGCCCAGACCGTGGCGCGCGCGCAGGTCCGCCAAGGCGGAGGGCTCGGGGGCGCCGCCCGCGGCGCCGCCGCGACGGCCACCGCTGGCGGGGAAGGCTCGAGCCCCGGAATGGCGGCCACCCCCGCGCCGCCGCGCGAAGAGCCCGAGCCATGAACTCCAGAGGGGATGATCTTCGATGCTGAACGCTTTTCGACGGCCCAATGACCGCTACGGGGACTCAGCTCCGCGCGGGAGCCCGTATCAGCGCGCGGCCCAGGAGTGGGACAACCGCATCGGTTCGGCCGTGGTCCAAGCCAAGAACTGGCGCCTCGCCGCCTTCGGCGCGCTCGGCCTGGCGGCTCTGTCGCTCGGGGGATTCATCTACCAGTCCAGCAACACCCACATCGCCACCTACGTCGTGCCGGTCGACAAGTACGGCCGCCCTGGGCGCATCGAGGTCGCCGGCCGCGTCTACGCGCCGTCCACGGCCGAGACCGGCTACTTCCTGGCCGACTGGGTGAAGCTCACGCGATCCAAGAGCATCGACCCGATCGTGATCCGCGACAACTGGACCGGCGCCTACCGCTTCGTCGCCGGCCCGGCGATCGGCTCGCTCAACGAATACGCCAAGACGCACGACCCCTTCTCGAACGTCGGGTCACAGGCCGTGAACGTCGAGATCGTCTCGATCCTGGCCCGCAGTCCCAACACCTACCAGGTGCAGTGGCGCGAAACGACCTTCGACGAGGGCGCCAGCAGCGCGACCGAGAACTGGACGGGCCTCTTCACCGTCAAGATCAACCCGCCCAAGGACGAGGCCGAACTGAGGGCCAACCCGCTGGGCATCTTCATCACCTCATTCCAGTGGAGCCGGGACCTTTAGCGTCATGAACAGGAAACTTCCCCAGGCCTTGGCCGCCTCGAGCCTCGCCGTCCTCCTCGTCCTTGCCGGCGGCGGCTTATCGTCCGCGACGGCGGCTACCTCCGCCGCCCCGCCGGCGTCGCCGCCGGCTGTCGCGGCGCGGGCGGCGGTCGTCACGACCGGATCGGAAGCCCCGGCGCCGGCCGGCGTGGTCCACCATCGGCGCATGTCGACGCGGCGCAGGGCGGCGAGATCCGGGGCGCTTCGCACCGTGCGGGCGGCCAACGGCGCATCCGTGTCGGCGCCGACCCCCGGCGCCTACGTCAATGCGGCGCTCTATTACGATTTCGAGCCGGGACGGCTCTACACGGTCAACACCAGCCCGCGGTTCCTCACCGCGATCACGCTTCGTCCCGGGGAGAAGCTGATCTCCAAGGCGGCCGGCGACACGGTGCGCTGGGTGCTCGGCGAGACGGTCCAGGGGACCGGCCCAGGCGAGCAGGTGATCGTGTTCGTCAAGCCCGTCCGCGGGGGGTTGCGGACCAACATCATCCTCACCACCGACCAGCGGACCTATCTTCTGGACGCGGTCAGCCAGGAGGGCGACACCTACACCAGCGTCATCGCCTGGAACTATCCGCAGGAACAGATGCGCGAGCAGCAGGCGGCGCGTGCGGCCGCGGCCCGATCGGTCGTCGCCGAAACCGCCATCGATCACCTGAACTTCGGCTACAGCGTCAAGGCGGTGCACACCCGCCACGCGCCGCGCTGGCAGCCGCTGCGGGTCTTCGACGACGGGCTGAAGACCTACATCCAGTTCCCGGCCAACCTCGGCTCGAGCGAGGCCCCTCCCCTGTTCCTGATTGGCCCCAAGGATCAGGCGCAGCTGGTCAACTACCGCCTTCTCGGCGGCTACTATGTGGTCGATCGTCTGATCGATGTGGCCGAGCTGCGTCTTGGTGAAAAGCCCCAGACAGTCGTGCGGATCACCCGCACCGGCCAGCGGGGCTGAGCCATGACTCACCTTCCCCCCGATCCGCCGATCGTCGATATCGTCTCGGGCGCGCGGCCGGAACGCAAGGCGCCGCCGGCCAGCGTGCTGGCCGCGCCGCGCATGCCCGTCACCCGGTGGAACCGCAAATACCTGCTCGCCGGCGCGGCCGCTCTCGCCGCCATCGTGGGGCTGGGCTTCTACCTTGGCTTCGGCGGCGCCAGCGCGACCCCGCAGAAGAGCCAGGACCTGCAAGCGGCGGCAGACACGCAGAACCCCCAGAAGCCCGAGATCGCCAATCGCTATGCCCAGGGCTACGCCGACCCGGCCCTCCGCGCCGCCGGGGCGCCGGGCACGGCCGCCCTGCCCCCGCCGGGCGCGCCCGGTCAGGCGCCGGCCGCCGGCTCCCCTGCCTCGCCCGCGCCGGTGGATCCGGCCCGCGCAGAGGCCGCCGCCCAGGCCACGGCGGCGCGCGCCGGAGGCCCTTTCTTCGGCGGGGCCGCGAGCCAGGGCGCGCCCGACGCGGGTCCGTCGGGCCTCGCCTTCGTCGCGCCGCCGGACGGCGGCGGAGGTCCCCACGAGGCGGCGGAGGTGGGGCTTCAGAACGGCCAGGGCGAGAAGCGGCAGTTCGCCGCCGGTTCCCGGGTGGACGATTATCTCGCCAATCCCCTGCGCGAGGCGATCAGCCCCTGGGAGGTCAAGGCCGGGACGGTGATTCCCGCCGCTCTGATCACGGCGATCAACTCCGACCTGCCAGGCGAAGTGATCGCCCAGGTGACCGAGCCGGTCTACGACCATGCGACCGGCCGCACCGTCCTCATTCCCCAGGGCTCGCGCCTGATCGGCCAGTACGACAGCCAGGTCGCCTACGGCCAGGAGCGGGCGCTGATCGCCTGGAACCGGGTGATCATGCCCAATGGCCGCTCGATCAACATCGGCTCGATGACCGGCGCGGATCTCACCGGCGCCAGCGGGCTGCATGACCGGGTGAACGATCACTTCGCGCAGCTCGCCAAAGGGATACTGCTTTCGACGCTCTTCAGCGTCGGCGCCGCCTCCGCCCAGGACGCCAGCGCCCGCAGCTCCGGGGACCTGGTGATCAACAGCGCCGGAAGCGGCGTCTCGAACGAGGCGCAGCAGGTTGGTCAGCAGATCACCGCGCGCGACCTTAACCGTCAGCCGACCATCACCGTGCGCGCCGGCTGGCCGCTTCGGGTGCTGGTCAACAAGGACATGATCCTCGCCCCTTATCAGTGAGAATTCCAAAAGTGACCTGTACCGCCGAGAAGCTTGGGCTCTTTCTGCCCGAAGGTCTGCACGAGCAGATGCTCGAGACCGCCGAGACGTTGAACACCCGCAAGAACCCTCGCGGATGCGTCCGCGTCGCCTACGAACGCGCCTTTGCCCAACTCGTCGACACGCTCGATGCCGGCGTCTCCGTTACCTTCCCCGCGACGCGCGGAACCAAGGACCGGGTGTCGGTGCGAATCTCCCGCCGGCTCTGCACGCGCGTGCGGGGCCACCTCGAGACCCAGAATCTGAAGCTCACCGACTTCGCCTTTGCGGCGATCGATCGCTTCCTCGTCTCCCAGGAAGGAACCTGACCGTGGCGCGGACGCCAATGACGACTCTGGCCCTCGCCAAGATCGACACCGAGGAGAAGACGACCGATCTGCGCCTGCGGCTGAAGGGCAAGCTCGCCGTGGACCTCGCCGACTATCTGCGCGCCTATGCCGAGGCCAACGGTCCGGTCGATCTGGAGGTGCTCGTGCCACATATGCTGGGCGCGTTCATGGACGCCGATCGCGGCTTCCAGACCTGGCGCAAGGGCGACGCGGTCCGCGCCGGCGGCAAACCAGCGGTCGCGCGCGCTTGATTCGAAGCGAATCGGCGCCGGGCGGACATGCCCAACCAGGCACCTTCGTCAACCGTCCCAGACGGCCCTTTCCGGGCAAAACCGCACGTTTTCCGGGCTTTGGCTTTGTTCAGACTCAGCAAAGGCTCCGCCGTGCCGAGTCGCGATTCGATTCGTCCGCGTCCGGCGCATCCGAAGGACTTTTGCCTTGACCTAGACGAGACCCTCAAAACGGCGAAAGCCCCCAGTTGGCGCTGGAGGCTCTCGGAAATCGCAGGTGCCGTGTGATGGCGGCTGATTTGGTCCGGACACCCTAGGGGGCGCTTTTCGCGTCGTCAAGTCCGGAAACGGGGACTTGCGTCTCCAAGCCTGCCGATTTCCCGCACCGTCGAAACGGCCTCGTCCCAACTCAAAAGGGACGACATGGATACCGCATGCTCCATAGGCGATTGGCGACCAGGTTTCGCCAAGCGCGCCCCCAACTTCGCGGAGGTCTGCGACAGCGCGGAGCGCTGGCGCTGGCAGCCTGGCGAGACCGTGGCGAGGATCGCCGCGGCGGTGCTGAAGGGCACGCCGACGCTCACCCTCGCGCAGCGCATGACCCTGATGCTCTACGTCGAGCACCTCAACCAGGACCGCCTTGAGCAGGACATCGCCTGCGTCTGGCCCAGCTCGTCGTTGATCGCCGACTATCTCGGCTGCAGCGAGAGCACCGCGCGGGCGCACCGCAGGGCGCTGGAGGCCGCCGGCTTCATGGTCCGCGACTACACCCGCGCCAACCGCCCCGCCGGCGTCGAGGCTTACGACCTCGCCCCACTCGTGGCGCGCCTGGGGGAGATGGAGGCCGCCGACGCGGCCGTCCGCGAAGCGGCGCACGCTCGTCGGGCGCTCTATTCCGAGGCGGTCGTGTTCGCGGGAAGAAATAGCGCCCGGGCGCCGGAAGACCGGCGCCTAGAACAGTCCCATGTGAACGAAAGTTCTACTGTACGAGAAGCGGACGCGCCTACGGCGCGAAGTCCATTCCCTGAGCGGCGCGATAGACGCGCCGGCGGTGTCGAGGCCAACGGATCCTCGACCCACCATCAAGCCAGCCGAGAGGTCAGCACCCCTTGCTCACCAAGGAGAGCAAGCGGTTTTGCCGGGGGTGGTTCTGCGCCGTCGGTGCGGGCGGAAATGGTGCGCCAGGAGCTTCAGGCGGCCGTCGAGGTATGTCCGAGGCTGGCGCCGCTGGTCCCGGCCCACGTCCTCGCCGACCCGTCCAGCGCTGGGCCGGCCGACGCCGCCCGAATTGCCGCCGCCGCGGCCGAACTGCTTCCGGAGACGGAGCGAAACAACGCGCTGTCGGTCACCTGGGGCTGGCGGCGCCATGGGCCGCGGGTGATTGCCATGCTGGCCATCGCCCTTGAAGACCCGGCCATCCAGAACCCTTGCAAATACTTCGGCTGGATGGCGACGCGCGACCCCGAGGGCGCCCCGGATCTGCGGCTGAACTTCGCTCGCATCATGCGGGCCAAGGGCGAGATTCCGGCCGTGACCCCTCCCCCGCCGGCGCTGATGGATTCCCCAGGCGCCGAGGATCCCAAATGGCACGCGATCGACGCCGAACTTCAGCGGATCGTCCGCCAAGGCGCCTACGGGAGCTGGTTCGGACGGATCGGGTTCCATGGCATAGAGGCCGGCGTGCTGACGCTGTCGACGCTATCGGGCGTGGCGGCCGACAAGATCAAGCGGGACTTCGTTCCCGCGATCCTCGAGGCTTGCGACGCGGCCGGCGAGAGTGTCCAGCGCGTTGTCGTCACCTTGCGAAAGCGGGGATGAAGGAGGCCTGGCATGCAATCGGTTGGGGCCCATGGCGGGTCTTGGTCTGCCTTGACGAACGAAGCTTAACGCATGCATACTAGTCTGACTAGTTGGAGAGTGTTCCCATGAGCGCGAACGCCAAAAAGGCCAGCCACGAGCCGATCTGGCAGCTGCAGGAAGCCAAAGCGCGTCTGAGCGAAGTCGTCCGCCGCGCGCAGGGCGAAGGACCGCAACATGTGAGCGTGCGCGGCGAGCCGGCGGCGGTTGTCCTCTCCGAGCAGGAATATCGCCAGCTCACTTCCAAGCGACCGTCCATCGTCGACCATATCCTCGCCGGTGAGCCCTGGCCCGATGATCTGGTCGAAGCCATCAACGACCGGCCGCGCGGCCCGGACCGCGACATCAGCTTCTGATGTACCTGGTCGATACCAACGTCCTCTCCGAAGCCAGGCGCGGGCGCCCCGAGGCGCGCGACTGGCTGCGGTCCGTCGATCCTGACCAGGTCTTCTTGAGCGTCGTGACCCTGGGCGAGATCATGAAGGGCATCAGCCAGAAGACGCGTTCCGACGCGGCGGCCGCCATCTCGCTTCATCGCTGGCTCGAACAGCTGCGGGTGGATCACGCCCGCCGAATCCTGCCCATCAGCGATGAGGTCGCCCTGGAGTGGGGACGCATGGCCGCCGTGCGCCCTCGGGACATGGCCGACACCCTCATCGCCGCGACCGCGGCCGTGCATCGCAAAATCCTGGTCACCCGCAATGTGGCGGACTTCAACGACCTGGGCGTCCCGATCGTCGATCCATGGAAGCTCGAGTAAAGCTCACCAGCCACGGAGGGAACAAGGGCCTGAAGCAAGGCGACCCCAGCCCACCGGTCTCTGGCGCAGGGGCTGAACCTTGACGCCCGGGGACAGTAGAGACGACGAGCAGGTGTTCATCGGGATTGATGTCGCCTGCGCGAAAGATCGGCGATTGCCCGTGTGCTTCGCCTTGCGCCGGGACGGCAGGCTGGAGCCCGCGGAGCTGCGCCGCGCCCTGTTGGACAGGATCCCGCGGGGAACGGGCAATCGAGAGGTGGCTTTGGCGGCTCCGTACGCCGAAAAAACGCGCGCTGTCGCCGCGGCGATCGCGGGCATCTCTCGCGAGATGGGGTGGCGCGTCGAGCGGATCGCCGTCGATGCACCCGCGGCCCCTGGCCGGCAGGGCGGTCGCAGATGCGAAATCGACCTTTTTGGCGCCGGGCTTTCAGCATTCAAGACGCCGAGCGTGGACGAGTGGCCGGGAGTGCTGGCCGCCTGTCGAGCCCACCTTTCCGGGGGCGTACCGCTGGCGCGGTTGCCGCACGCGAACAAGGTCTGGATGCTCTACGGCTTCGAACTGTTCGCGGCGCTTCGAACCAGCTTCGAGGTCATCGAGGTCTATCCCTTCGCGATCGCGCGGGCGCTGCTGCCCATCCACGCCCACAAATCAACGGAAGAGGGCTATCGATTGCAGTTGGCCGCCATCGCCGCGGCGACCGGATGGGCGCCGGATGCGCTCGAGGTTCGTCTCCGGCGCACCGTCGCCGGCTCGAGACATGACCGGCTGGACGCGTTCATGGCGGTGTGGGTGGCGAGCTTGCCGACAGCCTTGTTGCGGGCTTTTGGCGACGCCAGTGACCCAAACGACGCTATCTGGACACCGTTGCCGGCGTCGCGGGACAGCCCGCATGCTCGGCGATCAGAGGCCCAGGCGCCGTCCGCAAGGCGTTAGCCTCGAGAGTGTTCGCCAACGTCCCCTCGGCGCGCACGATGCTTGATCCGATCGGCGAGGCCGGGGCTCCGGACTGGTCTACTCGGCGTCGCCGTTGACGTTGTGGTCGGCGGCGATGGCCGCCTGGCCCGTCGGGCCGCCCGGCGGCTTGTCGGTCGACAGCGTGATCGCGCCGAAATAGCCGAAGTCCTCGCGGCAGCAGGCCACGGCCAGCCCGACGTCCCGGTAGGTCTTGGGCTGATCCGACTTGAACTGGTTGACCCGGTATTCGCCAGGACGGCTGGCCAGGCGGACCCACATGGTCCAGCTCCCGTCCTCGCCTTCGACCAGGCGGATGTCCTTCAGCGATCCGCCGTGGTGCAGGTAGAGCGTCAAGCTCCGTACGCGTATCTTGAGCTCCGGGTTGGAGGACACGATCCACGCCTCCTCGCTGCGCGCCCCGGCCTCGTCATCTTCTTCGTACGGCGGCTGACCCTTCAAAGAGGCCTCCTTTCCAGACTGCCTTCGCCGCAACCTAGCGTGAGCCCCGCTGCGAGTCGCGCCCGAGCTTACCCCGCGGACGCCAGAAATCACCCGGTTTCCGGCGGTCGTAACGCTTGCGATTCCTCAACGGTTGCGACGATCGGCGGCACGCCGCGCCAAGCTGTTCGCCGGGGCGGCGACAAAACGAGAGATGCGAGCTCGAAGGGGGGAGCGCCCTCCCCCTGAGTCGGAGCCCCTTGGGTCTCCGTCTACCCCCTCCAGCGGGGGCGCCCCCGCAACGCCCCCGGAGTTTCAGCGGGCGGCGGCGGCGATCGAGAAGGATGGAGCGAGGGCCCGGCCTGGTGAGGAAAGGGTTCCTCGGGCGCCAGGAGGTTGCCATGTTCTGTTTTTGTGCTTTGCTGGGTTCGGAGATTTGGTCATGACCTTGAAGACCATCGTCCAGGTCCTCGGCGGCGATCTCTACGACCGGGGCGACCGGGCCAATATCCCAGCGCCGGGCCACAGCCCGGCCGACCGGTCGGTGTCGCTGATGCTCAAGGAAGGCCGCATCATCGTCCACACTTTCGGTGACGGCGACTGGCGCACGGTGCTCGACCATCTGCGCGAGCACGGCCTGGTCGACGCCCACAACGCGCCGACCTCCGTGTCGAAGGGCAACGCCAGGGCGGCGCTCGGCGTGATCAGGACCTCCGATGTTGAACGCCTGGCGGCCGCGCGCCGGATCTGGGAAGGCGGCCGGGCGCTGCCGGGCTCGCTCTCGGAGCGCCATTGCCGCCTGCGGCACATCGAACGCGCCCTGCCCGGCCCCGAGATCGTTCGCCACAACAGCGAGACGCCGGTGTCCGCCTACGGCGACGACCGGCTCCGGCGGCCGGCGCTGCTTGTCGGCGTCACCGATGCGCAGGGTGCGTTCACCGCCGTCGAGGTGACCTATCTTGCGCCGAACGGCCGTCGCGTGGTCGACCTTCACCTGTCGCGCAAGACCGTCGGGTCGGTCCCGCCTGGAACCGCCGTGCGGATCGATGCGGCCGCTCCGGAGATGCTGGTGGCAGAGGGCTTCTTCACCGCCCTATCGGCGACCGAGTGCTTTGCGCTGCCCGGCTGGGCGCTGATGTCGACGCGCAACCTGCGGAGCTGGTCAGCACCCGAGGGCGTGCGTTTCGTCATGATCGCCGCCGATCGCGGCAAGGACGGCGAGGCTTCCGCCGAGGTCCTGCGGCGCCGGCTGGCGCGTCAGGGGGTACGCAGCCAGGTCGCCCTGCCCCCGGAGCCCCATGGCGACTGGAATGAAGCGGCCCGGCCGGCCTAGGTCCCCGTCGGCTATGCGCCAATAGCAGAAGTTGAGATCAGCGCCTGAAGCGGACACTCGGGAGCCGTGCCGGCGGTGCGGAACGACCCGTTGCCAACTCCCGACACCGGACTTGCCAACGCGGGAAGAAGGCGCTGCCGACGTTCCCTCTTATGTAAACGGTGTCGTTAAATTCCATTGCACGACCTCACTCAGGTCTAGAGCATGCAGTTCAACTGGAGAAGGCCCACTGCCTTTCGGAAGAATCTTGAGAGACGCACTCTTGAAGTTTGTATTCGACCTTACCACATCCGCGCAAGGGCACGTAACGGGCTTGTAACGCATAGGAGGTCAAGGTGAAGAAGGATCAGCTTTTTGTGGAGCGGCGCCCTCAAGGCGACTACGCCGTGCGGAAGGCGGACGCCCAGCGGGCTAGCGCTGTGCTGCCGACCCAAGCGGCGGCGATCGAGCGTGCCGTGGAGTTGAACCCGAATGGGAAACCGCTTGTGGAGCGAGTCCGCAACACCACCGCAGGCGGTCGCGACAAGTGGAGGAAGGCCTGATGGCTAAAGCGAGAATCCCGACGCCGGCGAAACTTTCACGCGCGGCCAAGGACATGCACAGCAAGAGCGCAGCCGTGCGCAAGGAGGCCGCCGAAGTCTTAGCTCTCGCTCCACGAAAGAAGACGAGGTAGCAAATCATCGGCGTGACTGAGCCCCAGCAGAAATCGAACGTCGTTGTCCAATCGGGCCGGCGCGTCTTCAAATACGTCAGGGAAAATCCTCACCTCGGCTTGTCCGTGGCGCTCTTTGTAGCAGGCGGTATCGCCACGGTGCTGCAGACGTCGCCGCTCGCGGGCGCCCTGTTCGGCGCCGGCGCCGCGTTGCTGGGCGCGTGGATCACCGAGCTCAACAAGCGCCGTACCGACGCCGAGGACAAGGCGAAGAAGCAAAGCGAAGCGCAGGACTGTCTGGCGCCGGAACTGTACCGGACGATCGAGCGCGTGCTCTATATCAACGACCGCGCCGCGGTGAATTTCAGCTGCGCGTCCGCCGACAATCAGATCAAGCCGAACGACTTGAAGGAGGACTTCCTTCCCTATTTGCCGGTGCTGTATCCTAGCGTCCCGCAGGTGAAGGACTTGCCCGGTGCCAAGGCGTTGGCGCTGATCCGGTTCTACGACTCCCTGCACACACTCGCGCTGTCGGTGGAGGGTTGGTGGCAGCGCGAGGGTCAGCTGCCGGTCAACCTGTTCAATTCGTTCCTGCACAGCTCGGAAAAGAGCCTGCGGCTGGCGCTGGTCTGCATCGAAGCGTTCGACCTGGAACAGGCCTATCCGCCCGAACACGAATCCTGGGGAACGCTCACCTCACGGATCGAGCGATCCTTGTCGTTGGCCGAGCAAACGCGAAAACACCACATCGATCGATTCAACGCGAAGTCGACGAGCAAAGCGTCGCGGTGACCGGCGACGACACCATTCCCAACCCAATCGACGCGGGCATCGCCGCCGCCATGGCGACCTGCGTCGCGCACGCGACGGACCTATTCGAGAGCGCCAAGGTGGTGCGGGCGTCGGGGCGGGCGAACATCGCCTACCACCTAGCCGCCCTGGCGCTTGAGGAGCTGGGACGGCGCGAGTTGCTCGGCGTCGAGACGGTCGCCGGGGCCTCGTCGACCCCGCCGGCGTGGCCGATGAAGGCGACGCAGGATCACGTCAAGAAGTTGTTCTGGTGCTTCTTCGGCGGCAACTTCCTGGCCGAACGGATCACGAAAGAGACGTTCGAGGACATGATCGGCCTCGCCCGCCGGATCCATGACACCCGCCTGGCCGGCCTCTACGTCGATGTGACGGACGACGCCTATTCGATCCCCAGCACCGCGGTGAGCGACGAGGAGATCGACAACCTCCTGCGCTTCACCGAGGCGCGCTTGGCGCACGCGGCGGCGCAGTCGCTGCGCGAGACGGTCACGCTGGCGGAAGTCGAACGGCAGGCCTGGTTCCTGAAGGTCGCCGATGACCCGGAGACCCGCAAATATATCTTCTCCAAGGAGTCCCTGGACAAGCTCGCCGAGTTGAAGGACGCCAAGGCTTGGGCTCAATGGCTGCGTGAGGTCTTCGATAAGGCAGACGCGGCGGCGACGGCGGCCAGAGACGCAGAACTGCAGCGCTCGAAGGCGCTACCCGCGAAGAAGACCAAGGATAAATGGCGCATCCGGACACGGATAAAATGCGCCTCGCACTCGATCCGGCCGAAGGCGTTGAATGAGTGGAACAAGCAATGCGATTGGGTCAAGCTGACCGCCAACAAGACCGGCTTGATCGTTGAATTCATCCTCGGCGACGATACTCCGGTCGAGGCGCTGTGGATCACTGGCTTTGGCCTCTACAGGGTCTTCGTCGCCGCCCTGAACCTTGGGACACTCGGCTTTTGGTGGTGGCGGTTGCCCGAACAGACGAGCCGGTTCTACGAGGACATCGTCGATCTCGAGTCCCAGCATCCCTTCGGACTCGATCGCAATCCCGAGCTCAAGATCAACTGGGGTGAGAACCGGGTTCTCACCGAGCAGGACCTTGTCGCGGTTGCGGCCGTCCTCAACGCGCTCCCGCGACCGAGCGAGCAGACCGACTTTCCAGGCGTCGCCTACTATCTGGGCGGGCTCAACTTCCTGTCGCTGAACGACGTCCATTGGCAGTGCGAGATCCAGGCGCTCGGCAACTTCATCATGGCGCTGAAGGCCTGGATGGAGCAGACCGGCGAGTGTCCGGCGGGTGATGACTTCGCCACGGCGTTTCGCGTTTTCTTCGATGAGACCTGGGGCCAGACCGAGGATCGCGACCGCGCGGTCGAGATGGTCGCCAAGTTCGAGAGCGACCAGCGCCACACGCTGACGGCCGATCTCAAGGATGCCGCCCTGATGAAGTGCTTCGCCGAGCACTATTTCCTGCGAAAGGTGCTCCCCATCGTCTTGCGCGCGCGCCACGCCGAGACGGTTGTGGCCTAGTCCATGGATGCAAACGAGGTCGTTGCGGCTGTCGGCAGCCCCTTCCAGAAAGGCGACATTCACCCGGTGCATAACTGGCCGTCCATTTCCCGCGGGGTCCGCGCGCCAGTCGAAGCTGTGGCGTCTCTTTTTTGACAGACTCTAAGCACCGCTTGTCTCCAAGGTGAGCGGGTCAAGCATCCCTTATCGTGGCTGAACGGTCAGGTTGCTGAGGCTCCCTCTGCCGAGAGTCGGAACCGGTGATACCGCAGCGTTCAACCAGGTCGCCGAAAGCGGACCCCTTGAATGTCCGAGAAGAGTCAACATTGACCATCCGATGACGCGATCTGGATCGCGTTCGTTGGATTTTGCCGGCCAGGCTAGCGGTGCCCCCGAAAGGATGGAGGTAGGGAGGGGTTGGGTGCGCTTAGGGGCAGGATGGCCCTCGCCCACGGCGCCGGACCCGATCCCCATGACCGACCTCGCCGCCCAAACCGCCGCTGGCCCAACGGCCCCGATCCAGACTGTTGTTCCGCTCTGTGACATCGGCATTGCGCCGGAGAACATCCGCGCCATGGAGCCCGCGGACGAAGGCATCCCCCAACTCGCCGAGACTATCGCCGTCGCCGACGTCGTTGTCCCGCTTTGCGTGAGGCCCGGCCGAAAGGGCGAGAAGCCCTACATGGCCCTCGATGGCCGCCGCCGCCTGTTCGGCCTGGAGCTGCTACTCGAGGCGGGCCGGATCCACCCGGCCCATCCTGTCCGCTGCGATGTCTTCGAGTCGAAATCCGCCCAGGCGGCCGCGGCCGTCCTGACCAACGCCGAGCGCTGGCCGATCCACATCGCCGACGTGATCGTGGCAATCGGCAAGATGCGCAAGTCGAAGATGGACAGCACCTCGATCGCCGGCGCGCTCGGCTACGACGAGCTGGAGATCCGGCGGCTCTCCGCGCTGGCCGGACTTCACCCCAAGGCGCTAAAGGCCCTGCGCCAGGGAAAGATCAACCTGAAGCATGCGCGCCAGCTGGCGCGGATCCCTGACCAGAAGGAGCAAGGTGACATCGCCCAGACCGCCCTGGACGGCTACTTCCAGGACTATCAGCTCAGCAACCGCGTCGAGCGGACCCGCACGGACGTGACGGACGCTCGTTTCAGCATGGTCGGCATGGCGCGCTACACGGCCGCCGGCGGGCGGGTGGAGAGCGATCTGTTCGGCGAGCTGCCCGACGTGCTGCTCGATCCGGAGATGCTCACGGAGCTCTGGCGTGGCCGGGTCGATCCGGTCGTCCAGGCGTTCGAGACCGCCGGTCTGGCGGTCTACATCGGTGGCGAGAAAGGCTTTCGGGCGCCGGATGGCTTCTTCAACCTGCCCTACGTCTACCAGGGCGACCTGACCGAGGAGGTCAGGGCCGCCTACAGGGGCGCGCAGCAGGACGCTGCCAGCACGATGGCGGACGTGGGCCAGGCTGACCTCTGCGGCGAAGAAGCCGCCACGACGATCCTGCCCGCGCTGCGGGCGAAGATGGAGGTCGCCCGCATACCGCTGGGGCGCACCACGCTCGGCGCGGTCATCCTCTTTCCAGACTCTGAAGCTGGCGTGGCGGCGAGCTTCTTCGCCAACCCGGCCCCCGCCGCGGAAGAGGGCGACGAGGAGGAGGATGGCGAGGAGGCGGGCGGCGGGTTCGGGGCCAAGACGGGCTACGGGCGGGCCTATGACGATGTCGAGGTCCCTCAAGCCGACGTTGATGTCGCCGGCGCCAGCCATGTCTTCCATGAGACGCGCACCGACGTGGCTACGCGCGGCTTGATCCGGGACCTGGCGGATAATCCCGGCGTGGCGCTGACGGCGCTCCTGGCGCAGCTCTTCAAGCATCTGGCGCTGCACGGCGGGGTCTCGGCGGAGACCTCGGCCGTGACCATCTCGGCGACCCGGTATTCGCGGGGACAGACACCTGCGATCCCCGCCCTGGACGGCGAGGTGCGCGGGCGGTTGGAGGCCCGGCGAGCCGACTACAAGGCGTCAGGTCTCAGGCCGATCCCCTGGGTCGAGACCTTGGCCCACGGCGAGAAGATGGCTCTGCTCGCCGAGCTGGTGGCCATCTCGCTCAATGTGCGCGAGGCTCGCACCAGTTCGATCCGCCATGCGGCCCGCGCCGAAGCCGTGGAGATCGCCGGGCTCTGCGCCGCCGACATCTCCGCCCATTGGACGCCGGACGCGGACTATCTGGCCGTTCACACCAAGAAGCATCTGCTGGCGCTGCTGGCCGAGATGGAGGTGGACGACCCCCGGGCGAAGACCCTGAAGAAGGACGACCTGGTCGTCTTCGTGGCGGAAGCGGCCGCGGAACGCCAATGGGCGCCGGCGGCGCTGTCGTGGGACGCGGCTGAGATCATGATCGCCGATGAGGGGGTTGACGATGCGCCCGCCGATGACGGCGAGGATCCATCACCGGAGCTGACGCCGGGCGAGATCGACCACCAGATCGCCGCCTGAGCCGTTGGAGCCCCTCGCCTTCGGGCGGGGGGCTCTTTTGCCGTGGCTGATCGGGAGCGTCGTGGACGGTCCAGCTTCGCAGCCGAAAGGAGGGAGGCGGGGAAAGGGCTTCGCGAGCCCGGCGGGACTGGAGGGAGGCGCCCTCCGCCCCGGGCGAACGGAAGCCTCCCATGAACGCCCTTCTTCCCCTCTTCGGCCTCGAACAGTGCTCGGACAAGGCCGCCAACACCCTGGCCGCCGCGCGAGCCCTCGTCCCCAACCTGAATCGCTCGCGTGCCCTGGACCGCAAGCTGGTGGCGGGCGTGATGACCACCTCGTTCGGCGGCACGGACGCCGACGGGGCCTGGTCCTGGCGGGACGCCTACGACGCGATGGAAGCCGCGCTCGTGCTTCAGCTGCGGCGCCTCGGCCCGCAGATCGGCCGTCTGGAAGACGCGCCGGCCGAGATCGCTGCGCTGCTGGCGGCCGTCACCGACCTCACCTTGACTCACACCCGCCGCAGCGAGGAGCAGGTCGCGCTGGACCAGTTCTCCACGCCGCCGGCGCTTGCGGCCCTCGCCGTCGCGGCCGCGCAGATCCGCCCGGGCGATCTGGTGCTCGAGCCGTCGGCCGGCACGGGGCTGATGGCGATCATCGCCGAGGCCTGCGGAGCGAACCTGCAGCTCAACGAGCTGGCGCCGCATCGGGCGGCCCTGCTCGACGGCCTGTTCGGGGCCGCTTCGCGCACGCGCCACGACGCGGTGCATCTGAAGGACCTGCTGGCCTCGTCGGGCAGCTTCCACGCGGTCATCACCAACCCGCCCTTCCAGCACCTCGAGGCGCACTTGCACGCCGCGATCGACTGCCTGGCCGAAGGCGGCAGGCTGTCGGCGATCGTGCCCGCGCGCGTCTTCGAGGACGCCGGCGCCATGCGCGCCCTGGCTCTGCGCGGCCGCATCGTCGCGACCCTGGCCTTTCCCGCACGCGCCTACGCCAAGCACGGCACGTCGGTTGAGACCGGCCTGCTGGTGCTCGACCGTGGCCTGGCTGAGGCCCCCTCCCCTCGCCAGGTCGTCGTCTGCGAGACCCTGGCCGACGCCGCTAAGCTGGCGGCTTCGCTCGATCCCCGACCAACCGCCCAGCCGCGCCAGTTTCGCGCGGTCTCGGCCGTCGCCTTCCTGGCGCCCCGGGCCCGGGCGCTGGCGACGCCGTCCAGCCGGCTGGGCTTGCTGGGATCGACCACGCCGCTTGCCTATGAGGCGAAGGCCTGGTCCGGCGAGGGCCACGATGTCGGCCTCTATCAGGCCTATGCGCTCGGCCGCGTCGCCTTCCCGCAGGCCCAGCCTCACCCTTCCGCCCTCGTGGAATCCGGTCCGATGGCCTCGGTTGCGCCGCCGGCGCCGAGCTATCGCCCGGTCCTGCCGACCGGGATGGTCGAGGACGGCCTGGTCTCCGATGCGCAGCTGGAGACGATCATCTACGCCGGCGAGGCGCACTCCAGGACCCTGCCCGGCTCATGGCGGCTCGGTGAGGCGGCGCACCAGGTGATCCTGGTGGCCGACGGGACCGAGGGCGCGGTTCAGTTTCGCCGGGGCTTCTTCCTTGGCGACGGCACCGGCTGCGGCAAGGGCCGCCAGATCGCCGGCGTCATCGTCGACAACATGGCCCAAGGCCGCACCCGGGCGGTCTGGCTGTCCAGGAACGACGCTCTGCTGGAGGATGCCCGCCGCGACTGGGGCTCCATCGGTGGCGCGGCGACCGACATCACCCCGCAGAGCGCCTGGAAGCAGGCCGACGCAATCGCGATGGATCGGGGCGTCCTCTTCACCACCTACGCCACGCTGCGCCAGCCGGCCCGGGGCGAGCGCCTCTCGCGGCTCGACCAGATCGTGGGGTGGCTGGGGGCGGACTTCGACGGCGTGATCGTCTTCGACGAAGCGCACGCCATGGCCAACGCCGCGGGCGGCGGCAAGGGCTCGCGCGGGCCCAAGAAGGCCTCGCTGCAAGGCATGGCGGGCCTCGCGCTGCAGAACCGGCTGCCGGGCGCACGGATCCTCTATGTCTCGGCGACCGGAGCAACCACGTCGGAGAACCTCGCCTACACCGTCCGGCTCGGCCTCTGGGGCGGCCCGGAAGCGCCGTTCCCGACCCGCGAGGCCTTCATGGACGCCGTCGAGAAAGGCGGCGTCGCGGTGATGGAGCTGATCGCCCGCGAATTGAAGGCGCTGGGGCTCTACATCGCCCGCTCGCTGTCGTTCGACGGCGTGGAATACGAGGCGCTGCGCCACCCGCTCGCGAAGGGCGACGTCGAGATCTGGGACGCCTGGGCCGACGCCTATCAGCTGATCCATCACAATCTCCGCGCGGCGCTCGAAGCCGTGGGGATCACCGAGGACGGCAAGGCCAAGAGCGGCCAGGCCGCATCGGCCGTGCTGTCGGCCTTCGAAGGGGCGAAGCTGCGCTTCTTCGGCCATCTGCTGGCCGGGCTGAAGGCCCCGACCCTGATCGCCTCGATCCGCGGCGATCTCGCCGAAGGGCGATCGGCCGTGGTTCAGATCGTCTCGACCAACGAGGCGGTCATGGAGCGCCGCCTGGCGGAGATCCCGCCGGAGGAGTGGAACAACCTCACCATCGACATGACCCCCAAGGATCAGGTGCTCGACTATCTGATGGGCGCGTTCCCGATCGCGGCGATGGACGCCGTCGAGGACGAGGACGGCAACGTGACCATGGTCCCGGTCATGCTCGACGGCCGCCCGGTGCTGAGCCAGGAGGCGCTCCGGTTGCGGGACGAGCTCGTCGTCCATCTGGCCTGCCTGCCCGCCGTCCCCGGCGTGCTGGACGCGGTGCTGGACGCGCTCGGCACGGACAACGTGGCCGAGATCACCGGCCGCTCGCGCCGGGTCGTCTTGCGCGACAGCCGCCGGGTCGTCGAGCGCCGCAGCGCCTCGGCGGCCAAGGCCGAGACCGACGCCTTCATGTCCGGCAAGAAGCGCGTGCTGGTGTTCTCGGACGCCGGCGGCACCGGCCGCAGCTACCACGCCGACCTGAACGTCGCGAACCGGAGCCGGCGGGCCCACTACCTGGTGGAGCCGGGCTGGCGCGCCGACGCGGCCATCCAGGGCCTGGGTCGCTCGCACCGCACCAACCAGGCCCACGCGCCGCTGTTTCGTCCGGTGACGACGGACATCCACGGCGAGAAGCGCTTCCTGAGCACGATCGCCCGGCGGCTCGACAGCCTGGGCGCCCTCACCCGGGGCGAGCGCCGAACGGCGGGCGCCGGCCTCTTCAGGGCCGAGGATAATCTCGAAAGCCCCTGGGCGCATCGGGCGCTGCAGGCTTTCTTCGTCGCGCTGCATTTCGGCACGGTCGAGGCGATGGACAGGATGAGCTTCGAGCACAAGACCGGCCTGAAGCTGGTCGATGGGGACGGCAACCTGAAGAAGTCCGACGACATGCCGCCGATGAACACCTTCCTCAATCGGCTGCTGGCGCTGCGGATCGGGGACCAGAACGCCCTCTTCGTGGCGTTCGACCAGATCCTGAGCAGCATCCTGGAGCGGGCTGCCTCGTCGGGTGCGTTGGACCGAGGGATGGAGGACATCCTTGCCGATGACCTCGGCGTGGTCTCCGAGGAGGTGATCCGGACCGATGCGCTCACCGGCGCGCAGACCAAGATCATCACCTTTCAGGTGCGGACGCGCCGGGTGATGACGACGTCGGCCGAGGCCCTGGTGGGCCTGGATCCGCTGGCGCTCGACTATGTCGTCAACACCAGGTCCCAGCGCGCCGGCGTCGCGGTGAAGGGCTTGACGACGACCGATGACGACGACCGCCTGGTCCCGGCGGTCCGCATCATTCGCCCGGAGAAGCGGAGCGTCGCGCCCCTGAAGGTCTATGAGGAGTCGGCGTGGGAGCCCGTGGCGGAAGCCGTCTGGCGCGCGACGTGGGACGCCGAGGTGGTCCAGGCCGATCCCTGGCATACCCGCCAGCTCGTGCTGGTGACCGGGTTGCTCCTGCCGGTCTGGAGCAGCCTGCCGTCCAAGCAGACCAACGTTCGCCGCCTCAAGGCGCCGGACGGCCGGCGCTGGCTTGGTCGGGTTCTCGACAGTGGCCAGATCCCGGTGCTGAAGATGGCCCTCGGTCTGACCGATACGGCCACGGCTGTGGGCAACGGCGAAGCGGCCGCCGAGATGGTGCTCACCGAGAACACCTCGATCGCGCTGGCGGGCGGTCTGTGGCTGCGCCGGGCGAAGGTGATGGACCGCTACCGGCTGGAGATCGTTGGGGCGGCCTCGCAGCGGTCGGTCTTCACCGTGCTCGGCTGCTTCGTCGAGATCATCAACTACGCCCCTCGCGTCTTCGTCCCCACGGATAAGCCCGAGGTGCTGACGGCGATCCTCGCCAAGTGGCCGGCCCAGACGATCCTTGCGGCTGCTGCATAGGGGCCAGATGGGAGCCGCGGGCGTCGCCGCCTGCGGCTCTTGCTCTGCAGCCGATCGGCCGCTGGGGAAAAGGAGGAGGGAGGGCGCGAGGGGGCGAGCGAACCGGGATTTGACCCGGCGCCGACGTCCTTAAGGCTCCCATGTCCAATCCCCTTGAACCCCTGATGGCTGACATCATCGCGCGCATCGAGCGCGGCGTGCCGCCGTGGCGGCAGCCCTGGGTGGGCGGCGGCGATCCGACCTCGCCGTTGCGCTCGGACGGCCAGGCCTTCACCGGCAGCAACGCCTGGCTCCTGGCCTTCGCCGGCGCGGCGCGGGGATTCGCGTCCCCCTACTGGTTCACCTTCCGACAGGCGCTGACGATCAGCGCACCCGTGACGAAG